>CANQSD010000045.1 GCA_947626385.1 uncultured Oscillospiraceae bacterium | reverse complement strand
TCCTGTGGGGTAGGGGTAGTGTGCCCTTTTTGACGAAATGCGGTTATTTTTCCACACAAAAACAGGGGCTGTGAAAAACCGAGCTTATTTTTGCTCTTTTTTCACAGCCCCAGGGGGGTAGCGAACGTGGGATGACCGTGCACGTATCGATACCTTCGATCCCCCAATCTCACTTCGCTCGACAGCTCGTCTCCACGCTAAGAGCCGCCCCTTCAGGGCGGTTGCGCTCCGACACGCGCCTGCGGGCGCAGCCTTTACGAAAGGGAGCCACCCTTCCGCCTCGCTTCGCTCGGCACCTCCCCCAAGGGGGGAGGCTAAAAAGGTTGCGCCGCAAGCGGCGCTTTTTTAAATTAATTGCGCATTTGGCGCAAGCCTTTTTGGTAGGGGCGGGTTCTAAACCCGCCCGCCGATGACAGGGTGGTTCCCAAAAAAACGGGCGGGTTTGGAACCCGCCCCTACTCTGCATTGTCACGCGGCATCTCTGACAGGGCCGCGAGCTGATCTCTTCGACCGTAGACCACCGCGATGATCCACACGGTTTTCTTTTCCTCGTCCACCAGATAGTAAACGAGAAAATTCTTGACGGGCATTTTGCGGATACCATTTGTGCGCCACGGTTCTTCCTGTGTGAGAGGGTATCTTGAGGGCATAACGTCCAGCTTCCCTATCTCCCGCTGCAAGGTATCCGCCCATTTCCGTGCTGTCCCCGGCTCCAAAAGGGTCTTGGAGATATACTGGACCGTTTCTTCAATTTGCCCGATCGCCTGCGTAGTCAGCTTGACCTCATAGCGCATGGTCATATCCCCTCGCGGATCTTTTCAAAGGCCTCGTCAAGAGGCAGGCCATCGCCGGAATTTGCCTGGCGGGTCCCTGTTTCCATCATTGCGTGAAACTGCTCGTCCGTCATGGTGTCTCTTGTGGGCAATCTCGGCACGGAGAGAGAATACGGGACGCCGCCCGTCATGATGATCTGTCTGTACAGGGTATCGATCAGGACCGAAACGGGCAGACCGAGTCTGTCCAGAACTGCCTCCGCCTGCCGCTTGATCTCCGGTTGAACACGAGCCGTTACATTGGCGCTTTTTGTCGCCATTTTGAGCACCTGCCTTTCTGATTGGATTGTACCATATTGTATAGCTGTTTGCAATACATAATTCAAATATTCGCACACAAAACCCCCGGGTGCCGTCGCCCGGGGGGCGGTTTATTCGTCTCAGTCTCCGAAGAACTTATCGTGCACGGCCTGGACGGCCTTGTCGGCGTCGTCCTCGTCGACGAGGACGGAGACCTTGATCTCGCTGGTGGAGATCATCTTGATGTTGATCTTCTTCTTGGCCAGGGCGTCGAACATCTTGACGGCCACGCCGGAGGTCATGAGCATCCCGGCGCCTACGATGGAGATCTTGGCCACGTGGGTGTCGAGGTCCAGCTTCTTGTAGCCGAGGACGTCGGCATTCTTCTCCAGGGCCTCGCGGGCGGCGTCGGCGTCGGCGCGGGTGACGGTGAAGGTCACGTCCTGGGTGTTCTCGCGGCCCAGGGACTGGATGATGATGTCCACGTTGATCTTCTCGTTGGCGAGGATGCGGAAGATCTTAAAGGCGATACCGGGCTCGTCCTTGATGCCCACCAGAGTGAACCGGGCCACGTTGACGTCCTTGGCGACGCCGCTGACTTCTACCTGTTCCAATTTCTTTACCTCCCTGACTTTAGTACCGGGTTTTCTCTCGTAGCTGGAGAGGACCTCCAGGTCCACGTTGTAGCGCTTGGCCATCTCCACGGAGCGGTTGTGGAGGACCTTGGCTCCCATGCTGGCCAGCTCCAGCATCTCGTCGAAGGTGATCTCGTCCAGCTTCTTGGCGCCCCGGACCTTGTTGGGGTCGGCGGTGTAGACGCCGTCCACGTCGGTGTAGATCTGGCACAGATCCGCGTGCATGGCCGCCGCGATGGCCACCGCCGAGGTATCGGAGCCGCCGCGGCCCAGGGTGGTGATGTCGTCGTACTTGTTGACGCCCTGGAAGCCGGTGATGAGCACCACCCGCCGGCCGTCCAGCTCCTTGCGGATGCGCTCAGAGCCCACGGACTTGATGGCGGCGTTGGAGTAGTTTGTGTTGGTCTTGAAATCCACCTGCCACCCGGCGAGGCTCACCGCCGGGACGCCCATGCCGTTGAGCATCATGGCGCACAGCGCCACGGACTGCTGCTCGCCGGTAGAGAGGAGCATATCCATCTCCCGCTTGGAGGGGCGGGGGTTATATTCGTGGGCCGTGGCGATGAGCTTATCCGTGGTCTTGCCCTGGGCCGAGAGGACCACGATCACGTCGTTCCCCGCCCGGTAACACTCCTCGATGATCCCGGCGACCCGCCGGACCTTCTCCACGTCCGCCACGGAGCTCCCGCCGAATTTTTGTACAATGAGTGCCATAACCGGCCTCCTTTGATAATAGTGGCTCCCCCTTTGGGGGAGCTGGCGCGCAGCGCCTGAGGGGTCTTCCCCATTTTATGCGCCTTTACAGGATGCGGAACCGGGAGCGAATGTCCATTCCGGCGGTCTTTTCCGCAAGCTCGCGCCCCGTCATGGCCGGGGTGGCAAAGGCGTACTCGCCGGGGCCCGCGCCGGGGTAGTCGCCGGGGTAGCTGATGAGGCGCACGTCGCCGAAGGCCCGGCCGATGGCGGCGAGGCCCGAACCGGTGCGCAGATACCAGCGGGTGGGGACCTCCTCGGCGTCCGCCAGATACCCGGGCTCGGCCTCCTCCCAGCCTAAGTATTTCCGGGCCTTCAGGTGCTTGACGGCGTCAATGACGTCCGCCACCACCGCGCTGGCGGTGGGGCGCTTGCCCGCGCCGGCGCCGTAGAACATACACTCGCCCAGGGCGTTGCCGTGGACCACGATGCCGTTCATGACACCGTCCACGTTGGAAAGGAGGCTCGTCTTGCTGATGAGGTGGGGCGCCACATAGGCGGTGACGCGCCCGTCCGGCAGGCGGTAGGCACGGCCCAGGAGCTTGAGCTTATACCCCAGACGCCGGGCGTACTCGATGTCCTCCAGCGTCACGCCGGAAATGCCCTCCACGCGGATGGCCTCCGGGTCCACGCTCTTGCCGAAGCACAGGTCGGCCAGGATACATATTTTCCGCGCCGCGTCATATCCTTCCACATCGGCGGTGGGGTCGGCCTCGGCGTAGCCCAGGCGCTGGGCGTCCTTCAAAATCTCCCCGAAGGGCGCGCCGTCGGTGATCATGCGGGTGAGGATATAGTTGGTGGTGCCGTTGAGGATGCCGTAGATCTCGTCCAGCTCGTTGGCGGTAAGGCACTGGGTGATGGGGCGGATGATGGGGATGCCCCCGCCCACGCTGGCCTCGAAGAGGTAGTTGACGTTTTTTTGGCGGGCGATCTCCAGAAGCTCATGGCCGTAAGCGGCCACCAGCTCCTTGTTGGAGGTGACCACGCTCTTGCCCGCCAGAAGCGCCCGTTTGGTGTAGTCGTAGGCCACGGTCTTGCCGCCGATGGTCTCCACGACGATCTGTACCTCCGGGTCGTTCTCCACGACGGGAAAGTCCCGGATGAGCTTGGAGGCAAAGGGCGAATCGGGGAAATCCCGGATGTCCACGATGTACTTGACGCCGATCTCCTCGGCGGCGTTGTGGGTGATGCTGAGCTTATTCTCCGCCATGACCTCGGCCACGCCGGACCCCACGGTCCCAAAGCCAAGTATAGCAATATTTACCATGCTTCCGCCTCTCCCCCGGTCGTAATAATTCTTTGGCATGTACAAACAATACTTTTTGAACTATTCCCTATCTTATCACAACACATTTCCCGGCGCAAGAAAGAATTCACCCGGATAAAGGGAAAAATGGCCCTGTTTGGGGCGAAAAAACTGTCAATTTGTCCAAGACGGGAGGGCTGGCCGTGAACTTCATGCTGGGGCGGGGCGGAAAGGCGGTGCTCTGGGCGGTCCTTGGCGGCGTCCTGGTCTTTTGCTTCTTCCGGTGGCTCCTGCCGTGCCTCATGCCCTTCGCGCTGGCCTTCCTCACCGCCGCCCTTTGCGAGCCGGCGGTGAAGCTCCTCTCGGAGAAGGCCCATCTGCGGCGGGGCGTGGCCTCGGCGCTGTGCGTGCTCACGGTCCTCGCCTCCCTCCTGGGGTTCTTCCTGCTGGTGGTGGTGCGGCTGGCGGACGAGGCGGTGGGCTTCGTGGGGGAGCTTCCCCGGCTGGCCTCCTCCCTGCCGGGGCTCATCGAACGGTTGGAAAACGCCTTCTCCCGCGCCGCCCAGGCCGTTCCGCCCTCCCTGCGGGGGTATTTGGACGAGGCTCTGAAAAGCGTGGGCCAGCGCGCGGCCGAGCTGCCCGCCGCCCTCTCGGCGTGGGCGCTTTCAAAGCTCAGCTCCGCCGCCGCCGGCGCGCCGGGGACGGTGCTGGCCCTGGCCACCTACGCCATCGGCTCCTTCTTCATCAGCGCCGGCTTTCCCTCCATCCGGGCCTTTCTCATCCGCCAGGTCCCGCCCCGCGCCAGGGACACCGCCCGGGCCGTGAAGGCCGACGTGCTGGACAGCGTGGGCCGGTGGCTGAGGGCCGAGGCGGCGCTGCTGGGCATCACCTTCCTGGAGCTCACCGCCGCCTTCCTGCTCATGGACGTGGAGTACGCCGCCGTCATCGCCCTCCTCACCGCCCTCATCGACGCCCTGCCGGTCTTCGGCACCGGCGTGGTACTCCTGCCCTGGGCGCTGGCGTCCTTCCTCACCGGCGGGACCACCCGGGCGGTGGGCCTGCTGGTGACGTACCTCCTGGTCACCGTGGTCCACGAGTGCCTGGAGCCCAAGCTCATCGGCGACCAGTTCGGCGTAGCCCCGGCGGCGGCGCTTTTCGCCATGTACGCAGGCTTCAGGCTCTTCGGCCTTGCCGGCATGGTGCTCTTCCCCTTTCTCCTCATGCTCCTCAATCAGATGAACGCGAAAGGAACGATCCGACTTTGGAAAACCGCGGACAAACAGGAAAAGTGATCCTCTTGGGCGCCCTGGCCGGGGCGGTCAACGGCTTTTTCGGCGGGGGCGGCGGCATGGTGCTGGTGCCGCTCCTGCGGGGGACCCTGAAGCTGGAGGACAAGCGTGCCTTCGCCACGAGTGTGGCCGTGATGCTCCCCCTGTGTGCCGTCTCCGCCGGGGCCTACGCCCTCCGGGGCGGTCTGGACCTTGCCGCAGCCCTCCCCTACCTCGCCGGCGGGCTTCTGGGCGGCATCCTCTCGGGGCTGAGCTTCAAGCGCCTGCCGCCAAAGCTCCTCACCCGCACCTTCGCCCTGCTCATCCTCTTCGGGGGCCTCAGGAGCGTGCTGGGATGAGCGTGCTTTCCGTTCTGGCGGGCCTTGTGTGCGGCGTTTTGTCGGGGTACGGCATCGGCGGCGGGTCGCTGCTGCTCCTCTATATGACGAACCTGGGCGGCCTTTCCCAGAGGCTGGCCCAGGGGATCAACCTCCTCTACTTCCTGCCCGCCTCCGCCGCCGCCCTCGTCTCCCACGTAAGGCATAAGCTCATCGACAAAAAGCTGGTCCTGGCCCTCGCCCTCCCCGGGACGCTGGCCGCCGCCATGGCCGCCTTTTGCGCCACAAGCGTAGATCCCACGCTCCTGCGCCGCCTTTTCGGCATCTTTTGCGTCGTCGTCGGTGTTAAAATGTTATTGAAGAAATAAAGCTTGACTTGTTCTGTAAAAGCATTTACAATTGTAAAAGTTTTTGAGCCAAAGGAGACGAGGATATGCTGACCGACAAGAAGGAGAATCCCATGGCCATCCGCTCCAAAAACGCCCTGTCCCAGACGCTTTTGAAGCTCATGATGTACAAGCCCTTTTCCCAGATCGCCATCACGGACATCACCGCCCGGGCGGGCCTCTCCCGCCAGACCTTTTACACCAACTTCCAGCGCAAGGAGGACATCCTCATCTACCTCCTCCACGGCCTTTTCCGGCGGTATCTGGACAAGATCACCGCCGCCTGCCCGGTGCCGGAGAATCTGATGATCGACTACTTCCTCTTCTGGGGCGACAGCCGGGACTTCCTGTCGCTGCTCTACGACCAGGAGCTGGGATACCTCTTCCAGGACTGCAACCGGGCCTTCTTCGTGGAGGACACCGGGGTCCTGGACCCCCTCTTCCACTGCGAGCCCTGGCAGCTGCCCTACATAAAAGCGAGCCTGGCCGGCGTCACCTACGAGCTTCTCACCATGTGGATCACCCGCGACCAGGGCCTCCCCGTCGACGCCCTCACCGGCCTCACCCGCAACCTCCTCAACGGCGCCCTGTTCGCGTGAGGGGACCCTTCCGGCGCTTCGCGCCGCGTTTATAAAAATTGCGCCGCAAAGCGGCGCATCCTTTTTCGCCCCCTCCTCGTAGGAGGGGGGCAGGGGGGAAGCGAAGGTGGGAGGACTGCACAGTTTTCGATACCTTCGATCCCTCAGTCTCGCTTCGCTCGACAGCTCCCTTTACGAAAGGGAGCCTACGCACCCCGGGAGGTTTCCGAAGAAATGGAGCCACCCTTCCGGCGCTTCGCGCCACCTCCCCCAAGGGGGAGGTTAAAAAGGTCGCGGCTTCGCCGCGCTTATAAAACACCACGGGCGGGTTCCACACCCGCCCGTTCTTTCTTTTCGATTCCGTCAATTCTTCTCCGCCGGCTCCAGGGAGGAGAAAAACTGCATATTGCTCACTGTGAGGTAGAGCGCCGTGGCGATGAGGACTACGCGGAGGGGGGTGGGCCAGGGGTCGGCGGCGGTGACGGTGAGGAGGTAGACGGACATGGGGCCGGTGAGGAGGCTGCCGCCCAGGTTGCGGCGGCCGAAGGCGTAGCCGGCGGCGTAGTAAAAGCCCACGGCGGCACAGGCAAAGGCCAGGGCGGCGTAAACGTAATCGGCCAGCACCGGGTTGCCGGCGTTGACCCGGTAGAGGGCCACCAGCCAGTAGCAGTAGAGGGCGGCGGGCATGATGCTCCCCAGCCGCAGGAAGGAGGAGTCCTTCTGGGTGTAGGCGCTCAGGGCCATCACCGTCATCCCCAGACCCGCCAGGACCAAAAAGAGCACGAAGACCCACCGGGACATACCCTCCAGCTCCACCAGGGAGAGCTGGGCGCGCACGCAGATCACGGCGCAGACAACGACGACCAGGCCCAGGAGGGCCATGGCGGCAAACGCCAGGTATCCCCTGGTGTAAAACGCCTTGCGGAAGCTGTCCCCCGCCTTCACGCGGCGGACGGCCAACACAGCGATCACCGCCAGCGCCGCGAAGAGCGCCGCCGTCAGGGCCACCAGCACCCACCGGGCGGCACAGCCCGGGGCGGCCAGGCCCCGCAGCTCCTCGCCCGCGTCCCGGCCCCGGTAGGGCTCAAAGCCGTCCGTCAGCTCCACATGACGCAAAAACGCCCCCAGGACGCCAAGGATCAGCGCCAGAGGCGGCAAAGTACGCAGCCATTTTCGCATATTCAGCACCACTGTTCCATAGATTGTTCCCAGAAGGGTCCTGTCCTATTTTACAACGCCCGACCTGGTAAGTCAATGGTACAAATGGAGGTTCGCCGTGAAAGTTGTCCTGCCGCTCACCGTTTTTCTGGTCCTGTTCGCCCTCATATTCCCCGTGGCCGCCGCGTGGAAAAACGCCGGGGACCCCGCCGAGCCCACCGAGCCCTCCGGCTCCGCCGAAGCGACGGCGCCCGTGAGCACCCAAAGCGCTCCCCCGCCGGCGGCGCCGTCGCCGGGAGATACGGGGGCCGTGGCGCTTTTGGCGGGCGGCGAGGTGAAAACCGTCACCGTTCGGGAGTACCTGCTGGGGGCCGTGGCCTCGGAGATGCCGGCGTCCTTTGAGCCGGAGGCGCTGAAGGCCCAGGCCGTGGCCCTGCGCTCCTACCTCTTCTACCGCCGCCTCCACCGGCCCGCCGCCCATCCGGAGGCGGACATCTGCGCCGACAGCGCCTGCTGCGCGGCCTGGAAGGACGAGGCGTACCTGCGGGGCAAGTGGGGCGCGGACTTTGACGCGTATATGGAAAAAATCGCCTCGGCGGTGGACGCCACGGCGGACACCATCCTCACCTACGACGGCGCGCCGGCCATGGCGGCCTTCCACTCCTCCTCCGCCGGCAGGACCCAGGACAGCGCCGACGTCTGGCGGGAGGCGGTGCCGTATCTTGTCAGCGTGGAAAGCCCCGAGGGCGAAGACACGGTGCCCAATTTCGTCCAGTCCGTCACCGTCTCCGCCGGCGAATTTAAGGAGACGGTGTTGGCCAAATACCCGGACGCCGACCTCTCCGGCGGAATAGAGAGCTGGATCGGCGCCAGCGTCCTGGACGCCTCCGGCCGCCTGGGCTCCGTCACCTTCGGCGGCGTTCTCCTCACCGGCGCGCAGGTGCGCTCCCTCTTCGGCCTGCGCAGCGCCGCCATCGAGTTTACCGTGGGCGAGGACACCGTCACCATGACCACCCGCGGCTACGGCCACGGCGTGGGCATGAGCCAATACGGCGCCAACGTCCTCGCCGCCGAGGGGAAGACATACCGGGAGATCTTGGAGAATTATTACCCGGGAACGACGCTGGAGACGGTGTGAGGGGTGTAACACGGGTAGTCGATACCGCTCAGTCCTCCCACGCTCGCTACCCCCCTGCCCCCCTCCTACGAGGAGGGGGCTAAAAAGGTTGCGGCTTCGCCGCAATCTCAATTTTATTGCGCCGGAGGCGCAATTTAATCTAAATGCGCCGCTTGCGGCGCATCCTTATTCCCCTTGACCCCTTTTTCGGAAAAAGGGGTGCCGCCGCAGCGGCGGGGTATTCGAGCCCGTTGAGCGTCGCTGGAGCTTCCGATAATCGGATTGCAGCACCACCCCGGCGCTTCGCGCCACCCCTCCGTAGGAGGGGCAAAAGAGGTTGCGATAACGGAACAGTTCCGATAAAACGCACCCGCCCCTGCCCCGGAGCCCCCTCCTCGTAGGAGGGGGGCAGGGGGGAAGCGAGCGTTGCGAAACAGAGCGGTTCCGATAAAACGGACCCGCCGCCGCACGGGCCAAAACAATGAAAAAAAGGCCCCGGAAACATCCGCGGACGTTTCCGAGACCTTCTTCGCTTGTTTTCTTTTGGCCTTACTCTATGTCCGTCCCTTTCCCCGGCTTGAGGAAGATGGTGAGGAGGGTGCTGACGGCGGTGACGATGAGGGAGACGCCGGCGAATACCCACAGGGCCTTCCGGGCGTAGGCCAGGACGACGACGCCAAGGATGATGGACAAGGCGGCGGAGACGGCGCCGGACTGCCAGAGGCCGGTTTTGAGGCGCGCCATGTCCACGGTCCACTGGAGCTTCAAAAAGCCCACGAAGATCGCGGCGCCTCCGTAGAGCACGGCCAGGTATTTGAGACTGCCGGTGATCCAGTCGGCCTTCCAGATGACGAGCACGCCGAAGGCCAGCTCCACAAGGCCGCGGGCCAGCTCCTGGCTCAGCGCCGCCTCGGCCGGGTCCATGCGGAAGTAGCTGATCATGGACAGCGCCCCCAGCACGGCGAAAAGGATGCCGGCGGCGATGAGCACAAATCTGGTAAAGGCTCTGGGGTCAATAAGGAGCACGATGCCGACGGCGGCCTCGCCCACGCATACGATGAGCTTCGCGGCGGATTCTTTTATTTTTTCCATAAGCTTTTCCTCCTATGTAGAATGATGGAACCGCTGAAAACACTATACACCTATTCCCGTAAAAAGGCAAGAGGGATTGACAAAAGGCCGTCCTCTGTTGTATTATTTCAGGGGGAAAAACCGCTCTTTTGGGAGGAACGCTTATGACAAAGGAAGAATTCCATCAGCTGTGCCGATCCCACGCGCTCACGCCTGTCTCGGACATCCGCGCCGTCGGCTGGGAACGGGGTTATTTCGTCGTCGTCCAGTACGCGGGCAAAAACCGCGTCTCCGTCAGCCTCCCCACCGGGAAGGACGACGAGAAGACGTATCTGAAGGCCCTGAACCGGGACCTCCGGGACCGTCTGGGCAAGGCCGCCGGCTTCTCCTGGGCAGAAGGCGTCCTCACGTTCTTCCTCAACACCAAAAAACTCCCGGACGTGTATGACCAGGGGGTCCTGGCGGCGCTGGACGTGCTCCGGGGCCTGGGCTTCACCGTCCCGGACGCCTGTCCCCTGTGCGGCAGGTCCGGCTGTGACTGCGCTGTCCCACGGGGCGCCGCCTACGTCCCGGCGCACCGCGCCTGTCTGGAGAGCTCCGTCCAGGGCGCTCAGGCCAAGGCCGAAAAGAACGCCGGAAGCTACGTGCTGGGCGCGCTGGGCGCGCTTCTCGGCGCCGTTGTGGGCATTCTCCCCTCCGTCTTCACCATCATCGCCCTGCATAAGATCTACGTCCTGCTCTTCATGCTCATCCCCCTGGCCAGCTACGCCGGATACAGGCTCTGCAAGGGGAAGATGAACTACGCGGCCCTGGTGCTGGCCATCGTGTTCAGCGTTCTGGGCGTGTATCTCCTCAACTTCACCGTACAGCTTTACTACGTCGCCGAGCTGTTCGAACTCTCCATGGGGGACATCCTCTCCCTGGTGCCGTCGTTCCTGCGCGACCCGGACGTCTGGGTGGAGATCTCCAAAAGCGAGGATTTCCTGAAGTGCATCCTGTTCGCGGCGCTGGGCATCCTCCTGACCTGGGGACAGATCTCCCGCACCAACCGGGCCGACGTGAAGGACGCCCGGAACGTCCTCGCCTCCGCTGTCCCCTACAACCGGCCTCAGTCGCCGGACGCCGCTTATGACCCCGCCGCCGGCGAAACCGCCGGCGATCCTACGATCTCTCAGGAGTGATCATTATGACGCCTATGCAAACCGTTCAAGCCGTGCTGCTCTTCGCCGTGGGGCTGGTGTGCCTCATTAAGGGCGGGGACTGGTTCGTGGAGGGGGCCACGGGCATCGCCCGGAGGTTCCGCCTTCCCGAGCTGCTCATCGGCGCCACCGTGGTGTCCATCGGCACCACCCTGCCGGAGGTGATGGTCTCCACCACCGCCGCCATTGAGGGCACCGGCTCCATTGCCTACGGCAACGCCATTGGCTCCGTCATCTGCAACACTGCCCTCATCGCCGCCATCACCGTGGCGGTGAAGCCGGGGAAGGTGGAGCGGAAGGCTCTGCGCACGCCGGTGCTGTTCTTCTTTATCGCCGCCGTCTTTTACGCCGCCATTGCCTACACCACCGGGTACTTCTCCCAGGCCGTGGGCCTCATCCTTCTGGCCGGGTTCCTTGTCTACATGGTCCTCACCGTCCTCCAGATGAAGGGCTCCCCCGACGCGCCGGAGGCAGACAGCGGGGAGAAGGAACGGGCGACCTGGCTCAATATCGTCCTGCTCATCGTGGGCGCGGCGCTCATCGCCGTGGGCGCGCGGCTCCTGGTGGACAACGGCACCAAGATCGCCACGGCGCTGGGCGTGCCGGAGACGGTCATCGCCCTGACCTTCGTGGCGCTGGGGACCTCCCTTCCGGAGCTGGTCACCGCCATCACCTCCCTCGTCAAGGGCCACGGGTCCCTGTCCCTGGGGAACGTCATCGGCGCCAACCTTTTCAATCTGGTGCTGGTGAGCGGCATGGCCATCACCGTGAACCCCTTTGAGATCCCCCAGGGCGTCACCGTCGCGGGGCACAACGCAAGCCTCGTCATGGATATCCCGGTGATGTTTGCCGTCATGCTCCTGCTGACCGTCCCGGCCCTCATCAAGGGCAAGCTCTCCCGCTGGCAGGGCATCACGCTTTTGTGCGTCTACGCCGGGTATTGCTGCGCCCAGTTCCTCCTGTAAAATGAGTGATTCGAGGTTGACCGACATGAAAGAGAGAAAGCCAAGATCGATCGTCGCCCTGGCCGCCGCGCTGTCCCTGGCCCTGGGGCTTTCCGCCTGCTCCGATTCCCTGGACAAGGCCAGGAGCGAGGGCTACGCCGGCGGGTATGAGGCCGGCTACGACGCCGGGTATACCGACGGCCGGGCCGAGGGCCCGGACAAGGAGGCCTACGACGCCGGATACGCCGCCGCCTCCGCCGCCGTCGGCGAGGAGGTCCGCAAGGCCGGGTATGACGAGGGCTATGAGGCCGGCTACGCCCAGGCCACCCAGGACCTGACGCCCCCGGTGGTTGAGCTGCCGCCGGAGCTGGACCCGGCGGGCTTCGTGGACCTGGCGGAGTATGTGCCGGACATCATGCTCAATATGCGCTACTACACCAGCTTCAACTTCACCGGCCAGCGCGTGCCGGGCTATTACGCCCCCGTCGCCCTCCTGACCTCCGAGGCCGCCGGGGCTCTGAAGGTCGTCAGCGACAGTCTTATGGCCCAGGGCTATCGCCTGGTGGTCCTGGACGCCTACCGTCCCCAGGCCGCCGTGGACGCCTTTGTGGAGTGGACCCAAAACGCCGAGGAGCTCAGCATGAAGCCGTACTTCTACCCCGACGAGGACAAGGCGACGCTCATCGAGAAGGGCTACATCGCCTCCCAGTCCTCCCATTCCCGGGGCTCCACCGTGGACGTGACGCTCTTTGACATGGCCGCCGGGACATATGTGGACATGGGCTCGCCCTTCGACTTCTTCGGATCCGTCTCCCACGCCGACGCCACCGAGGGACTGACGAAGGAGCAGATCGCCAACCGCCGCGTCCTCCGGGAGGCCATGGAGATGTACGGCTTCCAGGGCATCTCCACCGAGTGGTGGCACTTCACCCTGAAGGACGAGCCCCACCCCGATATGTACTTCCAGTTCGCCGTGGAGCCTCTCCCATAAAATAACCGGCCCTCCGTCTCGAAAAGACGGAGGGCTTCCGTTTGTCGAAAAGAGGCGAAATAGTGCGGGACACAATATATTGTGGTGTAACCGGTCGGAATACCACTAAAAAAGTGAAATTTTTTGGAAATTTTCTTGAAAAAACCGTCATTTTCGTATTGCAAAGTTTGGGATTTTGTGGTAGTTTATTGGTAGAGAGACCGGTTGGGGATGGAGGAGTCACGACTAATTCACAAAGGAGGATAAAAGATGGATGAGAAGATCAGGACCCTCATTGCCGACGCGAATGGGGATTTCCTGAGGGTGCTGGGCGAGGCGCTGGAGAGTGACGGGGCGTTTGAAGTGGTGGGCGCCACCGGCGACGGGCTTGAGGCGGTGGAGCTGATAAAGGCCCGGCGTCCCCGTGTGCTCCTGACGGAGCTGGCCCTCACCGGCCTTGACGGGCTGGGCGTGCTGGAGCGGGCGGCGGAGCTTCCGGAGGGGGAGCGGCCCATCGCGGTGATGATCTCCGGCTTTGCCGGCGAGCGGCTTCTGGCGGAGGCGTCCCGGGCGGGGGCGGCGTACTTCATGCAGAAGCCCTGCGACCTTGCGTATCTTCTGGAGCGCGTCAAGAAGCTCTGCCTGGAGGACGGCGCCCTCCGACGGGACCTGACGGAGCGCTTTGAGCCGGACCTGGAGAGCGTGGTGACGGAGATCATCCACGAGATCGGCATCCCCGCCCACATCAAGGGCTACCAGTACCTGCGGGAGGCCATCATCCTCACCGTCCGGGATATGGACATCATCAACGCGGTGACCAAGGTCCTCTACCCGGAGGTGGCCAAGCGCTTCGGCACCACCCCCTCCCGTGTGGAGCGGGCCATCCGCCACGCCATCGAGGTGGCCTGGGACCGTGGCGACGTGGAGACGCTCCAGCGCTTCTTCGGCTACACCGTCTCCGGCATCAAGGGCAAGCCCACCAACTCCGAGTTCATCGCCATGATCGCCGACAGGCTGTATTTGCAGAAGAAACAGGCGAAATAAGGCTGGCGAAAAATGGCTGCGCCATTTTCCTGCCAAAAAGAACGTGCGGGAACCCTCGCTCAAATTCTGCGGAATTCGAGCGAGGGTTCCCTGCTGTTTTGCTCCGCGCACGGCCTCGTCGTCGCTGATGCCGCTTTGCCTCGGGCTTCCTTCGGTCGCCCTCGGGCGCTGGCATCGCTCATCTCCGGCCTAAGAGCCGCCGCTGCGCGTCGGTTGGCCTCCGAAACGCGCCTGCGGGCGCAGCCCCAAGGGGGAGCTTAATAACCTCCCCCCTGGGGGAGGTGGCGCAAAGCGCCGGAAGGGTCGCCGCCGCGTCACCACCCCTGCCGCTTCGCGGCTGTCCCCTCCGTAGGAGGGGCTAACGTGTCGGAGGTGGATGCGTTTTGTCGGAACCGTTCTGTCATCCAACGCTCGCTTCCCCCCTGCCCCCCTCCTACGAGGAGGGGGCCCTGAGACGGGAGTAGGTTCGTTTTTTGGGAACCGTTCCGTTATCGCAACTTTTTTGCCCCTCCTACGGAGGGGTGGCCGAGCGAAGCGAGGCCGGGGTGGTGCTACAATCCGTTCACCGGAAGTGTCAGTTACGCTCCACGGGCTCGAATACCCCGCCGCTGCGGCGGCACCCCATCTCCGGCCTAAGAGCCGCCGCTGCGCGGCGGTTGGCCTCCGAAACACGCCTGCGGGCGTAGTTTTTCCGAAAAAGGGGTCGGGGGAATAAGGTTGCGGCGCTTCGCGCCGCCTTTATAAAAAATTGCGCCGCAAAGCGGCGCAAACCTTTTTGACCCCCTTTGGGGCAAAGGGGGCAGGGGGATTCGAGCCCCCGTCCCTCGTCCCCCGTCCCCGCCGCAGCGGGCAAATTAAATCTGCGGCGAAGCCGCAACCTTTTTCGCCCCCTCCTCGTAGGAGGGGGGCAGGGGGGTAGCGAAGGCGGGGAGACAGAGCGGTATCGACAAACATGGGCGGGCGGTCATTTTTTGACGGTGTCGAGGTCGGTGATGGCGATGGCCTCGTCGTGGCGGATGGGCTTCCATTTGACGCGCATAAAGAGGCAGGCGAAGGCGATGGGGATGCCGGAGAGGTCGAAGAAGGGGTAGAGGAAGGTGTAGAGGATGAGCTTGGGGGTGGAGCAGTGGATGTGGCGGCGCTCACGGATGGAGATGAGGGACGCCCGCGCCACGCGGCGGAGCCAGTCGAGGCCGAAGGCCGCCAGGGCCGCGGGGATGGCCGCCGGGAGCTTGACCGTCAGCGCCACGGGAAGGCCCACGGCGACGACGGTGGTGACCAGGAGCTTCAGGAACTTCCACGCGTACTTCAGCGCCGAGATGATGGAGCCGGGAGTTATGTAGAAGAAGATGTCCAGACAGGAAAATTTCCGCTTTTTGCACCGGAAAAGGCCCATAAACAGCTTGGGCGTCATCTGGAAGAAGCAGACGAGGCGGCCCTTCACCCAGCGGAGACGCTGGCGGATCATGACACCCAGGGAATAGGGCTGTTCGTCGAAAAATTCCGCCCGCTCGCAAAACTCGATGTGCCGGCCCAGGGCGACCTGCTCGGAGTAGAACTGGGCGTCCTCGGTAAGGCCCGTCCAGTGCCAGCCGTCCTTCAAAATCCGGGAGGCCACGGCGTAGCCGCACCCGGCCACGTGGGTGCTCAGGCCGAAGAAGGCCCTGGGGCGGTGGTAGCGGAGGATGGAGTTGAAAAAGTGCAGGCCGTAGCCGGCGGAGATGAAGTTAGTGTCAAAATTCTTGGTGTTGCGGTATCCCAGGACCACGTCGCCGCAGCTGTCAAAGGCCCGGTTGATCTCGGAGACGAAGGTCCTGGCCAGGAGGTTGTCCGCGTCGAAGAAGAGGTAGGCGTCAAAGCTCTCGATGCCGAAGTCACGCTCGATGTGGTCGAAGAGGAATTCCATGGCCCAGCCCTTCCGGGCCTTCTCCGGCTCGTGGCGCTCGTAGACCGTGGCGCCCCGCGCCCGGCAGATCTCCGCCGTGTTGTCCGTGCAGTTGTCCGCCACCACGAAGACGTGAAGGCGCGACTGGTCGTAATCCTGCAGGGCGATGCTGTCCAGAAGGTGCCCGATAACACGTTCCTCGTTGCGGGCGGCGATGACGATGGCGTAGGTGTGGTCCTCCGCCGCCGGCGGAAAGGACTTGGCCTTCGAGAAAAAGCCCACCACGTCGTAGACGTACCGGAAGGACTTGAGCAGGGCCCACGCCGCGGTGACCACCGCCCAAATCTTCAAAAACGTGTCCACTCGGTCCCCTCCCTTCCGTCGAATCTCTGAAATTATACCACGTTCCCGTGTCGGTTGCAATCGGGTAAAATACAGAAAAACGCCCAAAACCGGGCGTTTTCTGTGCATCTTGACGGGTCGGGAGGGAGAAAATAGGAGGCATTCCCTCGTCCCACCTTCGCTTCCCCCCTGCCCCACCCTGCGAGGAGGGGGCAAAAAAGGTTGCGGCTTCGCCGCAGGTTTGATTTGCCCGCGCGGCGACCCTTCCGGCGCTTCGCGCCACCTCCCCTGAAGGGGAGGTTAACCCCTCAGTCACGGCCTGCGGCCATGCCAGCTCGTCTCCGGCCTAAGAGCCGCCCCTGCGGGGCGGTTGGCCTCCGACACGCGCCTGCGGGCGCAGCCCCAAGGGGGAGCTTATTAGCCTCCCCCTTGGTAACCACTGATTAACTCACCCCACAAATGGAAAAAGGCGAGGATCAGCGGATCGCGAAGGGCGAT
>CANQSD010000044.1 GCA_947626385.1 uncultured Oscillospiraceae bacterium | reverse complement strand
GAGGAGGAGTCCGCCCGTGACGGCAAGCTCCACGCCGCCTTCGGCCTCGTCTCCGGCCTCTTCGCGGCGGTGATATTACTCTAAGGAAAGCCTGTGGGTTAAACTGATGAATGTTGACCTTATCTTCAAAATCGCCGCCGTGGGGATCCTGGTGGCGGTGTTAAATCTCCTGTTGGGCCGGTCGGGGCGGGACGAGCAGGCACTGATGACCACCATCGCGGGGCTTGTGGTGGTACTGCTGGTGCTGGTGCGGGAGATCTCGGGACTTTTCGACCTCATCAAGTCCCTCTTCGGGCTTTGACATGGGGGTCCTCATGAAGATCGCCGCCGTCTGCGTGCCGGCGGCGCTGTTCGCGGGCGTTTTGAAGCGCGACTCCCCGGCCATGGCCCTGCTCATCGCCCTCGCGGCGGCGCTGGTGGTGCTGGGCTCGGCCCTGGGAGCCGCCGGGGAGGTGCTGGCCTTCGTGGAGGAGGTGGCCGGAGCCGCCGGCGTGTCCGAGACGGCCCTGACGGCCCTGGTCAAAGCCCTGGGCCTTGCGGTGGCCTCCCGGTTGACGGCGGACCTGTGCCGGGACTCCGGCATGGGCGCGGCGGCGTCGGCCGCGGAGCTTGCCGGCGCGGCGTCGGCCCTCTGGGCGGCGCTTCCCGTGATGCGCGGCGTCTTCGAGACAGTGAGGGAGCTTCTATGAGGGCGGCAGTACGGGTTTTGCTCATCGCCGCGCTGGCCCTCCTGCTGGCGGGCCATGCCCTGGCGGCGGACAACAGCTTCCTCGGCCTGGAGGCGCTGGAGGACGGCCTCCCCGACGGGGCCCGGGAGGCCCTGGACGGCCAGAGCGTGGACGAGTCCCTGGACGTGAGCGCGGCCCTGGGCCGGGTCCTGGGCATGGTCCGGGACAACCTCCGGGAGGCCTTCCGGGGGGCGCTGGGGGGCGCGGCGGCGGTGCTGGCCGCCGCGGCGATCTGTTCCGTAGCCGCGCCCCTGGCGGGGAAGAGCGCCGAGGGGATCGACTACGTGAACCTGGTGGGCGTCTTCGTGATCCTCTCGGCCTCGGTGGGGGGCGTCCGGACCCTCATCGGCGAGGCGGCCCAGTGCGTGCGGGAGTTGCACGACTTTTCCACGGTGATGCTCCCGGTGCTGGCCTCCGCCTCGGCGGCGTCGGGGGCGGCCATGGCCGGAGCGGCCAAGTACGCCGCGTCCATGCTCTTCCTCGATATCCTCATGGCGTTGGGGGAGAAGCTGGTCCTGCCCATGATCTATCTCTACCTCGCCGCCGGGGCGGGGGAGGCGGCCTTCGGGGGACTGGCGGGACCGGCGAAGCTCTTGAAGAGCGCCGTGAAGTACGCCCTCACCGGCCTTGTGCTGGCCTTCACCGTCTACCTCACCGCCACGGGGCTCATCGCCTCCTCGGCGGACGCGGCGGCGGTGAAGCTCACAAAGACCGCCATCTCCACCCTCCTGCCGGTGGTGGGAGGCATGGTCTCCCAGGCGTCGGACGCCGTGGCCTCGGGCCTGGGGGTCATCCGCGCCGCCGCCGGGGCCTTCGGAGTGGTGGCGGTGCTGGCCGTCTGCGCCCTGCCCTTTTTGCGGCTGGCGGTGGGGTCGGTGCTCTTCAAGATCGCGGCGGCCCTGGCCTCCGCCGTGGCAGACAGGAAGCTCACCGGCCTCATCGAGACAGTCTCCGGCGCCTACGCCATGGCCCTGGGCCTGGCGGGCACCGAGGCGGTGATTTTGCTTGTCTCCATCATCTCCGGGGCCAAGCTGTCCGGCTTGTGAAAGGGGGGGTCTAAATGCTTTCCGCCTTGCGGTCCTGGCTGCTGGCCATTGTGGGCACGGCGCTTGTCTGCGCCCTTGTCCGGGCGCTGGCGCCGGAGGGGATGGGCAAGAAGGTAATTTCGGCGGTGTGCGGCTTTGCCCTCCTGGGGGCGCTGATGGGCGCGCGCCTGCCCTCCGTCGGGGACCCGCTGGAGGACCTGGAGGGCTTCACCCGGGAGGCGGAGGACTTCGCCCGCCGCGCTCAGGAGGAGGGGAGGAATCAGACACGATTTATCATAGAGGAGAAGTGCGAAGCATATATATGGGACAAAGCGGCGCAGCTCGGCCTTGCGCTCACGGCCGTGTCCGTCACCGCCGGCTGGAGCGCCGAGGGGTTCTGGGTGCCGGAATCGTGCCAAATCGGCGCGGAGCCCGACGCCGCCCTGGCCGCCGCTATCGCCTCGGACCTGGGGATCCCCCGGGAGAGGCAGACCTGGAGAACGACCGATGGATAAGCGCGTAAAGGAAAAGCTCAATAAGCTCCTGGAGGCGGTGAAGGCGCGGCGGGCGGTGCTTTTCCTCCTGCTGGCCGGCCTTGTGATCCTCCTCATCCCCGTAGGGCACGACGAGGAGACGGCCCAGACCCAGCCGGAGACGCCGGTTCTCCGGGAGGACCCGGAGGCGCTGGAGGCGCGGCTGGAGGCGATTTTGTCCAAGATCGACGGCGCGGGCCGGGTGGAGGTCCTCCTGACCCTGGGTGACGACGGCCAGCGCGTCCTGGCACAGGATTCCGGCGCCAGCCGGGACGGGGAGCGCTGGGAGGAGGAGACGGACACCGTCACCGTCTCCCAGGGCAGCGGCAAGACCGGCGAGGTGGAGATCTCCTACCGCTACCCGGCGTACCGGGGGGCCGTCGTCTGCGCCGAGGGGGCCGGGAGCGCCCAGGTGCGCCTGGAGCTCACCGAGGCCGTCCGGGCCGCCACGGGCCTGGGGAGCGACGCTATCAAGATCGTGAAAATGGGGGCGACCCCTTAAAATGGAGGAGGCTACTATGAAATCCATCAAGAAAAACGCGGTGATCCTCACCGTCATGCTGTTCATCTGCGCCGCCGTGTACCTCAACTGGTCGTACAACAAGCAGGTAGAGGAGGCATCCGCCTCCGGAGACAAGGGGAAGGTCACCGACCCCACCGGGACCGCTGAGACGACCAAGCCCGCCGGGGCGGTGGTGAGCGAGGGCGGCGCGGGGCTTTACTACACCGTGGCGGGGAAGGACACCGAGGACAATGCCGACGCCTCCGCGGACGCCGCCGCCAAGGTCCTGGCCGAGTATTTCGCCGACGTGCGCCTAAAGCGCGGCGAGGCCCGTGACGAGGCCGCCGCCACCCTCTCCGCCGTGGCCGCCGCCGACGGCGCCAGCCAGGAGACGGTAGACGGGGCGTTGAAGGCCATGACCCAGCTTGCCGACCGGGCGGTGAAGGAGGCGGAGATCGAGAGCAAAATAAAGGCAAAGGGCTTCATCGACTGCGTGGTCTACCTCACCGACGAGCGCGTCAGCGTCACCGTAGCCGCCGAGGGCGGCCTCGACCAGTCCGCCGTGGCCAAGATCACCGACATCGTCAAGGCCGAAACCGGCCTCCCGGCAGATAAGCTGACGGTGTCGGAGATAAAATAAATCTATCTTTCCCAACTAAGCGTATTACATCAAAAAGTAATTTACCAAGTATTATTAAGCAATATAAATGTAGGGGCAGGTTCCAAACCCGCCCACCCTAGCCTCCACTTTGGGGGAGGTGGCGCGAAGCGCCGGAAGGGCCCGCCGCCGCACGAACCACCCCTGCCGCTTCGCGGCTGTCCCCTCCGTTGGAGGGGCAACGTAGTCGGAGACGGGTGCGATTTGTCGAAACCGTTCTGTCGTCCTACGCTCGCTTCCCCCCTGCCCCCCTCCTACGAGGAGGGGGCCCTGAGACGGGGCGGGTGCGATTGTTCGGAACCGTTCCAATAACACACCCTCTCTTGCCCCTCCTACGGAGGGGTGGCGCGAAGCGCCGGGGTGGTGCTGCAAATCGCTTCCCGGAAGCCCCAGCGACGCCCAACGGGCTCGAATACCCCGCCGCTGCGGCGGCACCCCTTTTTCCGAAAAAGGGGTCGGGGGAACAAGGATGCGGCGC
This sequence comes from uncultured Oscillospiraceae bacterium, assembly GCA_947626385.1. Taxonomy (GTDB): domain Bacteria; phylum Bacillota; class Clostridia; order Oscillospirales; family Oscillospiraceae; genus RUG626. Next base: position 12,806 of record CANQSD010000044.1, on the reverse strand, counting down.
TTCGCGCCGCGTTTATAAAAAAATGCGCCGCAAAGCGGCGCAAACCTTTTTAAGCCCCCTCCTCGTAGGAGGGGGGCAGGGGGGAAGCGAGGGTGGGATGACAGGGCGGCCTCGACAACCCGCACCTGCCAAAGCCCCTCCCTCCGGGAGGGGTGCCCGAGTGAAGCGATGGGCAGGGTGGGGACGTCTATCGTACTGCCCAGAAACTCGCACCCACCCCCTGCCCCCTCCCAGAGGGAGGGGCTCTCTCAGAGGGAGGGGCTGAGAGAGAGTCCCCCAGTTTTTTTCGAAACCCAGAACTTTTCCTTTATTTTTTCCTCGACCTGTGCTAAAATGGTCCCATGTGCAAAAAAAGGTGCCGTTGGCACGGAGAATCGGAGGCTGAAATGGGCGAAAACAGGGATTACATCACCCACCCCGATGAAAAGGGGAGCGTCAACATCTCGGAGGAGGTCATCGCCGTCATCGCCGCTACGGCGGCGCTGGAGACGGAGGGCGTGGCGGCGCTGTCCGCGGGGCTCGACCTGGGCGAGCTTTTGGGGAAGAAGAACCTGGCCAAGGGCGTGAAGCTCACGGTGGAGGGCGAGAACCTGCGGGTGGACGTCTGGCTCACCGTGCGCATGGGCGTGTCCGTCAACAAGGTGGGCCGGAAGGTCCAGGAGGCCGTGGCCTCCGCCGTGGAGTCCGCCACGGGCTTCACCGTCCGGGAGGTCAACGTCCACGTCATCGGCGTCAATCTGAAGAAATGACCCCTCAGGCGCTGCGCGCCAGCTCCCCCACGGGGGAGCCAAGCCTGCCGGAAAGGGCCGCCTTTTCCGGCGCCAAGAGAGGAGTGCAGAGACATGAACAGATCGGAAGCCAGAGAGATCGCGGTGAGGCTGTGTTTTGAGATATCCAGCCGTGAGTGCGACGCCGGGGAGGTGCTGGAGCACTTTTTCGAAGGGGACTACTACGAGTCCCTGGCCCCGGAGGACAAGCTCTACGAATCCCGCCCCCAGGAAAACCACCGCCAGTACATCGAGCGGCTGGTCCGAGGTGTGGGGGAGCACTCGGCGGAGCTGGACGGGTACATCGACAAATACGCCAGGGGCTGGGCCTTCGGGCGCATCTCCCGCACCGCCGTGGCGGTGGTGAAGACCGCCATGTACGAGATCCTGTATATGCCGGAGATCCCCAACGGCGCGGCCATCAACGAGGCCGTGGAGATCGCCAAGAAGTACGACGAACCGGAGACGGTGAGCTTCGTAAACGGCATCCTCGGCTCCTTCGTGAGAGAAGAAATACCCAAATGAGCATAGTCGTTGCTTTTGATACCTCGAACTATACCACCTCCTGCGCCGTCTTTGACGGGGAGCGGGGGACGAATGTGGGACGCCTTCTGGACGTGAGGCCCGGCGAGCTGGGCCTTCGCCAGTCGGACGCCCTTTTTTCCCATGTCCGGAGACTGCCGGAGCTCGTGGACGCCCTCCCCTTTGAGGGCGACATCGTCGCCGTGGGCGCCTCCGAGACGCCCAGGGAGGTGGAGGGCAGCTATATGCCCTGCTTCCTCGCCGGCGTGGCGGAGGCGAGGGCGCTGGCGCACTTTCTGAAGGTCCCCTACTTCGGTTTTTCCCACCAGCAGGGGCACATCGCCGCCGCGGCCTGGTCGGCCGGACACATGGAGCTTCTGGAAACGCCCCATCTGGCGTGGCACCTCTCCGGTGGGACCACGGAGCTTTTGCGCGTCCAACCGGAGGGCGTGGCCGTGCGGTGTGAGATCGTGGGCGGCACCCGGGACGTGTCCGCCGGACAGCTCATCGACCGCACCGGGCAGCTCCTGGGCTTACAGTTCCCCGCCGGCAAGGCGCTGGACAAGCTCTCCGGCGAGGCGGCGGAGAAAAGCTCGTACCTTCCCAAAAAGGACGGGTGCTTTTTCTCCCTCTCCGGCGTGGAGCACAAGATGAAGGAGATGCGTGAGCGTGGGGAGCCGGACGCGGAGATCGCGTACTTCTCCCTTTGTTCCGTCGTCCGCGCCGTCCATCAGGCCGCCGGGGAGGCCAAAAGGCTCTACGGCGACCTGCCGGTGCTCTACTCCGGCGGCGTGGCCTCCAATTCGCTCCTGCGGGCGCTGACGCCCGAGGGCATCTTCGCCGCGCCCCAATATTCCACCGACAACGCCATGGGCACGGCCATTCTCACCTGGAGGGCGGTGACGGCCCGTGGATAACCGGAACATCGTCTCGGTGAGCGAGCTCAACGAGTATCTGAAAAACGTCTTCGACTCCATGCCCCGCCTGGACGGCATCTGCGTCCGGGGGGAGCTTTCCAACTACAAAATTTACCCCTCCGGGCACCACTATTTCACTATGAAGGACCAGACCGGCGCTTTGCGGTGCGTGATGTTCAAGTCCGCCGCCGCGCGCCTGCGCTTCCGGCCCCAGGACGGCATGAAGGTCCTGGCGGTGGGGCGGGTCAGCGTCTACCCACGGGACGGGGTCTATCAGCTCTACGCTGTGTCTCTCACCCCCGACGGCGTGGGGGACCTGCAAATGGCCTTCGAGCAGCTCAAGGAGAAGCTCTACAAGGAGGGCCTTTTCGATCCCGCCCACAAAAAGCCCATCCCCGCCTTTCCCATGCGGGTGGGGGTGGTGACCAGCGCCGCCGGCGCGGCCATCCACGACATCATCCGGGTCCTGCGCAAGCGCTGGCCCGTGGCGAAGGTGATCCTCCTGCCCGTGCGGGTGCAGGGGGCGGAGGCCCCGCCGGAGATCGCGGCGGCCGTCCGCTACGCCGACCGGTGGCGGGTCTGCGACACGCTCATCGTCGGACGCGGCGGCGGGAGCATGGAGGACCTGTGGTGCTTCAACGACGAGCGGGTGGCGCGGGCCATATATGACTGCTCCATCCCTGTCATCTCCGGCGTGGGACATGAGCCGGACGTGACCATCGCCGACTTCGTGGCCGACCTCCGGGCCGCCACGCCCTCCAACGCCGCCGAGCTGTGCGCCCCGGACATCGCCGAGATCGGCGGCTTCGTCTCCGGGTGCGCCGAGCGCTCCGCCGCCGCCATGACAGAGCGGCTGAAGCTGGCGCGGGAGAGGCTCAGCACCCTGGCCTCGGCCAGAGTGCTGCAGGACCCGAAAAACTACATCGACGAGTGCCGCCTTATGCTGGATTCCCGCGGCGAGAAAATGGCGGGCCTCACCGCCGCGCTTTTGGCCGCCCAGCGCCGGCGCTTTGCCGAGCTTTCCGGGAAGCTGGACGCCATGAGCCCCCTGAAGGTCCTGAGCCGCGGCTACGCCATCGCCCTGCGCCAGGACGGCGGGGTGGTGAGACGCGCCGGCGACGTGAAACCGGGAGACGAAGTGAAAATCAGACTGCGCAGGGACGAGATCCGCTGCCAGGTTTTGGAGGGCATCGACTATGGCCGCAAAGAAAATGACGTTTGAGGAATCCGTCGCCCGTCTCGACGAGATCGTGAAGACCCTGGAGCGGGGCGACAAGCCCCTGGAGGAGGCGCTGGCGCTCTTTGAGGAGGGCACCCGGCTCATCCGCTCCTGCGGGAAGACGCTGGACGAGGCGGAACAGAAGGTGGTGAAGCTCCGCCGGGGCCCCGAGGGCGCGCCGGAGGAGACGCCCTTCGAGGAGGCGGAGTGATGGACCTTTCCGGGGAGCTCGCGGCCCTGAAGACCAGAGTGGACGGGGAGCTTGAAGGGCTCTTCGCCGCCGGCACGCCCTGCGGGCGGCTTTGTGAGGCCATGCGCTATTCGCTCCTGGCCGGCGGCAAGCGCCTGCGGCCTATTTTGACGCTGAAATTCTGCGAGGCCGCCGGGGGTGAGCCGGAAAAGGCCATGCCTCTGGCCCTGGCGCTGGAGCTTATCCATACCTACTCCCTCATCCACGACGACCTGCCCTGCATGGACGACGACGACCTGCGCCGGGGCAGGCCCACCAGCCACGTGGTCTTCGGGGAGGCACGGGCGGTGCTGGCCGGGGACGCCCTCCAGGCCGCCGCCCTGGAGCTTGCGCTGTCCGCGCCCCTCCCGGCGGAGAGGGTGGTCCGCGCCGCCCGTACTTTAGCCGCCGCCGCCGGACCCGAGGGGATGTGCGGCGGGCAGGAGCTGGACACGGCGGGGGAGCCGGACCCCACTCTGGAGGCCCTGACGCGGATCAACGACCTGAAAACCGGCGCCCTGCTGCGCGCCGCCTGCGCCATGGGCGTCCTCGCCGCCGGCGGAGACGAGGCGAAGCTGGCCGCCGCCGAGAGCTACGGCCTTCATTTAGCCCGCGCCTTCCAGATCCGGGACGACATCCTGGACATCACCTCCACCCCGGAGGTCCTGGGCAAGCCCGTCGGCTCGGACGAAGCCAACCGCAAGCCCACCTACGCCTCCCTTTTGGGCGTGGAGGCCGCGGAGGACCGGGTCCTCCGGGAGACGGAGCTTGCCAAATCCGCCCTGGCCGGGCCCTTCCCGGAAAACGCCTTTTTCTTTGCCCTCGCCGACGCCCTGGCCGCACGGGAGAGCTGAAGAATTTTTCAAGCACTTTTCCTTTCCGGCGCATAGACTGTACCGAACAACGGCGTTCACCCTCACCGGTGGACGCCCTTTTTATGGAGGCAGCTTATGTGCGGAATTGCGGGGCAGGTGGGCGGAGATGTGCGCCCACTCCTGCCGGTTTTTGAAAGGATGCGCGCGGTCCTCTCCCGCCGGGGGCCGGACCAGAAGGGCGCGGCGGTGACGGATGGGGCGGTGCTCGTCCACGCGCGCCTGTCCGTCATGGACCCGGAGAACGGGCGTCAGCCCATGCGGCTTGGGCCGCTCACCATGGTCTACAACGGCGAGCTTTACAACACCCCGGAGCTGAAGGCGGAGCTTGAGGCCCTGGGCCACCGGTTTGAGACGCGCGCGGACACGGAGGTGCTTTTGCACGCCTACGCCCAGTGGGGCGAGGGGTGCCCGGAGCGCCTCAACGGCATTTACGCCTTTGCCGTCTGGGACGAGGAGCGAAGGCGGCTCTTTCTCTGCCGGGACAGGATGGGCGTCAAGCCCCTCTTTTACGCCCTGCGGGGGGAGGCGCTCATTTTCGCCTCCGAGCTCAAGGCGCTTTTGTGTCACCCGGACATTGAGCCCATCCTGGACCGGGAGGGGCTGGCCCAGGTGATGCTCCTGGGGCCGGGGCGCGTGCCGGGGAGCGGCGTTTTCAAGGGCGTTTTCGAGCTTCTGCCGGGGGAGTGCGGCGTTTTTGAGGAGGGCCGCCTGCGGCTGCGCCGCTACTGGCGGCTCAGAGACGGGGAGAACCGGGACACCTTCGAGGAGGCGGCGGAAAAGACGCGTTTCCTCGTCACCGACGCCATCCGGCGGCAGCTCGTCTCCGACGTGCCGGTGTGTACGTTCCTCTCCGGGGGCCTGGATTCCTCCCTCATCTCCTCCGTGGCGGCAAAATACTTCGAAGAGCGCGGGGAGACGCTGAGGACCGTGTCCGTGGACTACCGGGACAACGAAAAATATTTCCGCGCCGGGAAATTCCAGCCCACCTCGGACCCGGCGTTCATCCGGCGGATGTGGGATTACCTCCCCGGTGAGCACCGCCTCACCGTCATCGACACCCCGGAGCTGGTGAGCGCCCTCTATGAGGCGGTGGAGGCCCGGGACCTGCCCGGCATGGCGGACGTGGACTCGTCTCTGCTCCTTTTCTGCCGGGACATCAAGAAGCTTGCCACCGTGGCGGTGTCCGGCGAGTGCGCCGACGAGCTCTTCGGCGGCTACCCCTGGTACCGGGACCCCACCGTCCGGGAGCGGGAGGGCTTCCCCTGGGCCCAGTCCACCCTCTGGCGGGCGGGATTTTTGAAGGACGGGGTCCTGGGCGGCATCGAGCCCTTCGAGTTTGTGGACAGCTTCTACCGGGACACCTGCGCCCACAGCGACATCCTCCCCGGCACCGCCCCCCTGGAGCGGCGGATGAAGGAGATGATGAACCTCAACGTGGACTGGTTTATGCAGACGCTCTTGGATCGCAAGGACAGGATGTCCATGTGGAGCTCCCTGGAGGTCCGTGTCCCCTTCTGCGACCACCGGATCGCGGAGTACCTCTACACCGTCCCCTGGGCCTACAAGGACCACGACGGTTATGAGAAGGGCCTTTTGCGGGAGGCCATGCGCGGCTGGCTCCCGGACGAGGTCCTCTGGCGCAAAAAAAGCCCCTACCCCAAGACCCACAACCCCACCTACCTCGCCGCCGTCTGCCGGGAGCTCCAAACGGTCCTGGACGACCCGTCCCAGCCCCTCCACGACCTGGTCCGGCCCGAAGCCCTCCGGGAGCTCATGGCCTCCGACGTCTCCACCCCCTGGTACGGCCAGCTCATGACCACCCCCCAAACCGTCGCCTGGTTCCTTCAGCTCAACCACTGGCTGAGGACGTACATGGTCCGGATAGAGTGAGGAAACTTTAGTATAATAAAATGTTCCACGTGGAACAATTTAGTATAATAAAGTACTGGCGGGTTTAGAACCTGCCCGTTTTTAACCTCCCCCTTGGGGGAGGTGGCGCGAAGCGCCGGAAGGGTCGCCGCCGCGTCACCACCCCTGCCGCTTTTTTTGATTCCCCACCCGCCCACCCCCGCCGCCGCACGCACCACCCCTGCCGCTTCGCGGCTGTCCCCTCCGTTGGAGGGGCAACCCTTCCGCCTCGCTGCGCTCGGCACCTCCCCCACGGGGGAGGTTAAAAAGCTCCCCCGTGGGGGAGCTGGCACGGCCAAAGGCCGTGACTGAGGGGTTTGCCCCTCCTACGGAGGGGTGGCCGAGCGCAGCGAGGCCGGGGTGGTGCCGCAATCCGATTATCGAAAGCCCCAGCGACGCTCCACGGGCTCGAATACCCCGCCGCCGCGGCGGCACCCCTTTTTCCGAAAAAGGGGTCAAGGGGAATAAGGTTGCGGCGCTTCGCGCCGCCTTTATAAAAAATTGCGCCGCATAGCGGCGCAACCTTTTTGACCCCCTTTGGGGCAAAGGGGGCAAGGGAGATTCGAGCCCCCGTTAGCCTCCCCCTTGGGGGAGGTGGCGCGAAGCGCCGGAAGGGTCGCCGCGCGGGCAAATCAAAACTGCGGCGAAGCCGCAACCTTTTTCGCCCCCTCCTCGTAGGAGGGGGGCAGGGGGGTAGCGAACGTCGGATGACAGAGCGGTATCGGTGACCCGCAACCGCCCCAACTGACCTTTTACAGCTTCGTGCCGCACCTGGTGCAGAAGCTCGCGCCGGGGGTCAGGGGAGCGCCGCAGTTGGTGCAGAAGGACGCTTGGGCGGCAGGGTTCCGGCCGGCCTTGCCCCGGCGCTTTTTGGAGAGGAGCACCGCCGTCGTGGCGCCGCCTCCGCCCAGGACCGCGGTGCCGGCCGTAAGGCCAATGACGAGCCCCGTGGGGAAATCCTTTTTCTCCTCCTCCCGGTCCTCGCGCTCATCCCTGTCGCGCCCGGTGTCCCGCTCGTCCTCGGGGCCGGTGGGCCGGTCCTTTTCGGGGCCCTCGTCCTCCACGCCGCCGGGACCCTCCCCGGTGTCCGGCTCTTCGGCGTCCGGATCCTCCGGGGGCAGGCTCGACTCCAGCAGGTCCGCCATGGCATCCAGGCGGTCGGCCAGCACGCCGGCCGGGAGCCACCGCCCCGGCATTTCCCCGATGTCCGCATAGCTCCCCGCGGCGGAGGGGTCGAAATAGGTATAGTCGTACTGGGCGTTGTAGGTCTCGTGGGCCTGGTGGAAGGACAGGTAATCGCCGCTGTAGACCCCGAAATCAATGGCGTCCGTCAGCATATCCCGGCTGGTGAAGGTGTCCCAGTCCAAGGGCAGGAGGGGCCACTCGCCCCGGCCCGCCATGTATTCGTCGAAGTAGCTCCGGACCACGTCGCGCCGCGTCTCATCATCGGTGGGGATCCAATCGATAAGGCCCGCCTCTTTCAGCTCATACGTATAGAGGAAGCCGCTGGCGTGGCACCACTGGGGCTGGGCGGCAAGCCCGCCGTCCTCCACGCCGTACATCAGCTCCCAGGGCTGTCCGCCCACGTCGGTGCCGTAGTAGACGTGCCGAAGCTCCAATCCCTCCTCTTCGGGCCAGTACCGGATCTGGTTAAGGCCTGGGATGCCCAGGTCCCGGACGTTTTTGCCGTCCCAACCGAAGAGCCGGTGGTCCTGCCCGATGAAGGACGCGCCGCTGTAGGTGAAATACTGCTCCTGGCCCCACCAGTCGGAGTCCATGATGGCGGGGACGACCCAGAGGAGCACCGTCCCGTCGCCGCCCCGCAGGAGGGTGGCGAAGTTGTAAAGCGCGTGGGGGGCGCCGCTGTACTCCCGCTCCACCGCATCGGGAAGCTCCCTCAGCGTCCTGGCATAGCCCCGCAGGAGCCCGGCGGGCAGGGAGCTTACGTCTACTTCGCCGTAGCCGTCGACAAGGGCGGTGGGATCGGAGGCGTCCGCCGCCTCCCGTGCCGCCGCGTAGGCGTCCAGCGCCAGCCACACCTGGACGGCGTCGCCAAGGCCCACGTAGCTGTACCCGTAGATGCCCAGGGCGGAGCCGGAGCCTGGATTTTCCAGGACCTCCCGGTACTCGCCGTTCTCCCCGGCGTACATATTCTCATAGCCGTCATAGCCCTCGCCGTATTCGTCCCAGGAGCCCAGGGCCCATTCGTACCAGGCGACACAGTCGTCGGCCTCGATCCAGAGATACCCGTCCTCGTCGGGCAGAAGCTCCATCACGCCGTCTCGGATGGGGACCGCGTAGGCGGCGCCGCTCCTGCCGTTGCCGCTCAGGTCCTCATAGACCATGTACCCGTCGTAGTACCATCCGGGCATGAACCGGACGAGCTCGCCGTCTATGAACTCCCAGGCGGAAGCCTTCCACCCGTCAAAGTCCATCGTGCCGTTGAGGCCGGGACCGAGGGGATTGGGCGACTCCTGGGTGGCGACGCCCTCGTAGTAGAAGAGCGCCGGGACGCCGGAGCCCATGTCCACCAGGGCCGCGCGGCGGACAAAGCCCTCCGTGTACTGCGCGTCGTTGTATGCCCCTATCAGCTCCCCCAGCTTCGCCGCCAGGGCGCGGGCCTCGTCGGCGTCCATGGCGCAGAGCGCCGGGTCCCCGTGGTAGACGGCGCGGTCAAAGGCCGCCCCGGCATCGCCGGAGGCGGACAGCGCCAGGGCGTTCCCCGAAAGCCCGAGAACGGCGGCCAGGACCAGCCCCAGCGCCGAAAGGACGCGGATCATTTTTTTCATGTCGGTGTCCTCCCTGATTTTTTGGCTGTCTATTTCCGCCAGGTGGCCGGTCTCAGAAGCAGGAGCATGGGGAAGATCTTCAGGCGGCCGGCGAGCATATCGAACATGAGGACGAGCTTGGAGAAGGCGGAGTAATCGCCGAAGTTGCGGCTGGGGCCCACGAGGTTGAGGCCGGGGCCGATGTTGTTGAGGGTGGCGGCCACGGCGGAGAAGTTGGTGGTGAAGTCGAAGTTGTCGAAGCTCACCAGGAGCATGGAGCCGAAAAAGACGGCGATGTACGCCAGAAGCCACATATTGACGGAGCCCACCATGGCCTTGTCCAGGGCCTTGCCGTCCAGGCGCGCCACGGGGACGGAGCGGGGGTGGATGAGGCGCTTGAGCTCGGCGCCGATGTTCTTGAAGTACATAAGGATACGGCTGACCTTGATGCCGCCGCCGGTGGAGCCGGCGCAGGCCCCCACGAACATGAGGCAGATGAGCACCGTCTTGGAGAAGGTGGGCCAGAGGTCGAAGTCCACGGAGGAAAAGCCGGTGGTGGTCATGATGGAGGAGCACTGGAAGGCGGCGTGGAGAAGGGCGCCGCCCGGGTCCATGCCCCCCTGGGTCATGAGGTTCACGGCCACCAGGGCGAAGGCCGCCAGGAAGATGAAGAGATACCCCCGGACCTCCTCCATGGAGAAGGCGGCGCGGAGCTTGCGGATGAGGAGGAAGAAGTAGAAGTTGAAGTTGACGCCGAAGGCGAACATGAAGACGGTGACCACGATCTGGATGTAGGCGGAGTAGCTGGCGAAGGAGTCGTTGAGGATGCCAAAGCCGCCGGTGCCGGCGGTGCCGAAGGAGACGCAGAAGGCGGAGAAGAGGTCGAGCCCGCCAAAGAGCAAAAAGACGACCTCTAAAAGCGTCATGCCCAGGTAGATGCCGTAGAGCGTCACGGCGGTGCGTCTGAGGCGCGGCATGAGCTTCCCCACGCTGGGACCGGGGGATTCGGCCCGCATGATGAGGATGCTCTGCCCGCCGGTCATGGGCAAAAGCGCCAGAAGGAACACTAAGACCCCCATGCCTCCTAACCAGTGGGTGAAGCTGCGCCAGAAAAGGAGGGACCGGGGCATGGCCTCCACGTCGGAGAGAATGGACGCGCCGGTGGTGGTGAAGCCGGAGATGACCTCAAAGAGGGCGTCCACGAACCGGGGGACGCACCGGGAGATGTAGAAGGGCATGGCCCCGGCCAGGGACAGGACGATCCAGGAAAGGGCGGTGGCGACAAAGCCCTCCCGGGCGTAGAAGGCCATGTTCTTCGGCCGCCGGCGGGCCATGAGGACGCCGGGGACGGCGGCGATGGCGATGGCGATGAGGTAATCCACGGCGTAGGGCTCTCCATAGCCCAGGCAGAGGGCCAGGGGGATGAGGAGAAACGCCGCCTCAATGCACAGGACCCAGCCCACCAGCCAACGAATGACGGAATAGTTCATTTGTCACCTCAAAATGTCGTTGATGGACCGGAGCATCCGGGCGGTGGTCACCACGATGACGGTGTCGCCCTTCAGGATCCTATCGTTGCCGCGGGGGATGATGAGGCGTCCGCCCCGGTAGATACAGCAGACAAGAGTGTTGGGGATCATCCGGGGCCCCAGCTCGGAAAGGGCCACGTCCGTCACGGGGCTCTGGGCGCGGATGGTGAACTCCAGCGCCTCCGCCTGACGGTTTGCCAGGTAATAGAGGGACTCAATGTTGGAGGAGTCGGAGGAGTTGGACATGGCCCGCACGTACCGGAGGATTCGGGAGGCGGTGATCTCCTTGGGGTTGACGATGCTCCCGACGGACAGCTCCTCCGTGACCTCGGTGAAGCCCACGGTGGACACCTTGGTGATGGCCCGCACGTCGGAGATCTTTTTGGCGTAGAGGGAGAGGAGGATGTTCTCCTCGTCAAGGTCGGTGAGGGAGACGAAGACGTCCTGGCCGGCGATGCCCTCCTCCAGAAGGAGCTGGCGGTCCACCGCGTCGCCGCAGACCACCTCCGCGCCGGGAAGGCCGGCGGCCAGCTCCTCGCAGAGGGCCCGGTTTTTCTCGATGACCTTCACCCGGTTGCCCGCGCCCAGGAGCATCTCCGCGAGGTAAAAGCCGGTGCGGCCCCCGCCCACCACCATCACGTTCCGAGAGGGCTTGACCTGAAAGCCCAGCTTTTTGAAGAGGGGCGTCAGCTCCCGGGGCGGGACGATGACGTAGATGCTGTCCCCGGTGTGGAGGACCGTGTCGCCCTTGGGGATGATGACCTCGTGGGTGTCCCGGCGCTCCAGGACGCAGATGAGGGTGCCATGGCTTATTTTGGAGGCGAAGTCCGCCACCGTCATGTTATCCGCCACGGAGTTGGGGGGAATGACGATGCCGATGAGGCTCACCCGCCCCTTGGCGAAGGACTCCCGGGACTGGGCGCCGGGGACCTGGATGAGGTCCCAGATCTCCCCGGCGGTGGTGAGCTCAGGGTTAATGGCCATGCTCAGGCCCAGCTCGTCCTTGAGGGTGTCGATCTGGCGGTAGTAGACGGGATTGCGCACACGGGCGATGGTCTGGCAGCCGGAGAGCTTCTTGGCCATGAGGCAGCAGAGCATATTGACCTCGTCCTGGTCGGTGACGGCGATCAGGAGGTCCGCGCCGGCGATGCCCGCCTCCTCCAGCACCTCGTGGCTGACGCCGTTGCCCACCAGGCCCTGGACGTCCAGCTTCTCCAGGGCGGCGTTGAGGCGGCCGGCGTCGGTGTCGATGAGGGTGATCTGGTGATTTTCGCCGTTCAGGCTGTCCGCCAGCACGTAACCCACGCCCCCGGCGCCCACAATGATGATGTTCAAGGGTCGTCCCTCCACAAGTAACAGATAGTTTTGGTTAGATTATACCAAGAATACCCGAAAAAGCAAGAGTTTTCCGCCCTTGACACCGCCCCTTTTCCGTGGCATACTGGCGCGGGGGGGATGGTCATGCGCTACGATCGCGTCCGGGAGGGCGTTTTTCTTGCCAGGCCCAACCGGTTTATCGCGGAGGTCTCGCTGGAGGGCGTGCCGGCGGTCTGCCATGTCAAGAATACGGGCCGGTGCCGGGAGCTGCTGGTCCCCGGCGCCAGGGTGTGGCTGACCGAGGCGGACAACCCCATGCGGCGGACAAAATTTGACCTGGTGGCCGTCCAAAAGGGGGACCGGCTCATCAATATGGACGCCGCCGCGCCCAACCGGGCCTTCGGCGAGTTCCTGGCCGCCGGGGGGCTCTTTGAGCGGCCGGAGCTTGTCCGGCCGGAGACGGTCTTCGGCGACTCGCGCTTCGACTTCTACGTGGAGGCGGGGGAGCGGAGGGCATTTTTGGAGGTCAAGGGCGTGACCCTGGAGGAGGACGGCGTGGTCCTCTTCCCCGACGCGCCTACCCAGCGCGGCGTCAAGCACCTTCAGGGGCTCACGGAGGCCGTGCGGGCGGGGTTCGAGGCCTACGCCGTCTTCGTCGTCCAGATGGCGGACGTCCAATATTTTACGCCCAACCGCCGGACCCATCCGGCCTTCGCCGAGGCCCTGGAGAGGGCCCGCGGCGCGGGGGTGAGGGT
>CANQSD010000043.1 GCA_947626385.1 uncultured Oscillospiraceae bacterium | reverse complement strand
AAGGCCATCCTCGCCGTTATGGCCCTCTACTACGCCATCGGCCAGTGGAACAGCTACTTCAACGCCATGATCTTCCTTCAGGACGAGACAAAATATCCCCTCCAGCTGGTCCTCAAGGAGATCCTCATCGCCTCCGAGAACACCACCGGCGGCTCCGGCGAGACCATCGTGGAGCAGTTCCGTCTGGCCAACCAGCTCAAATACGTATCCGTCATCGTCTCCAGCGTCCCGGTGCTGTGCCTCTACCCCTTCGTCCAGAAGTACTTCAGCCAGGGCGTCATGATCGGCTCTTTGAAGGGCTAAGAAAACTTTAGGAGGTCATCATCACATGAAAAAATTTATCACCATCCCGCTTCTGGCCGCCATGGTCCTGACCCTGGCGTCCTGCGGCGGCGGCAAGAAGGACGACCGCGTAGACTCCGGCATCGACGCCCTCAAGTCCGACTTCGGCTACCAGTGGGAGGACACCTCGGCCCCCATCCTCAACGATAAGGGCGCTCAGGAGATCAGCTTCACCGTCTACTCCTCCAAGAACGCCTCCGCCAAGGACTACAATGACATGAAGATCATGCAGGACCTTTACGCCAGCACCAACGTGAACGTGGAATGGCAGAACGTGTCCGAGTCCGTCTACGGCCAGCAGAAGAACCTCATCTTCGGCAACGCCGACGAGCGCCCCGACGCCATCTACCACGCGGGCATGACCGCCGGCGAGATCATCAAGTACGCCCAGCGCCACATGCTCCTGCCCATCAGCGACTACCTTGAGTATATGCCCAACTTCAAGAAGATCCTGGAGGAGCGCCCCGACATCAAGGCGCAGCTGACTTCCGAGGACGGCAAGATCTACTCCCTGCCCCGGGTGGAGGAGATGGGCCTTCTCCAGAGCCCCAACATCCTCTTCCTCAATAAGAACTGGGCCGCCGCGGCCATCAAGGCCGGCGCCGTCACCGGCGTCGCCGAGTCCGACCTCGTCGACGGCATTTCCCTTACCGCCGCTCAGGCCGAGCAGCTCATGACCTACTTCCGCGACAACGACATGAACGGCAACGGCAAGGCCGACGACGAGCGCCCCATGAGCTTCGTCTACAACAACTGGCAGGGCAACCAGTGCGACCTCTACGGCATGTTCGGCCTCAACGACAACCTGGAGCACCGCGTGGTGGTGGACGGCAAGATCACCTACACCGTCCAGGACGACCGTTTCAAGGAGGCCACCAACTTCATCGCCAATTGGATCAAGAACAATCTCATCGACAAGGTCTCCCTGGAGACCTCCCAGGACAACTTCCTGGCCAACGGCAGGGCCAGCGAGATCTACGGCTTCTTCTACTGGTGGGAGAGCGAGACGGCCGTTTCCCACCCCGAGAACTACATCGTCTGCGCCCCGCTCATCGGCCCGGACGGCAAGTCCCAGACCGCCTGCGTCTCCAACAACCCCGAGATCAGCACCGGCGAGGTCATCATCTTCGCCGACACCCCCAACGTGGAGGTCCTGTGCACCTACTTTGACCGCTACTACGATCCCATGGTCTCCGCGCAGATCAACTACGGCCCCATCGGCATCGTCTATGAGGAGCAGCCGGACGCCAACGGTATGCTGGTCCAGAAGGAGATTCCCGAGGGCATGAGCGCCGACGACCTCCGCCTCCAGAACGCGCCTCTCGGCATCATCTACCTCTCCGATTACGCCTGGGAGCATGTGGTCAACATGGAGCCCCGCGCCAAGCTGCGCCTGGAGCGCCTCAAGGCCTACGTGACCCCCTACATCCCCGCCGGCGTGACCCCCACTCCCAACCTCCAGTTCACCCTTGACGAGCTCAACATCCTGACCAATTATGAGTCCGCCCTGAACGACTACATCCGCACCAACCTCATCAAGTGGCTCATGAACGGCGGCGTCTCCGACAGCGACTGGGCCGCCTTCCAGAAGGACCTCACCGGCCGGACGCATCTGGACGAGATCAAGGCCGTCTACCAGGCCGCCTACGACAGATATGTCGCCAACAAGTAAGGAGAGTGCCCTATGAAAAAGTTCAATCAAGTCGTCGCCCTGCTCCTGGGCCTTGTGATGGCCCTGAGCCTCGCCGCCTGCGGCGGCGAGGGCGGCGGAAATGACGGCGAAAATACCGCCCCCAAGATCTCCGGCGTGGCCGACCAGGCCGTGGAGGCCGGAAGCTCCTTTGACGCCCTTAATGGCGTCACCGCTTCGGATCCCGAGGACGGCGACCTCACCGGCAGCATTACCGTCACCTCCAACCCCGCCCTCACCTTCACGGGCGGCAAGGCCACCCCGGAGACCGCCGGGAGCTATGAGCTCACCTATTCCGTTACCGACAAGGGCGGCAAGACCGCCGAGGCTTACGCCACCCTGACCGTCACCCGCAAGACCGGCGAGGCGGTGGAGTTCATGAAGCTTGACTTCGCCGACTACACCCCCGACACCCACGGCTGGACCGCCAGCATCGCGGACGGCGTCCAGGCCGCCGGCGAGGCCAAACAGGGCGCCTTCGTCTTCGACATCACCGACCCCGGCGCCGGAGACGGCGACATCCAGCTGAAAAAGGCCGGCGTGGCCGTCAAGCCCGCCGACTACAAGCTCAAGGTCTGGGCCAAGTCCACCAAGGAGACCTACGCCCATATGTTCGCCCGCAACGAGGCGGAGGAGGGCTGGGTCCTCTTCGGAGATACCTACAACCAGAAGATCGGCACCTCCGTGACCCCCATCGAGCTCAACTTCACCGTTTCCGCCGAGGGCACCGCGGAGCTCATCCTGAACCTGGGCAAAATCACGCCCAACCCCGATAACCCCGCCGATTCCACCCCCGCTGACTTCACCGTCACCATCGACAAGATCGAGCTCTATGAGGTCACCGGCACCGATATCGAGGTCCCTGTTTATACCAACGACTACTCCGCCCCCAGCGCCGCGGCTCTTGCCGTCAGCGCCGGCGACGGCGCCAACGCCTCCGTGGCCGGGAACGTCTTCACCATCGCCAATTATCCCACCGAGGGCGGCAAGCTCTACTACCGCATCGACCAGGGCGGCAATACCGACTTCCATAACAAGCTCATTGTCGGCCACGGCGGCAACAAGCTGACCCTGCCCGCCGACAGCTACTTCATCGTGTCCGTCACCGGCAAGGCCACAAAGCCCGTCTCCTGCGGCTTCTTCCTCAACCCCATGGGCGGCTGGGATCCCAGACTGTCCGAGGGCATCGACTTCACCACCGAGGAGCAGACCTTCACCTTTGAGACCACCGAGACGCTCATCATGGACATGGACTTTGAGATGCTCTTCCAGTTCGGCTCCGACGCCCTGGCGGGCATGGGCGAGGTCACCGTCGAGATCAGCGACATCACCATCCAGCAGAGAAGCGTACTGTAAGCTTTTCCAGCCTCGCGGAGGGGACGCGGCAAAACGCGTCCCCCCTGTCGGTTCACCCCGCAAGGAGGGGGACGAAACCATGAAAAAAATTTTTTGCGCCGCGCTGGCCCTGGCCCTGCTCCTGAGCCTCGCGGCCTGCGCCAAGGCCGATTGCACCGTCAGCTTCGACGCCGCCTCCGCCGGGACCGAGATCGCGTCCCAGACCGTGAAGGAGGGGGAGAAGCTCACTGCCCCCGCCGCGCCTGTGAGGGACGGCTATACCTTCATCGGCTGGTTCAAGGACGCCGGCCTCACCGAGGGCTTCGACCCGGCCAAGGATAAGGTCGAGGGCAGCATGACCCTCTACGCCGGCTGGGATAAGGCCGACGGGGCGGGGGAGTACGCCTCCTCCGTCAGCGACAAGGACTTCTCCTCCCTGCGCACCCCGGGCAGCCAGGAGGAGGCCTACGGCTACAGCGCCTTCTTCACCCCCGCTGTGGACGGCATCAGCCAGCCCTACGTGGGCGACACCATGCCCTACTATGAGGACGGCACCTACTACATCTACTACCTCAAGGAGGGCGGCGACTCCTACAACCACTCGGCGTACCTCGCCACCACCACGGACTTCGTCACCTACACCGAGGTGGACGCGCCCGTTCTGGAGGCCAACCGGGACGGCGGCCAGGACAGCTGGATCGGCACCGGGTCCGTCGTGAAGGTTGACGGCAAGTATATTTTCTTCTATACTGGACACTGCAACGGCGCCGTCCTGGAGTACCAGGAGAAGATCATGGCGGCGGTGGGCAGCACGCCCTACGCCTTTGAGAAGCTGGAGGGCTGGGACATCACCCCGCCCGCCGAGCTGGGCCAGAAGCAGGATTTCCGGGACCCCCAGGGCTACGTGGACCCGGCGACCGGCGACATTATCCTCACCGTCACCGCCTCCCAGAACGGCACGGCCAGGATCCTGAAGTACACCCTGAGCCCGGACCTCGAGAAGGTCCAATATGACGGCGTTATCTTCACCAACGACGAGGCGAAAAACGGGGACTTCTGGAATCTGGAGTGCTCTGACACCTTCGAGCTGGGCGGCAAATATTACATCACCTACTCCGCCCAGGACGACACCCTCTGGTACGCCGTGGCGGATACCCCCTACGGCCCCTACGGCGACCCCGTGCGCCTGGACGGCAAGCTCTTTTACGCCGCCAAGCACGTGGAGGACGGCGAGAAGGTCTACATGGTGGGCTGGGCCCGCAGGAGCGAATCCCCCTCGTCCACCACGGACGTGGCAGCCTGGGGCGGCAACGTGGCGGTGCAGGAGGTCCTCCAAAACCCCGACGGCACCCTCTACTTAGACCCCGTGGACACCGTGGCGGAGAGCTTCACCGCCCGCCGGGAGCTGCCCTGCGCCGGCAAGACCCACGCCTTTGTCTCCGCCGGCTCGGCCTACAACTACGCCGACGCCTTCACCTGCTATGAAAGCTTCCTGCTCACCGGGGAATTCACCTTCACCGGCACCGGCTCCTTCGGCCTAAGCTTTGACTACAACGGCAAGGCGGAGAAGAATAAGTTCATCACCCTCTCCCCCTCCGAGGGGCTCCTGAAGCTCCAGTTCAACGAGGGGTCCACCACCATCACCGAGACCGCCTGCCCTCTGGAGGCCGGTAAGACCTACGCCTTCACCTATCTCCAGGAGGGGTCCGTGGGCATCTTCTACGTGGACGGCGTCGCCGCCCTGACCGTGCGCCTCTACGGCGCCAGCGGCAAGACCGTCCGGGTCTTCGCCGAGAACAACGAGGTGCTCTTCACCTCTCTGAGGGAGTACACCAGACCGTGAACAAGCACGCCTCATGCCTCCTATATTTGACGAAAGGCGGGGAGAAACCGTGAAAGGGATCTTTGATTATGAAAGCCCCCTGATGGGAGCGCTCACCTCCATAGGGGACTGCATTTGCCTCAGCGTCCTCTGGATCGTCTTCTCCCTGCCCATCGTCACCCTGGGGGCGTCCACCACGGCGCTTTACGCCGTGGCATACCACTCCATACGCCTCAAGAAGGGCGCCCTCTGGCGCACCTTCTGGGGAGCGTTCCGGGAGAATTTCAAGCGCTCCACGCTGGCCTCGATCGTCGTGCTGGCCGTCCTCGCCCTCCTGACGGTGGACGTCTTCGTCCTCCGGGGCGTCCGGGCAAACGGCGGGGCCCTGGGCGGGCTCTTCTACGCGGTCCTCGTCCTGTGGTGCCTGGCCCTCACGTGGGCGGTGTACGCCGCCGCCTACGCGGCCCGGTTCAACGGGAGGGTCCGGGAGGTGCTGAAACTCGCCCTCCAGCTCATGGCCATCCACCCTGTCAAAATACTGGGCGTCCTCCTGCCGCTGACAGCGGGGCTGGCGCTGTCGCTTATGGTGCCGTTCATGGCCCTCATCCTGCCGGGAGCGGTGTTCGTGGCCGTCAGCTTTACCACGGAGCGGATTTTCAGGCTCCATATGCGCCCGGAGGACCTGGAGCGCGTCCAGGGCGAGCAGAGCCGGAAGGAGAATACCGATGATCAGTGAAAAACTTAAAAAAGCCAGAGATTTCGAGGACCATTACGGTCCCTTTATCCCGGACTCCAGCCGTCCGGCCTTCCATCTGACGCCCACCATCGGCTGGATGAACGACCCCAACGGCTTTTGCCTCTACCGGGGGGAGGTCCACCTTTTCTACCAGTACCACCCCTATGAGACAAAGTGGGGCCCCATGCACTGGGGCCACGTGAAGACCCGCGACTTCCTCCACTGGGAGCGCCTGCCCGTAGCCCTGGCCCCGGACACGGACTACGACCGCAACGGGTGCTTCTCCGGCAGCGCCCTGGAGCTGCCCGACGGCCGGCACCTTCTGGTGTACACCGGCGTCCGGCAGGTCCGGGAGAAAAACGGCAAGCTCCACGACCGCCAGACCCAGTGCGTGGCCGTGGGGGACGGCGTCAACTACGAAAAAGCCGCCGAAAACCCGGTGATCACCGCCGCCGATCTGCCCGAGGGCGGGAGCCCCTTCGATTTCCGGGACCCCAAGGTATGGCGGGAGGGGGACAGCTGTTATCTGGTGGCGGGCAACCGCCCCGCCGACGGCAGCGGGTCCGTGCTCCTCTATGAAAGCCCCGACTGCCTCCACTGGACCTACAAGGGGGTCCTGGCGGCCTGCCACAACCAGTTCGGGCGGATGTGGGAGTGCCCGGACTTCTTCGAGCTGGACGGCAGGCACGTCCTCCTCACAAGCCCCGAGGAGATGACCGCCATCGGCCTTGAGTTCCACGCCGGCCACGGCACCGTATGCCTCATCGGCCGGTATGACCGGGAGCGGTGCCATCTCGTCCGGGAGAACGTCCAGGCTATCGACTACGGCCTGGACTTCTACGCCCCCCAGACGCTCCTGACCCCCGACGGGCGGCGGGTGATGATCGGCTGGATGCAAAACTGGGAGACCGTGGGCTGTCAGCCAGCCAACGCCCAGTGGTTCGGCCAGATGACCCTCCCCAGGGAGCTGTCCATCCGGGACGGACGGCTCATCCAGACCCCGGTCCGGGAGCTGGAGAGCGTCCGGAGCTATCAGATCTTGTATCGCAACGTGCTTCTGAACGGCATGACCACCCTCCAGAACGTGCGCGGGCGCGTCCTTGACATGACCGTCACCGTCCGCCCCGGCTCCCAGAGCGCCCTGTACGGCTGGTTCAAGATCAACGTGGCCGGGAACGGCGAGCACATGACCACCGTGCGGTATAAGCCGGAGTGCAATACCGTCCGTGTGGACCGGACCCGCTGCGGCTTCCCCCACGACATCGTGAACGTCCGGGACTTCGCCGTCCGGCCCAGGGGAGGGGAGATCAAGCTGCGCATCGTGCTGGACAAATACAGCATGGAGCTCTTCGTCAACGACGGCGAGCAGGCGGCCACCGCCGTCATCTACACCGACGTGAGCGCCGACGCCATCAGCTTTGAGTCCATGGGCAGCGTCATCATGGACGTGGAAAAATACGACCTTTTGCTGGACAGGGGAGGGGCATATGAGCAAGACATTTGACGTTGTGGCACTGGGCGAGCTTTTGATGGATTTCACCGAGAACGGCCAAAGTCCCCAGGGCAACACACTTTTTGAGGCCAACCCCGGCGGCGCGCCCTGCAACGTGCTTGCCATGCTCCAAAAGCTTGGCCGCAGGACCGCCTTCGTGGGGAAGGTGGGGGACGATATGTTCGGAAGGACCCTCCGGGCCGTGGCGGAGGAGGCCGGCATTGATATGCGGGGCCTCCTCACGGACCCGGAGGCCCGCACCACCCTGGCCTTCGTCAGGACCCTCCCCGGCGGGGACCGGGACTTCTCCTTCTACCGCAATCCCGGCGCGGATATGCGCCTCACCGCCGACGAGCTGCCCCTGGAGCTTGTTGAAGACACAAAAATCTTTCACTTCGGCACCCTCTCCATGACCCACCCCGCCGTCCGGGAGGCCACGATGCGCGCGGTGAAGGCGGCGAAAGCCGCCGGGGCGTTCATCTCCTTCGACCCCAACCTCCGCCCGCCCCTGTGGGGGAGCCTGTCCGACGCCAAAGAGCAGATCGGCTGGGGCCTTGCCCACGCGGACATCGTGAAGATCGCCGACAATGAGCTGGAGTTCATGACCGGCAACGATTTCCACATCGGCGCTCCCATCCTCCGCGCCCACTACCCAAACATCAAGCTTCTGAACGTCACCGCCGGCGCCGAGGGCAGCTACGCGTACTCAGGCGAGCGCAGCGTCTACGTCCCCGGCGTGAGGCTGGGCGGCGTCATCGAGACCACCGGGGCGGGGGACACCTTCTGCGCCTGCGTCCTGCACTACGTGCTGGAGCGTGGCCTTCAGGACCTGACGGCGGAGGACCTCACCGCCATGCTGCGCTTCGCCAACGCCGCCGCCTACCTCGTCACCACCAAAAAAGGCGCCATCCGCTCCATGCCCGACCGCTCCCAGGTGGAGGCCATACTGCCCACCTTCGACTGATACCAATATGCGGCTTTTTCAAAAGCCTCGCCCCACTGGCATTTTTCAGACAAAAAAGCAGCCGCCCAAAGCGGCTGCTTTTTTATATCAGAATTTACTTTCCCGTATCCGCGGGGCGGGTGAGGGAGGAGAGGGGGACGGAGTCCAGGTAGTCGGCGATGACCTTGTCCAGACCCTGCCAGAGGGGGAGGGTGCGGCAGTCGGCGGCGCGGGGGCAGGGGTCGGCGCCGGGGGCGAGGCAGGAGACGGGAGCCAGGGACTCCTCGGTGAGGCGCAGAATGGCGCCTACGGTGTACTGTTCCGGCGGGCGCGTCAGCTTATACCCGCCGCCCTTGCCCCGCAAGCCCGAGAGGAGCTTGGCGCGGACCAGGAGCTTCGTGATGCTCTCCAGATACTTCTCCGAAATGGCCTGCCGCTCAGAGATGACCTTCAGCGGGATGAACCCGTCCTCCCTGTGCTCGGCCAGGTCGATCATGACCCGCAGGGCGTAGCGCCCTCTGGTGGAGATCAGCATGGTCCCGCCTCCTTTCTGTAAGGTATTATACCACAAGGAAGGTGGGAAATCAACAGCCGTCCCCAAAAAAAGCCATTTTTACCGCGTCCGGTAAGCCTCCACGCCCCGGACGAAGCGCCCCAGGGCGTCCTGAAGCCGCGCCCGGGAGGTGGCCAGGTTGAGCCGGATAAAGTCGTGCCCGTCGGCGCCGAACTGGGCGCCGGGGGAGAGGACCAGCCCCGTCTCGGCCCGGAGGAAGCCGCACAGCCCGTCCGTGTCGTGGGTGACGGCGGAGCAGTCCAGCCACAGAAGATAGGTGGCGCGGCTTTTCGTGACGCCGATTTCCGGCAAAGCCTCCGCCAGCGTCTCCACGGCCAGCCGTTTGTTCTCCAGAAGATACGCCCGCAGCTCGTCCAGCCACGGCCCGCCCTTTTGGAAGGCCGCCACGGCGGCGCAGACGGCGAAGGTGTTGGGCTCCGCCACCTCGTCGGTGTTCAGCGCCCGCCAGACCTTGTGGCGCAAATGTGCCTCCGGCACGTACACCGCCGCCGTCTGGATGCCGGCGATGTTGAAGGCTTTGGTGGGGGCGATACAGGTGACGGACACCTCCCGGCACGTCTCCGAGACGGAGGCGAAGGGCACGTACCCCCAGCCGGGGTCGGTGAGATCGCAGTGGATCTCGTCGGAGATCACGGTGACGCCGTATTTTTTCGCAAGCTCGCCCACCCGCGCCAGCTCCTCCGCTGTCCAGATACGCCCTACCGGGTTGTGGGGGTTGCAGAGGATCATGAGGGAGCACTGGGGGTCGGCCATGGCCTTCTCCAGCCGGTCAAAATCGCGGGCATACTCCCCGTCCGCCCGCACAAGCGGGCACTCCAGCGGCACCCGGCCGTTATTGAGAATGGAGTTGAAGAAAATATTGTAGACCGGCGTCTCGATGAGTACCTTCTCCGCCGGGGTGGTGAGCTTGCGCACGCAGGAGGAGATCGCCGGCACCACGCCGGCGCAGAAGATGAGCCCCTGAGGTTCCATCTCCAGCCCATGCCGTTCCCGCCACCAGCGGACATAACTGTCCGCCCACTCCTCCGGGACCACGTTGTACCCGAAGACCCCGTGGGCCGCCCGGTCCTCGATGGCCGCCCGGATCTCCGGCGCGGCGGGAAAATCCATATCCGCCACCCACAGCGGCAGCTCCCCCGGCCCGCACTCGTCCCACTTCAAGGACCCGGTCCCGAACCGGTCGGGCAGGGCGTCAAAATCGTACATCCCGCGCCTCACTTTCGCACAATGATCCGCGTCTTCCCCGGATCCACCTTGTCCTTTTCGAGGATGAGCTCCCCGATGGCGTTGGCCCGGATGGTGCCGGAGGTGGGGTTGATGACGGAATCCACGCTCCCCACGATGTCCGCCTCCACGGTGGAATACTCGAAGGCCAGGGTGGTGTTCAGGAGCTTGCAACGGCGCATGGTCAGGTTTTCAATGTAGCACATCCCCTGGAGGCTCTCGATGGTGCAGTTTTCAAAGGTGAGGTTTTTCCCGTTCCAGCCAAGATACTCGCCGGAAATGAAGCTGTCCCGCACCGTCACGTTCTCGCTGTTCCAGAAGGCGTCCTTGGAGAGGAGCCGGGAGTCCTCCACCGTGACGTTTTTTGTCCCGTCGAAGGAGTAGTTTCCCACCAGCCGGAGGTTGCGCGCCCGCACGTCCTCGCAGTTCATGGCGAAGTAGTCGCCCTTGGCGGCCACATTCTCCAGCGTCACGTCCCGGCAGGCCCACAGCGTCTCGGCGGCGTTGGGCATATCCACGTCCCGAAGGGTCAGCCCCCGGCACCGCCGGAAGTTCTTAGGCGCCTCGATGACGGCCCGCGTGACCTCCATATCCTCCGTGTACCACACCCCGGCCCGGGCCATCTCGAACCACTGGCAGTCCCGGACCCGGACGCCCCGGCAGTACCACAGGGGATACTTCCACTTGAACATACAGTTTTGAAGCTCGATGTCCCGGCTCTCCTTCAGGGGCGACTCCCCGTCGTCAAAGATGGTGTCAAAGATCCGGAGCCCCCGGCTCATAAAAAGCGCTCTCTCTCCCGTAAGCCGCCGGGCGCGCACTTCCTCGCTCATGTGCCAAATTCCTTTCCTGTCAGACTAAAAATTTATTCTATCACACCGATTTTTCAAAATCAATTGCAAAATGAGCGGGAGTGGCGGGATTTTGCCGGGGTTTAGATTTGCCCGCCACGGCGGGGACGGGGGACGAAGGACGGGGGCTCGAATCCCCCCTACCCCCTTTGCCCCAAAGGGGGTCAAAAAGGAGCGGCTTCGCAGCGATCTCGATTTTATTGCGCCGGTGGCGCAATTTGTTTAAAAGCGGCGAAGCCGCAACCTTATTCCCCTTGACCCCTTTTTCGGAAAAAGGGGTGCCGCCGCAGCGGCGGGGTATTCGAGCCCGTGGAGCGTCGCTGGGGCTGCCGGGAAGCGTATTCGAAACCACCCCGCTGTGCATTTTCCTCTTGCAAAACCTGTTCCCATCCTGTATAATGAAATTGGCGGCGCAGTATCCTAGTCGGAGTTTACGTCTCCTAAGAAGGGCCTAAAAATCCTTTGAAGGGCACATCGTTGAAGCCTCTTGTGTTTGCTTGGAACGCCCAGTTC
This sequence comes from uncultured Oscillospiraceae bacterium, assembly GCA_947626385.1. Lineage (GTDB taxonomy): Bacteria > Bacillota > Clostridia > Oscillospirales > Oscillospiraceae > RUG626. The sequence continues at coordinate 5,269 of CANQSD010000043.1, read as the reverse complement.
CGGGTGGATGCTGGAGGGAGGCGGAAAAAATTTTTCGGCCTGCATCAGTAGGGCGACTGTCAATGGCATGGCGGCCACGACCCTGCTGGTGTGGAGACCCGGCTTCGTGGTCAGGCGTACTCCCCCTTGGGGTCAGCGACCTGATTACGTCCCGGGGTTTAAACCTGTATTGCGGTGCGACTGACTGGTAGAGACCTCTTGGACTCAACCTGTGCTGTGTGCAGAGTAGCCTGCCTTGAGTGGACCATGCGGATAGGGGAGCTACGCGCTTACCGCCCCGGCCAGGGCGGCGGGCGATATCCCCTTGAAATATGCTCTGCAAAAGAGGCTAAAGAGACGTCTTGCTTCGCCATGGAAAACATCTAGGCTGTCCATCGGGCGAACAGGGGATTGCAGTGCGGCCTCAGTGGCGATCGGGTGACCGGCTCGGCGACAGCCGGAACGGCGCTTCAATGGGAAACCGCCCTCACGGCAACGGAGGGCAGCGCCGGGGGAAAGCCTACCCGACCTTAAGCCGCAAGATTTATCCTGTTCGCCGCCGCCTTCATTCGCGAAAAAGGCCGGAGGCCTTTTTTCGCGAGGGGGAACGTGCGGTAAAAAAATATGAATTTTGCGAAATTCATATTTTTTCACCTGCTGTTTTGCTCCGCGCACGGCCCCGTTGGGGCCGCACACTCCGCAAAACAAAAGGTATTTTTTCCGACGTACATGCCGCCGGAAAAAATATTTTGAATTTTGAGAATAAGGAATTTTTTAGATTCACTGCCGCGGTGCGGCATTTATTTTTATGGTGAGCGGATGAAAAAGAAAACGAACATCAAATGGATCGTGGAGATCGTGCTTGTGTCGCTGACGATGTCGGTGACGTTCTCCTTTGTGTCGTCGGAGATCATGGACGGGGCCGGGTATCTGGTGGCGTTTGTGATGCTGTTGGCCTTTGTGGCGCTGGGCATCGTCTTTGACCTCGTGGGCGTGGCGGTGACCTGCGCCGTGGAGACGCCCTTTCACGCCATGGCCTCCCACAAGGAGCGGGGCGCCAGGGAGGCCCTGCGGCTTTTGCGGAAGGCCGAGCGGGTCAGCTCCATCTGCAACGACGTGGTGGGGGACATCTCCGGCATCATCTCCGGCGCCACGGCGGCGGCCATCGCCGCCAAGCTCTCGGCGGACCTGAGCTGGAGCACCGTGATCACCAGTCTCATGGTCACGGGCCTCGTCTCCGCCCTCACCATCGGGGGCAAGGCCGTGGGCAAATCCATCGCCATCAACAACGACACCCAGATCGTCTTCACGGTGGGCAAGCTCATGGCGCTCCTGCCCCACCGGAAGAAGAAATGACGGGAGGCCGCCGTGGACATACTCGATAAGATCACCTCCGGGGAGGACGTGCGCCATCTCGACGAGGCGGAGCTCGCGCCGCTGTGCGAAGAGCTTCGCCGCTTCGTCGTGGAGTCGGTGGCCCGCACCGGCGGCCATTTGAGCTCCAACCTGGGCGTGGTGGAGCTCACCGTCGCCATTCACCGCGTCTTCAACACAAAGCGCGACCGCCTCCTTTTCGACGTGGGGCACCAATGCTACATCCATAAAATTTTGACGGGCCGCCGGGAGACCTTCGGCACCCTGCGCTCTCTGGACGGTGTCTCCGGCTTTCCAAAGCCGGGGGAGGCCGTGGACGACGCCTTCGTGGCCGGCCACGCCTCCTCCGCCATCTCCACGGCCCTGGGTATGGCCCGGGCGCGGACGCTTCTGGGGGAGGACTACGCCGTCATCGCTGTGGTGGGCGACGGGGCCCTCACCGGCGGGCTCAGCTACGAGGCGCTGTGCGACGCCGGGGCCTCCGAGGAGCCCCTTGTCGTCATCCTCAATGACAACGGTATGTCCATCACCAAAAACGTGGGTGCCATGGCCCGCTACCTCTCCCGCCTGCGCTTAAAGCACGGCTACATCGCCTTCAAAAACGGCTTCCGGTGGCTCACCCGCCGCGTCCCCGGCGGCAAGTGGGTCTACAAAATGGCCCACAAGGTGAAAAAGACCATCAAGGAGGCCATTTTCCCCTGCTCCATGTTTGAGAACATGGGCTTCGCCTACCTCGGCCCTGTGGACGGGCACAACCTCAAGTCCCTGGTGAAGGCCCTGAAGGTCGCCCGGGAGGCCCGGGAGCCGGTGCTGGTCCACGTGATCACCCAAAAGGGCAAGGGCTACCCCTACGCCGAGGCCAACCCCGACGCTTTCCACGGCGTCCCGCCCTTCGACGCCGCCGGCGGCGTCATCCCCGCGCCGCGGGAGGGCTTTTCCGACGTCTTCGGCCGGGAGCTTGTGAGGCTCGCCGGGGAGGACGAGCGCCTTTGCGCCATCACCGCCGCCATGCCCTCGGGCACCGGCCTTGCGGAGTTTGCCAAAAAATACCCCAAACGCTTTTTCGACGTGGGCATCTGCGAGGGCCACGCCGCCGCCATGGCGGGGGGCATGGCCCACCGGGGCCTTGTCCCGGTCTTCGCCGTCTACTCCACCTTTTTGCAGAGGAGCTACGATATGCTCCTCCAGGATATCGCTCTGGGCGGAGAGCACGCGGTCCTGTGCGTGGACCGGGCGGGCATCTCCGGCGAGGACGGGGAGACGCACCAGGGGAGCATGGACGTGAGCTACCTCACCTCTATTCCCAACGTGACCGTCTGGTCCCCGGCGGGCTTCCGGGAGCTACGGGATATGCTGAACTACGCGGTGGAGAAGGAGACAGGCCCCGTGGCCGTCCGCTACCCCAAGGGCCCGGAGGGGGCCTATAACGCCGGCGGCGCGGAGGCCGTGAAGCTCCTGCGGCAGGGGAGCGGCTTCACCATGGTGACCTACGGCATCACCGTCAACGCCGCCCTGGATGCCGCGGCGCTCCTCCGGGAGCGGGGCATTGACGTGGAGCTCATCAAGCTGGGGCGCTTAAAGCCCCTGGACTTCGGGCCCATCGAGGCATCCGTCCGAAAGACCGGCCGGCTTCTGGTGGCGGAGGAGTCCGTCCAGGCCGGCGGCGTCGGGGAGCACATCGCCGCGCGTCTGGCGGCGTCGGGGATCCCCGTCAAAACGCTGATTTTGAAGAATCTGGGCGACGCCTTCCTCCCCCAGGGGACCCAGGAGGAGCTGAGGCGCCTTTGCGGCCTGGACCGTGAGAGTCTGGCCGCGGCCATTCTGGACGCGCTGAAGGGAGGCGACGACCATGGCGAAGACAAGGCTTGACGTCCTCCTCACCGAGCGGGGCTTAGCCGAGACACGGGAGAAGGCCCGGGCGCTCATCATGGCCGGGGAGGTCTTCGTCAACGGCCAGCGCGCGGACAAACCCGGCAGCGCCTACGCCGATGACGCCGGCGTGGAGGTCCGCGGGAGCGGCCTTCCCTACGTCTCCCGGGGCGGGCTGAAGCTGGAGCGGGCGCTGGATTTCTTCGGCGGCAGTCCCGAGGGGCGGGTGTGCCTCGATTGCGGCGCCTCCACCGGCGGCTTTACCGACCTTATGCTCCAGCGCGGCGCCAAAAAGGTCTACGCCGTGGACGTGGGCTACGGCCAGCTCGCCTGGAGCCTGCGCAGCGACCCCCGCGTGGTGGTCATGGAGCGCACCAACGCCCGGTATCTTACGCCGGAGCTGTTCCCGGAGCGGCCCAGCCTTGCCACCGTGGACGTGAGCTTTATATCGTTATCCCTCATCCTCCCCGCCGTGCGGGGCGTCCTGACCCCGGACGGGGAGGTCTTCTGCCTCGTCAAGCCCCAGTTTGAGGCCGGGCGCGACAAGGTGGGCAAGAAGGGCGTGGTCCGGGAGCCGGAGACGCACCTGGAGGTGCTGGAGCGGTTCCTGGTGAACGCCGAGAGCGCCGGGTTTTTCGTGGAGAACGTCACCTGGTCGCCTATCCGTGGCCCGGAGGGGAACATCGAGTACCTGGGGCACCTGGTGAGCGCCCCTTGCGCGAACAAGGCGGACATTGCCGCCGTGGTGAGCGAGTCCCACGAGGTTTTAAAGGGGTGAGCCCGTGAAAAAAGTGATCCTTTTTGCCAACCCCAACAGGGACGAGGGGCTTTCCTGCCTTCAAAAAGTCAAGGAGATCGCCGAACAAACCGGCCTTATGGTCCAGGTCCTGGACGGGCTCTGTGTGGATGCCCCGTCCGCCCCGGACGCGGGCCTGGCCGTCACCTTCGGCGGCGACGGCGCCATTTTGCGGGCCGCCAGGGTCCTGTGCCGCACCGGCGTGCCCATCCTGGGCGTCAACCTGGGCCACAAGGGCTTCATGGCGGAGCTGGAGCCGGGGGAGCTGGAGCTTGTCCGTGAGGCCTTTCAGGGGAGCTTCGCCGTGGAGGAGCGGATGATGGCGGACGTGGCCGTCTACCGGGATGGGCAGGCCCTTTTCCGGGACTTCGCCCTCAACGAGGCGGTGGCAGCCGGCCTCAACCGGGTGGTGGGCATCAGCGTCTACGGCGACGGCCGGCGCATCATGAGCTTTGACGGGGACGGGGTCATCGTCTCCACCCCCACCGGGTCCACCGCCTATTCCCTCTCCGCCGGCGGGCCCATCGTGGAGCCTACCGCAAAAAGCCTGGTGGTCACCCCCGTCTGCCCCCACATCCTGGCCGCCCGCAGCTACGTCCTCTCCCCGGAGCGTACCGTCACCGTGGAGCTTCGGGCCCTGGAGGGCAAGCGGGCGTATCTCTCCGTAGACGGCGGCGAGGGCGTGGAGCTGGACGCACGGGACCGGGTGGAGGTCAAAAAATCGGAATTGGTGACGCGCCTTGCGCGCGTAACAAAGCGGAGCTTCTACGAGAAGGTCGCCGCGAAGCTGGGGGACAGATTATGAGAACGGAACGTCAGGAAAAGATTCTGGAGATCGTGGAAAAAACGCCCGTCTCCACCCAAAAGGAGCTGGTGGAGGCCCTGGCCCGCGCGGGCTTCCCCGCCACCCAGGCCACGGTGTCCCGGGACATCCGCACCCTGGGCCTCGTCCGGGAGCAGACACCCGGCGGCAGGACCCGCTACGCCCGCCCCAAGGTCCGCACCGCCGACGAGCAGTCAAGACTGCGAAACATCTTCCGGGAGTGCGTCGTCAGCGTGGATCGGGCGCAGAACCTGGTGGTCGTCAAGACCCTCCCCGGCCTCGCCCCGGCGGCGTGCAGCGCCATCGACAAAATGAACATCCGCGTCCTCGTCGGCACCATCGCCGGCGACGACACCGCCTTCCTCGCCCTGCGCGACGACGACTCCGCCGAAGAGATCCGCCGTCGAATGGCCAAGCTGCTGGAGTAA
>CANQSD010000042.1 GCA_947626385.1 uncultured Oscillospiraceae bacterium | reverse complement strand
CTCCGCATCGCGAATGATTTCCCACTTTTGCAAAGGCAGCCTTCGCTTTCTGAATTGTGTTTGGAATCGCGGTCAGCCTCTCTATCGCAACTTTAATCGCAACATGGCCCGCATCAATCGCAATATTCTCTGCCTCATCAGTTTTTTTCTTAACACCGCGTCCTGAAGATCCATATATCCGAGCCGTCCAAAAAGTCAACCAGGCGAAGCTCCCTTGCCTCAAAACAGGCAAGGGAGTTACTTTTTTGAGATATTTTTAAAGGAGGTCGGTAAATCTTGAAAGAAGTTTCTGGTTTTTTCGCAGCAAAAAAATTTTTTTATTTTTTCAAAAATGGTGATACTGTTCTTTTCCCTTTTGCGTATAACCTTATAGACAACCAAACAGGGCGAGTTGTTCGGCTTTAAAAAAGCCTATTTGGCAGATGCGCCATCTGCGGAGAGAAAAAATGACATAGAAGAAACGATTTCAGTTATCCAGATTTTCACTGTCATGTAGAAAAATATATAAAGGAGTAATTTCATTATGAAAACCTGCAACGAAATTAAAACCATTAGTATTGTCGAAAAAATTTTGTATCTCATGGGTGATGAATGTCCTGAGTGTGCTGACATTCTGGGCAGCGTCAGTTCTGCCCGGATCGTCCGTAATCTCTGCATGCTTCGGAACAAGGCTCTTTTCTGCACATCCGATTACAGCGATTTCCGCCAGTATGAGGAAGATCTGTTTGACGCTCTGGCCGGCGACGGTATTTCGGCGGACTTCAAGACCCGCGAGGATCTGCTTCTGAAGGTGAACCTTCTTCTGGAGGAAAGAATCGATTCCTGCCGGTCTCTCTTCCCCGACACGGTCAAGTGGGCGTACATAAGGGATCTCTTTCCTGCTCCTGGCGGAGGGGCCATAGACGAGGTCCTGGAGGCTATGGAAGTCTTTATGAAAGAACCCGATTCCTGCCCGTACGGGTACCTCAACTGGCCGGATCACGCCTCAGATTGGAGCAAGTTGTTTACCTCAGACGAGACCTTCCTGCGGACGCTATATCTCAAAAACGGCGACAGCTTCCTGCCGGCTTCAGAGCTTTCCGAAAACGCTCCGGAATCCGTAAAGGAGCTTCACAGGTTTTTGGAGGGCGCGAACAAGGTCGTAATGCTGGTGGACTGTGCAAAGACTGATCCCCTGAAGTTTGTCTCTTTCCTGGAGGCCGTTCCTGACGCTGACGCGGAGAAGTTTGCAAAAATCAGGCTCTTCTTCGACGATAATACACCTACGGCGTGGGGGTTTGTAAGGAACAGCGTCCTTGCTCCTACGGAGTATGTCCAAAGCCGGTTTTCCGCAGATTCATACGAGGATTCAACACCCCTTGTTCTCGTCACTGATGACGTGCGTGACAATATTCTGACAGCTTATACCGGCCGGAATGTCCTCACTTTTCTGAGTGACTCGAGCCTGCGCAAACAGATCAGCGATGCCGGGATCTTCTGTGCCGTTTTGGAGGACAAGCTCTCCTCTGCCGCTGCTTATTTGAAGAGTGCGGCCATCAACAATGAGATGCTCGCGCGCAGAAACCGGCTGATCATGGAGAATTTCCTTGATCTTTTTGCCTCATCCGTCATTGCCTCCGGGATCCGACTGACAGATGAGGAGATAGGCAATGTTGCGATGCAATACGATATCTACTCCCAGTCCGCCACACCTCGGCTGTTCGAACTGCGCGCTTCAGAAATCTGAATAAGAGATAGGCACGGAAAAAGTGAAATGCGCGCCCAGGCACTCGTGCGGCTGCAGACATGAATCCATGCCGCCACTCGTGTAAAAACACATCCGCCTCAAAATGGGGCGGGTGTGCTGACGCTTGATGCCGCGGAAATCGTTTGTCTTTGCCTGTCAACTTTTTATTTTCCCGGCGAATTAATGACAAACCGCAAAAAATGTGCTATGTTTCACTTGAAGGTAAGAGATAAAGGTCCATATCTTCGCGTTTTTGTAAACGCCAGAAGATACGAACCCCACCATTCCTCATTCAAGAAAGCGGGTCTGTGCGGACAATGAATGTTTACGTTCTGATGAATCGGGATGAACCGATCCAGGACTTTGCGTGCCGGCGGGATGAGTTCCATGATTCGGAGTTTTTCGAGCTTAACTGGCACTCGCCCCTTCGCCCCATCGGCTATCGGGGGATCACGGCCTTTCTGGAGGACCGCAGAGCGCCGTTGCAGCGGGCGAACATGGAAAAGCTGTTGGTACAGTATCGCTGTGACGATCTCGAGACCTTCCTTCAGATCACTCACGCGCTGTCCCTGAATGACGCATTTTGGGTTCGGCGCAAAGGGGAGGATCTTGAATGGAAGGACGTATCGTTGTACGCCAACAAGTTCACCGACTCCATCAGCAAGGCCGCGTTCTCCGGCTCGGTTTTCCCCGCGGCCCCCTCCCCCATTTCCCCTGAGTTTTGCACGGGCGGACAGTTCGCAAAGTGCTGGATCCGTGAGCCGGACGGCATTTCTCTATACAAGGGCGGAAGCGATATATATGAGATCGAACCGCTCTCCGAGTATCTGGCGTCCCAGCTCTCCTCTGAGATCTGCCCCTCCGCTGTCCCCTATGAGCTGGACCTTTACCTCGGCAAGCTTGTCAGCAAGTGCCCTCTGTTTACAAATGAATCCGTGGGCTTCGTGAGTGCCAGGGAGCTTTTCGGGAGGCGCAAGAGAACGATCCCACAGATGCTGGATTTCTTCCAAGGAATCGGCGGAGGGGACGCCTTCCGGCGCATGTTTGTCCTGGATGCCGTTATCCTCAACCCTGACCGTCACTACGGAAACTTTGGGGCTCTCTTTGACACCTCGACTATGGATCTTTTGGGAATGGCGCCGATATACGACAACAACCGGGCGCTGTTTCCTGAGTTGGACCTTGACCGGCTTCAATCCCCGGATTGGTACATCGTCCGTTGTAAGCCGCGCTGCGGAGGGGATTTCCTCATGACAGCGAGAGAACTGATGACGGAGGAAATCCGCAGGGACCTGCGCCGACTCACGGACTTTCAGTTCCGTCAGTTCCCAGCACTGCCGGCGCCGGAGGAGAGATTGGAGGCCCTGAGCATAATTGTACAAAACCGCATCCGTGAAGTGCTGGCTGACTGATCGGCGGCTTTCCACGATTCGAATGCAAATGCTGAAGAAAGCTTCAAAGGATTGCGACGCGGGGGAAATGGTGTATAATCGGATTGAAAAGGTGTTAATTCCCCCGGAAAAAGTGTCATTTGAAAGTAAAAAGGTGTTAATTGCCCCGATACCCTGTTAATTCAAGATACTATTGACGGCATGGGTTCTTATACTGTCGCAAAAGCACATTTAAGGACACCCACGATCTCGTCGGCTTTTAGAGAAACCGCTCCACACCCAGGACATCCCTCAAAAAGGAGAGCCAGAAGTCCTAAACATTTCCCTTTTCATATCCGCGGTTCTTTCACGTCTGCGCAAATAACGTAGCTGCGGCCTTCCGCTGAGCGTCCGTCATAGCAAAGCCTTCTCCGGTGGTATACCGGCTCTTAATTTGATGACAATACACCATCTCTATCAGAAAAAAACTAGCTCTATCACAGGGGAAAATGAAAGCCGCCCTATCGACAACTGCCACAGAAGTGACTATAATTTCCTTAGTTATATGAAGGGAGGCCGGGGCATGGACGGGAGGACGTATATCGCCATTGACCTGAAATCCTTCTACGCCTCGGTGGAGTGTGTGGAGCGGGGACTGGACCCGCTGACCACAAACCTTGTGGTGGCGGACGAGAGCCGGACGGAGAAGACCATCTGCCTTGCGGTGTCTCCATCCCTGAAAGCTTACGGTGTCCCCGGACGGCCCCGGCTCTTTGAGGTGGTGCAGAGGGTGAAGGAGGTCAACGCCCAGCGGCTCCGTTTCGCGCCGGGTCACACGCTGGGCCAAGCCGAGTCCGACGACACCAAGGTTCGTGCCGACCCGTCACTGGCTCTTGGGTACATCGTGGCCGTGCCGAGGATGGCGCACTACATGGAAACAAGCACCCGCATTTTCAACATATACACAAAATACGTCTCACCGGAGGACATCCATGTCTATTCCATTGATGAGGTGTTCATCGACGCTACCCGGTACCTTAAAACGTACAAGCTAACCGCCCGTGAATTTGCCATGAAACTCATTCTGGACGTGCTCCAGACCACCGGCATCACCGCTACGGCGGGGATCGGCACTAATCTGTATCTGGCCAAGGTCGCCATGGACGTGATGGCAAAGCACATCGCGCCGGACAAAAACGGCGTCCGCATCGCGGAGCTTGACGAAATGAGCTACCGCCGCGAGCTCTGGGATCATCGGCCCCTGACGGACTTCTGGCGAGTTGGCAAAGGCTACGCCCGAAAGCTGGAGGCAAACGGGATGTTCACCATGGGCGACGTGGCCCGATGCTCCGTCCAGGACGAGGAGCGGCTCTACAAGCTTTTCGGTGTCAACGCGGAGCTTCTCATCGACCACGCTTGGGGTTGGGAGCCCTGCACCATCGCGGACATCAAATCGTACAAGCCGGAGGCCAACTCAATCGGCGCTGGACAGGTCCTGCAAGGCCCCTATGGATTTGAAAAGGCCAAGCTCATCGTGCGGGAGATGACGGAGGGTCTTGCGCTGGACCTGGTGGACAAGGGCCTCGTGACGAACCAGCTTGTGTTGACCATCGGCTACGACACGGAGAGCCTGAAGGGAGAAACCGGCTACGAAGGCCCCGTCACCACGGACCGGTACGGTCGCAAGGTCCCCAAACACGCCCACGGCACGGCAAATCTGGAGCGCCGCACCGCCTCCACAAGACTTCTGACGGATGCGGCCATGGAGCTGTTTGACCGCGTCGTGGACAAACGCCTTCTTGTGCGCCGGGTCTACATCACGGCGACCCATGTGATTGGCGAGCGTAAGGCGGAAACCGACGCCCCTATGGAGCAGTTAGATCTGTTTTCCGACCCGGAAGCCCAGCGGCAGGAGGAAGAAAGGCTCCAAAAGGAGCGCCGGATGCAGGAGGCTATGCTCCAGATCAAGCGTAAATACGGCAAGAACGCCATTCTTAAGGGCATGAATTTCGAGGAGGGGGCCACCGCCCGTGAACGTAACCGCCAAGTGGGAGGGCACAGGGAATGAAAAACTATGATGACATCATCAACCTGCCCCACCACGTCTCGAAAAAGCACCCGCAGATGTCCATGCTTGACCGGGCAGCGCAGTTTTCCCCCTTCGCCGCTCTGACCGGTTATGGCGACGCCATAGACGAGGCAGCGCGGGTGACGGAGGAGCAGATTGAGATCGACGACAGCGAGCGGCAGGAGATTGGCCACGTTCTCCGAGAGGCTTATGAAACGGGCTGTCCCGTAGAGATGACCCAATTTGTCCCGGATGAGCGGAAGGCAGGTGGAGAGTATACGGCGACAACAGGAGTTATTACGGCACTCGACTCGGTAAACCGCACGGCGGAATTTCAGATCAAGGCATGAGAAGGCCCCTGGTCGATCTTGAGATCTGGCCAGGGGCTTTTCTTTGTTTCCGCGGCGCAAAAACTGGGGCTTGATTGCTCCGTAATACTAATATCTAATTAAAACAAGCCATTCGCGACGGTCTTTTTCGCGTCGTCGTCACTGAACACGCTTTGCTTCGGGCTCCCGTTGGTCGCCCTCAGGCGCTGTGTTCGTTCCTCCTCTCCCCAATGGGCTTCGCCCACCGGGGACCCCCGGGGGCGTCAGCCGCCTTGGAAATACCAATGGATATTCCCTGCGGCGTCTTCCTTGCCTGACGCAAAAAATCCTCGCCGCTCGGTGTCTTCTTTTAAATAGATATTAGTATAAGGCCGCCGGCTGCGATTCACAGATGTCGATCCGATACCTTCTGAACTGTATCTACGGGATGATCTACTTGTTAAACTTTCCTTGCCACCACCACAAATCTTCCGTCCGTTGTATGGTAGCTGCAGGTGGTGAGTGTGAGGATCTGATCGCCATACTGCGCCGTGATGCCGGTGTCGTAAAGGGCCGCGTCGTAAACACAGGCCAGGTATTCGTCAAAGACCGCCTCATCCGTCAGATCGGTATAGTTATAGAAGCGGAATACGTTTTTGTCGTCCGCCCTGTAGGCCTTTGCGTAAAACGCCGCCAACACTTCATATTCGCCCGCCTCGTCCAACGTGTCGAAATAAATAATGGGGTGCTCCCTCCAGAATTCCTCGTCGGCGTAGTCTGTGATCGCGGCAAACATGGTCCCGTTTTTCATGCGGTGGCCGTAGACGATATAATTGCCGCAGCCCTTATAGCAGCTCCCGTCCAGGAAGGGCACACCGCTGGTGGACTTCTTCCCATCAAAGGCCCGGCGCAGATAATACTCCGGATCGTCCGGCGTGTGCATGACCGGGTAATTGATCTGAGTTCCCTCAATACAAATCCATCCAAACAGGTCGCTGTTCTGGGCATAAAGGTCGTCATATTTGTGAAAGCCGGGGTCAGGCTGAGGTTCACTGCCGGGAAAAACGCCGGCTGTATCCGTCGTCACCTGATCAACGGAGGTACCCGTCGGTAATGTCTCCGGCCGAGTCATAGGGACAGCTGCACTATCTGTCGTTTCCTCCGGCTTGATTTGGGCGGCCAGCGCCGCGAAGGCGTCCGCATCCCTTTTTTCCTGGACAAGCTGAGATACGACCATATATGCGGAAACGCAGAAAACCATAAGGCACGCGACAAGTGCCATGGCCATGAGCTTTCTGCCGCTCCGCTTTTTTCTTTGTTCCGATCTTCCCATGTTTCGATTCCGATCTTCTCCTGCCCTTTGTAAAAAGCGGCGGACAGGGTGTCCTATCCGCCGCTTTCTTTACGGGCGATCATTTCCTCCGATGTTTTCCTTTGAAGCTGGTGACCCGCCACTTGCCGGGCCCGGCGAAGCTCTGTCTCCCAAAGAGGGAGAAGGAAGTCGCCGCCACGCCGGTCAAGGAGAGGATCATCAGCGCGGTCCACAGTCCCAGATGGCTGTCGTCACCGGTCTTCGGTATCTCCGGCGGGTTGTCGGGCTCCGTCGGCGGCGTTTCGCCTCTGCTGTTGATAAAACAAGCCTCCGCCGTGCCTCCATCGGGGACGGTGCCGATTTGGCCGGACGCCTCGGTAGTATAGCCGTCCTGATCGGCCTCCGCTTCCGTCACCGTGTAGGTAACGCCCGCGGGCAGTCCCGCAGCGGTGAGGCTCTCGCCGTCCTTTAAGGTGAACTCCGACACGCCGTTTACGAAGGTCATATTGCCGTACCAGCCGGTCAGAGGCCGGCTCAGCTCCACGTGGAAGTGCCACTCCCGCTCCGCTTCACCTGTGGCCCCGGATACGTGCTTCTCCACACGGAGGCCCCCGTTGCCGGGCGTCGGTTCATCGGGCAAGTCGCTTCGCTCGTTGAGGAACCTGACCCAGACCTCCGGATCAAGGGTGATCAGGCCCTCCGCGGGGCTGAAGGTCGGATCGACAGTGGTCCTGAACGGATCCACGTTTGCCTCGGTCTCCGTCACCATATAATGGGTGTTTTGAGGAATGTTGCCGAAGCGCACACTCTCCCCGTGCCGGAGGACGAACCGCAGTGTGTTATTCGCCCGGTCGATCTCCACAGGCCTGCCGCCGCTGTGCTCCCACACCAGGGCGTCCCAGTTGATGGGATTGCCGGCTGGGGGCTCCAGCTTCACCGCAAAGTGCCAGTCTTTGGAGAGATCCTCTTCGGTGGGGTTGATCACCATCTTTTCCACGGTGAGGCCGGGATCCATGGCGTTTACAAAGTCCGCACACGCGGTATCGCCGTCGGGGATGCTCCCCTTGGCGCCGGTTGAGCCCGTATGGTATCCGTCCTGATTGGCCTCCGTCTCCGTCACGGTGTATTTAAGTCCCGCGGGCAGGCCCTTGGCGGTCTTGCTCTGTCCGTGCTTCAGGGTGAACTCCGCCACACCGTTTACGAAGGTCATGCCGCCGTAAGTGCCATTGACAGTGGCGTCGCTCAAGGTCACCGTGAAGTGCCACTCCCGGTCCATCTCGCCGCCATTACCCGACACCATCTTGGTGACTGTCAGGTTCCCCGTCTTCGGTTCCGGCCCCGGCTCCATGTCCTTGCTGTTGACGAAGTCCGCCCTGGCGGTGCCGCCGCCGGGGACAGTGCCGCTCTCACCGGCGGCAAAGGTGTGGTAGCCATTTTGATCAGCCTCTGTCTCCCTCACCGTGTAGGTGAGTCCCGCGGGCAGGCCCTTGGCGGTCTTGCTCTGTCCGTGTCTCAGGGTAAACTCCGCCACACCGTTTACGAAGGTCATGCCGCCGTAGGTGCCGGTGATGTCGGCGGCCGAAGTCCCGTCAGCGGCACTGCCGCCCAGGGTCACGGTGAAGTGAAATTCCCTGTTTACGTCTCCCGCGCTGCCTGTAACGGTCTTGGTGACCACCAGATCGCCGCCCACCGTCTCCGGCGGGGGATCCTTGCGGTTGATGAAGTTGGCCCGCGCGGCGGCGTCCTTGGAGATCGTCCCTTTGTCGCCGACGACGGAGGTCGTGTACCCGTCCTCGTTGGCCTCCTCCTCGGTGACCGTGTAGGTAACACCTGTGGGAAGTCCCGGCGCATAGGCGCTCTCGCCATGCTTTAAGGTGAACTCCGCCACACCGTTTACGAAGGTCATATCGCCGTATTGTCCGTTGACGGACGTATCGCTCAGCTCCACGCGGAAATGCCACTCTCTGTCGGCTTCGCCCGCGTCGCCGGTGACGGTCTTGGTCACGGTGAGGCTTCCGGACTCCGGGTCCCTTTTGGTAACGGTATCCTTGCGGTTGACAAAGTCCGCCTCGGCAGTGCCGTTTCCGGGGATGATTCCCCCTGTACTGCCGCCCTGGGGCTCGATAGGCGTAAAGCCCGCCGTCGGCGCCTCGGTCACGGTATAGTCAAGCCCGGCGGGAAGGCCGCTGGCGGTCCTGCGCTCTCCGTCCTTCAAATCGAACTGTGCCACGCCATGGGTAAAGAACATGTCGCCGTATCTGCCATTGATGTCAGCCGCAGAAGTCCCGTCAGCGGCACTGCCGCTCAACGTCACGGTGAAGTGGAACTGCAAATCCCCATCCGCCTCCGCGCCGCCGGTGACCGTCTTGCTGACGGTGAGATCGCCCTTTTTGGGCGTGGTCGCGGTGTCGTCCTTGTGGTTGACAAAGTCCGCGTTGGCCGTACCGTTCTCCGGGATCGTCCCGGTGGAGCCCGTAGAGCCCGTAGTGTAACCGTCCTCGTTGGCCTCGGTCTCGGTGACTGTGTACTCCAGCCCCGCCGGTAATCCCTCGGCTGTCAGGCTCTCGCCGTGCTTCAGGGTAAACTCCGCCACGCCATTACGGAAGGTCATTTCGCCGTAAATGCCGTTGACGGATTTGTCGCTCAGTTCCACGCGGAAGTTCCATTCCTTGCTCTTATCCCCCGCCGTGCCGGTGACGGTTTTCTTGACAGTCAGGCCGCCCGTTTCCGGGGTCGTGGTGGTGTCCTTGTGGTTAACAAACTCCGCTTTGGCGGTCTCTCCCTCTTCGATCGCGCCTTTGCCGCCGGTGGAAGAAGTGGTATAGCCATCCCGGTCGGCCTCTTGCTCAGTGACCGTGTAATCAATGCCGGCGGGCAGCCCGGTGGCGGTGATCGTATCGCCGCTTTTCAGGGTAAACTCCGCCACGCCGTTTTTAAAGGTCATCTCGCCGTAGGCGCCGTTGACGGATGTGTCACTGAGGGTCACAGTGAAGTGGAACACTTTTTCAGGGTCTCCCGCGGTGCCCGTGACGGTCTTAGTGACGGTGAGGCTCCCGGAGTCGGGCTCCTCGGTATGATCATCCTTGTAGTTGGTAAACTCCGCCCGGGCGGTGTCGTTTTCGGGAATCGTGCCGCTCTCGCCGGAGGGGGTGGTGATGTAGTCGTCCTCGTTGGCCTCCGTCTCGGTGACCGTGTAGGTGACGCCGGCGGGGAGGCCCGTGGCGGTCTTCTCTTCGCCGTGCTTCAGCTTGAAGGCGGCCACGCCGTTTCTGAAGGTCATACCGCCGTAAGTGCCGCTGACGGTCTTGTCGCTCAGTTCCACGCGGAAGTTCCATTCCTTGCTCTTGTCTCCCGCCGTGCCGGTGACGGTCTTCTTGACGGTCAGACTGCCCGTTTTCGGAGTCGTGGTGGTGTCTTTGTGATTGGTAAACTTCGCCTCGGCCTCGCCGTTCGCGGGAATGGTACCGGTAGAGCCCGTGGAGCCCGTGGTGTAGCCGTCAGCGTTGGCCTCGGCCTCAGTGACCGTGTAGGTGATCCCGGCGGGCAGCCCCTCGGCGGTCAGGCTCTCGCCGTGCTTCAGGGTAAAGGTTGCCACGCCGTCTGTGAAGGTCATGCCGCCGTAAGTACCGCTGACGGACTTGTCGCTCAGTTCAACGCGGAAGTGCCATTCTTTGCTCTTGTCCCCCGCCGTGCCGGTGACGGTCTTCTTGACAGTCAGGCTGCCCGTTTCCGGCGTCGTGGTGGTGTCCTTGTGATTGACAAACTTCGCCTCGGCCTCGCCATCCGCAGGGATCGTACCGCTCGCACCGGTGGTTGTGGTAGTATAGCCGTCCTTATCGGCCTCGAACTCCGTTACCGTGTAGGTGATCCCAACGGGAAGCCCCTCGGCGGTCAGACTCTCGCCGCTCTTCAGGGTAAACTCCGCCACGCCGTTTACAAAGAACATTTCGCCGTAGATGCCGTTGACGGTCTTGTCGCTGAGGGTCACGGTGAAGTGCCAATCCTTGTCCGTGTCCCCCGCCGTGCCGGTGACCGTCTTGCTGACGGTAAGGCCGCCAAGCTCCGGCTCCGGCGCGTCCTTGCTGTTGACAAAGTCCGCGTTGGCGGTGCCGTTTTCGGGGATCGTGCCGATTGCACCGGTGGAAGTGGTGTCATAGCCGTCTGCGTTGGCCTCTTTCTCGGTAACCGTGTAGGTGATGCCGGCGGGAAGCCCCTCGGCGGTCAGGCTCTCGTTGTGCTTCAGGGTGAACTCCGCCACGCCGTTTGTGAAGGTCATGCCGCCGTAAGTGCCGCTAATGGTCGCATCGCTGAGGGTCACGGTGAAGTGCCATACTTTGCCCGTGTCCCCCGCCGTGCCGGAAACCAGCTTTGTGACGGTCAGGTTGCCCTTCCCCGGCTCAGTCTCCGTATTTTTGCTGTTGACGAAGTCCGCCCGGGCGGCGCCGCCGTCGGGAATGGTCCCCTTGTCGCCGGCGATGGTCGTATGATAGCCGTCCGCGTTGGCCTCCGTCTCGGTGACCGTGTAGGTAATTCCGGCGGGCAGGCCCTCGGCGGTCAGGCTCTCGCCGTTCTTCAGGGTAAACTCCGCCACGCCGTCTGTGAAGGTCATGCCGCCGAAGGTACCGTTGACGGTTTTGTCGCTCAGTTCAACGCGGAAATTGAACTCCTTGTTTTTGTCCCCGGCATTGCCCGTGACGGTCTTGCTGACGGTGAGGCCGCCTGTTTTCGGGGTCGTGGTGTCGTCCTTGGAATTGGTAAACTTCGCCTCGGCCGTGCCGTCTGCGGGAATGGTACCTGCAGAGCCCGTGGAGCCCGTGGTGTAGCCGTCAGCGTTGGCCTCGGCCTCAGTGACCGTGTAGGTGACGCCGGCGGGGAGGCCCGTGGCGGTCTTCTCTTCGCCGCTCTTCAGCTTGAAGGCGGCCACGCCGTCTGTGAAGGTCATGCCGCCGTAAGTGCCGTTGACGGATTTGTCGCTCAGCTCAACACGGAAGCTCCATTCCTTGCTCTTGTCCCCCGCCGTGCCGGTGACGGTCTTGCTGACGGTGAGATTGCCCGTTTTCAGGGTGTCGTCCTTTTCGTCCTTGTTGTTGGTAAACGTCGCCTCGGCCTTACCGTTCGCGGGGATCGTGCCGCTCGCGCCGGTGGAAGTGGTGTCATAGCCGTCCGCGTTGGCCTCGAACTCGGTGACTGTGTAGGTGACGCCCGCGGGCAACCCCTCGGCGGTCAGGCTATCGCCGCTCTTCAGGGTAAATTCCGCCACGCCGTTTGCAAAGAACATGCCGCCGTAGATGCCGTTGACAGACGTATCGCTGAGCTTCACGGTGAAGTGCCAAGCTTTCGCGGTGTCCCCCGCCGTGCCGGTGACCGTCTTCTTGACAGTCAGGCTGCCCGTTTCCGGGATCGTGGTGTCCTTGTGGTTAACAAACTCCGCTTTGGCGGTCTCTCCCGCTTCGATCGCGCCTTTGCCACCGGTGGAAGAAGTGGTATAGCCGTCCTTGTTGGCCTCTTTCTCGGTGACTGTGTAGGTGATGCCGGCGGGCAGTCCGGTGGCGGTGAGCGTCTCGCCGCTTTTCAGGGTAAACTCCGCCACGCCGTTTTTAAAGGTCATCTCGCCGTAGGCGCCGTTGACGGATGTGTCACTGAGGGTCACAGTGAAGTGGAACACTTTTTCAGGGTCTCCCGCGGTGCCCGTGACGGTCTTAGTGACGGTGAGGCTCCCGGAGTCGGGCTCCTCGGTATGATCATCCTTGTAGTTGGTAAACTCCGCCCGGGCGGTGTCGTTTTCGGGAATCGTGCCGCTCTCGCCGGAGGGGGTGGTGATGTAGTCGTCCTCGTTGGCCTCCGTCTCGGTGACCGTGTAGGTGACGCCGGCGGGGAGGCCCGTGGCGGTCTTCTCTTCGCCGTGCTTCAGCTTGAAGGCGGCCACGCCGTTTCTGAAGGTCATACCGCCGTAAGTGCCGCTGACGGTCTTGTCGCTCAGTTCCACGCGGAAGTTCCATTCCTTGCTCTTGTCTCCCGCCGTGCCGGTGACGGTTTTCTTGACGGTCAGGCTGCCCGTTTTCGGAGTCGTGGTGGTGTCCTTGTGGTTGACAAACTTCGCCTCGGCCTCGCCGTTCGCAGGGATCGTACCGCTCGCACCGGTGGCTGTGGTAGTATAGCCGTCCTTATTGGCCTCAAACTCGGCGACCTCGTAGGTGATCCCCGCGGGAAGTCCCGTCGCGGTCAGGCTCTCGCCGCTCTTCAGGGTGAATTCCGCCACGCCCTCCTTGAAGATCATGCCGCCGAAGACGCCGCTGACGGTCTTGTCGCTGAGGGTCACGGTGAAATGCCACTCTTTTTCGGCATCTCCCGCCGTGACCGTTTTGCTGACGGTGAGACCGCCCTTTTTGGGCGTGGTCGTGGTGTCGTCCTTGCTGTTGACAAAGTCCGCGTTGGCCGTGCCGTTTTCGGGGATTTCGCCGCTCGCGCCGGTGGAAGTGGTGTCATAGCCGTCCGCGTTGGCCTCTTTTTCGGTAACCTTGTAGGTGATCCCGGCGGGAAGCCCCGTAGCAGTCGCGCTCTCGCCGCTCTTCAGGGTAAACTCCGCCACACCGTCTGTGAAGGTCATGCCGCCGTAAGTGCCGTTGACGGATTTGTCGCTCAGCTCAACGCGGAAGCTCCATTCCTTGCTCTTGTCCCCCGCCGTGCCGGACACAAGCTTCGTGACGGTCAGGTTGCCCAGACCAGGTCCGGGCTTATCGCTCGCGCTGTTGACGAAGTCCGCCCGCGCGGCGGCGCCGTCGGGGACGGTCCCCTCGGTGCCGGAGGAGGACGTATGATAGCCGTCCTTATCCGCCTCGGCCTCGGTCACCGTGTATCCAAGCCCCGCGGGCAGGCCGCTGGCGGTCTTGCTCTGGCTGTCCTTCAGGGTGAACTCCGCCACACCGTTTTTGAAGGTCATGCCGCCGAATGTGCCCGTGATGTCGGAGGCCCTGGTCCCGTCATCGGCAACGCCGCTCAGGGTCACGGTGAAGTGGAACACTTTTTCAGGATCCCCCGCGTCGCCCGTGACCGTCTTCTTGACGGTGAGATCGCCGGTCTTCTCCTCAGGCGGCGGGTCCTTGCGGTTGATGAAGTCCGCGTTGGCGGTGCCGGTATCGGTGATGATCCCGGTGCCGCCGGTGACAGTGGTGTCATAGCCGTCCTTGTCGGCCTCGGTCTCAACCACCGTGTAGCTGTCGTCCTTGGGCAGGTCCGTGGCCAGGGCGCTCTGGCCGCTCTTCAGGGTGAACTCCGCCACGCCCTTTTTGAAGCGCATATCCCCATAGACGCCGTCCACGGAGGTGTCCACCGTCCCGTCTGCCTTATAGAGCGTAACAGTAAAGTGGAAATTCCTATCGAGGTCCCCGGCCTGGCCCATGACGGTCTTGGTGACCTCCAGGCAGCGGACCATGGGCTCCTGGACCTTGCCGAAATCGTTGATAAATCCGGCCTCGGCGGTGCCGCCCTTCGGGATGATGCCCTCCGGCTCCCCGTGCACGGTGGTAACGTAGTCCTCCTGCGTGTAGTCATCCTCCGCGACGACGTAAGTGATGCCCGCCGGGAGATCCGTAGCCGTTACGCTCTGGCCGTGCTTCAGGGTAAACTCCGCCACGCCGTTGGTGAAGTACAGATCTCCAAACTGCCCGGTGATCTCCCCTCCCCGGATGCCGTCCGCGGAGGTTCCCCCCAGGGTCACGGTAAAGTGGAACTCTTTGTTGAGGTCCCCCTCGCCGATGACCGTCTTGCTGACCGTCAGATTGCCCGTCTCCGGGTTTTTGCTCTCCGCCCTGTCGTTGACGAACTCCGCGTGGGCAATGCCGCCCGCGGGGATGACGCCGGACGCGTTGGAGGGCGTAGTCGTGTAGCCCTGCGATGTGTAGTCGTCCTCCGCGACCCGGTAGTCCGTCCCGGCAGGGAGGCCCGTGATCTCCACGCGCTCCCCGTGCTTCAGGGTGAACTCCAACACGCCGTTTACGATCTCGGCCTCCAGGGGGCTTCCGTTTTTGGTGATGATCGCGCCGTCCAGGCCGGCGTCGGGGGTGAAGGTCACGGTGAAGTGAAAATCCTTATCCCTGTTGCCCAAGCCGGTGACGCTCTTCTCGACGGTGAGGCCGCCGGTCAACTGGGCGTTGGTAAACTCCGCCCGGTCGCCGCCGTTGTAGGTCACACTGGCGGCAAGCTCCCCCGTGGCGGTCCTGGTGACGGTCACCAGGACCGTGTAGACAGTCCCGTCGTAGTCTACGGTGGTGTCACTGCCGGGAACCTCCCGGAGAGTATATTTGTACACGCCCGGTTCTCTATAGGTGATGCTTCCAAAGCTGACGTTGCCGTCCGCATCGTTGGTCTTTGTGATCGCAGAGCCCGAAGGGTTCGGCATGGGGGAGGGGTTGCCGTTCCCGTCCACGCCGGCGGTCAGCTCAAACCTGAACTGGCCATCCCGGAGCACGCCCCCGCGCAGGATTTTCTTGGCCTCGATGGAGGCCGCGATCTCGTAGGCGCTGTAGGTATTTGTAAACTCAAGCGCCATCGGGGATTTGGGGTCGGTTTGGGTCACGACATGGCCGTCGCTGTCCTTCACCGTCACGGTGGGGGTCAGCACATATTCCCAACTCGTCTCATCCACGTCGGAGGTGATCACTACCGTCACGGTGTAGACCCTGGAGTCGTAGCTGACGCCGGGGATCTGGCCGGGGATCTCCTGGACGGTGTAGACATATTTGCCCTCCGCGGTGAACCGGTCGTCGTCCCCGAAGAACTTCAGGACATCGCTCTCGCCCACATGGAGATCGCCGGTCGTAAGCGTGCGCGGCTTTCCCTCCAAGGGGTCGGACGCGGGGTTGTTGGCGTCCGGGGTCACGGTGAAAGTGAACACACCGTGGATGTTCGGATCCGCGTTTCCGGAGAAGAGAAGATTTTTCACCACCTGCAGGAGAACCTGCGTGGAGGTCGGCGCGGGGCGGTCGTTGGTCACGGTGACGGTATCCATGCCTCCGTCCGTGACGGTCCCCTCTGCCGGGGCGGGATCAAAGACGGTGGTGTAGTGTTTCCCCGTCAGATCCTCCTCCTGGACAGAGTACTTCATCCCCGCCGGGAGGCCGTCCACGGTCAGAGTTTCCCCGTGTTTCAGGGTGAAAGAGAGGACATTCTTCTTCCAGGCCGCCGCACGTCCGGCGCTGTGGGTGACTTTAACATACTTCTTCCAGGCCTCGTCCTTCGGCGTATTTCCGTCCTCGTCCTTGATGGTCACGGTGAAGGCGAAGGCTCGGTCCTTTTCGCCTCCGTCGCCGGTGACCTCCTTCTCCACCGTGAAGCCCCCCTTCGGGGTCCTCAGGTCGTTATAAACCTTTACCTCATCTTGGGTGTCAGCCCTGATGACGCCCGTGCCGTCAGTGAGCTCGCCGTCGGCATCCCTCATCTGGGTGGTATACCCGTCGGCGTTGGCGTCGGTCTCCGTCACCGTATAGGCGGTGTTGGCAGGAAGGCCCCGGACCTCCACGCGCTCGCCGTCCTTCAGGGAGAACGCGAGTACGCCGTTCTCATCGATAGAGATATCCGCGACAGGCCGGTTCTCGGCGTCATACTTGGTCGCCGTCACGCCGCCAAGATCGACGCTGGGCACAAAGGTGACGGTGAAGCGGAAGCTCCTCCCCTTGTCGCCCTCGCCGGTAACGGTCTTCTTGACGGTGAGGCCGCCGGTCAGCTGGGTGTTGGTAAACTCCGCCCCGGATTTCTCTCCGTCGTTGTATAGGTAGGTTACTTTGGCGGTGAGTGGGCCTCCGTTGGGTCTCTCAACAGTGACAACGACAGTATAAGTTTTCTCGTCATAGACAACGCTGCTGTCGCTCCCGGGAACCTCCCGGAGAGTATATTTGTACACGCCCGGTTCTCTATAGGTGATGCTTCCAAAGCTGACGTTGCCGTCCGCATCGTTGGTCTTTGTGATCGCAGAGCCCGAAGGGTTCGGCATGGGGGAGGGATTGCCCTGCTCGTCGGTGCCGGCGGTCAGCTCAAATTGGAACCTGCCGGCCCAGAGAGAGCCGTCCACCAGGGTCTTGTGGGCCTCGATGGCCGCCGTGATCTCGTGGGCGCTGTAGGAATTGTCAAAGCGCAAAACAACGGG
>CANQSD010000041.1 GCA_947626385.1 uncultured Oscillospiraceae bacterium | reverse complement strand
CTGGGCGTCAGGCCCTGGACGGTGGTGTCGCCGCTCTCGCCGCGGCCCACCAGCTTTTCGATGCTGGTCCGGATGAGCTCTTCGGTCATGCCGGCCTCCCGCAGGACCCTGGCGGCGGCCCCACCGCCGTCACGGGCCAGACCCAGGAGGATATGCTCGCTGCCCACATACCCGTGCCCCAGCTGGGAGGCGGACTCGTGGGCCAGGTCAAAGACGTGCTTCGCCCGTTCAGTGAAACGGTCCTCATTCTTCATAAAAAACACCTCCAAATCGTCCGTCAAACGGGCGGGTCAGGGACCCGCCCCGCCATGTTTTCCTGCCGTCAGCCTTCCAGCTTCTTCAACTGGTCCCGGAGCTCGGCGGCCTTCTCGTAGTCCTCGGCCTCGGCGGCGGCCTTCATCTGCTCCCGGAGGGCGTTGCGCTCACGCGCTCTGGCAAGGTCCGGGTCCACGCCGGATTTTTGGGCCGCCTCCGTCTTCTCCGGGGCGCGCTCCCCGGCCTCGGGGAAGCTGATCTCGATCTTCGGCATCCCCAGCATGGCGAAGGGGCTGAGCATCGGCCCGCCGAAGAACCCCTCGAAGGGGTCCCGCCCGAAGAACCCGTCCAACAAGCCCCGCGCCGGCCGGTGGTCAAAGAGGCTCCCGCCGAAGAACCCGTCGGAGAACACGTCCCCGAAGAGCTCCTGGGTCCTGGAGGCAAATTCGCGCTCCGGCTGGAGCTTTTGGGCGCACTCGGGGCACAGGTGCGCCTCCTGGCGCTCCCCGTTGAGCTCGAAGCAGTAATGGTACATAGCGTTATTCTTGCCGCAATTGGTGCATTTCATAATGAATTTCTCCTTTCCTATCAAAAACATGGATACCTTTTTTATTTATGATTTACATGGTGCTGAGCAGCATCTCTTTTAAGATCGCCGCCCGCAGGATGTCCCGCCCCTCCGGAGCCGCCGGCCGCAAAGCCCGGTCGGAGACGGCGGAGAGCATCAGCTTCGCGGCGGCCTCACTCAGGACCCCGGCGGAGACGCAGTTGCTCAAAAGCGCCGCCGCCGTGCCCACGTCCACCCGGTCGCCCAGGGCGTTCACCGTGTGCATCAGCAGCATCTGCGGGTCCGGCATGAGCCGCCGGATGCGGATGTACCCGCCGCCGCCCCGGCGGCTCTCCACCTGGTAGCCGCGCTCGGGGGAGAAGCGGGTGGCGATGACGTAGTTTATTTGGCTGGGCACGCAGTTGAAGCGGCTGGCCAGCTCCGCGCGCTGGACCTCCGCGGAGGGGTGGTCCTCCAAAAGCTCGTTGATGAAGTCCGCGATCACATCGGAGATCCCCATCGGTCATGCCTCCTTTGACTTTGACTTTCTTTGACCTTATGCGCTTAGTATACCCCCGGAGCCCGCGTTCCGCAAGGTCAATTTTGACCTTTCTTGACCTTTGACGTTCACTGACCATAATTTAGAACGGCGTTTTCTTCGAATTTCAAAGAGTTTCAAGGATTTCCTTCGATTTTCACGGTTTTGACTATGAAAAACGGTCAAAAGGCCAAAATTGTAAAAATCGCCAAAAAATTCCCGGAATTCGCAAAAAATCTATTTGATTTTTCCGAAAGACGTGTTACAATGTCCTTGACGGGGGAGTCCCCGTCCGGTTTTGGAAAAATAAGATTGGAGGTACATACCATGGCCAGAAAAGTTACCGACGCTTGCATCAACTGCGGAGCCTGTGAGGGCGTCTGCCCGGTGGGCGCCATCGCCGAGGGCGACGGCCAGCACGTCGTCGACCCCGATGTCTGCATCGACTGCGGAGCCTGCGAGGGCGAGTGCCCCGTCGGCGCCATCGAAGAGGCGTAAAGGCAATAAAAATTAAAGGCGGCTGAGGCCGCCTTTAATTTTTTGCTCAAAAGGGGTTGCGCCGGAGGCACATTTTTTGATTTTCCCGCCGCGGCGGGGACGGGAGGAGCCCCTCAGTCACGGCCTTCGGCCGTGCCAGATCCCCAAGGGGGAGCTTAAAAATCTCCCCCCTTGGGGCTGCGCCCGCAGGCGCGTGTCGGAGGCCGATGCGATTTATCGGAACCGCTCAATCATCCCACCCTCGCTTCCCCCCCTGCCCCCCTCCTACGAGGAGGGGGCTTAAAAAGGTTGCGGCTTCGCCGCATTTTCACTTTTTTCACATTTCCTCGTGAGATTCCCTCCCATTTCCGTACTTATCAGGCAGGGGGTGATCCGATGGAGGACCGGGAGATCGTGGCGCTGTATGTCGCCAGGGACGAGCGGGCCATTGCGGAGACGGACAGCAAATACGGGGCTCTCTGCCGGGCGGTGGCGGGGAACATCCTGCCGGTGGCGGAGGACCGGGAGGAGGCGGTGCAGGACGCCTACCTGGGGGTCTGGAACGCCATCCCGCCCACGGAGCCCCGGTCCCTGCGGGCCTTCGTCTGCGCTTTGACGCGCAACGCGGCGCTGAAGCTCTACGACCGCCTCACCGCCCAGCGCCGCGGCGGCACCGTGACCCAGTCCCTGGAGGAGCTGGGCGACTGCGTTTCGGGGCAGTGCACACCCGAGACGCTTTTGGAGGGCCGCCGGACGGAGCAGGTGATCGCGGACTTCCTCCGCGCCCAAAGCCCCGTAAAGCGCCATATTTTCCTGCGGCGCTACTGGCGCTTCGACCCCATCGCCGTCATCGCCCGTGAAACGGGATTTTCAGTCTCCAAGGTCACCGGCATCCTCTACCGGATGCGCCGGGAGCTGCGGGAGACGCTGGAAAAGGAGGATATACCACTATGAACGGTAGACAGCTTGCCGATAAGATCGGAAATCTGGACGAAAGCATCGTGGCGGAGGCGTTTTCCGCCCCGCCGAAAAAGAAAAAGGTCTGGCCTCAGATCGCGGCCGCGGCGGCGGCCCTGGCGCTGGCGGTGGGCCTGTGGCCGGTCCTCCGGGGCGGGGAGCCGGGAAAAATCGGGGAGACGACCCCCGGCGCGACCTCGCCCACGGACACCGACGCCTATCCCTCGCCGCCCACTCAGGGCCCCGCGCTGCCCCTGGCCGCCGGGGACCTGATGGCGGGCCTGAACGCCCGCGTCCCCGCGGATCCTGGGACGCTGACGGCGGAGAACGCCGCTCTGACGGCGGACTTCGGCCTGCGGCTTCTCCGGGCGTGCGACACCGGCGGGAACGTGCTCATCTCCCCCTACTCCGTCCTCTCGGCCCTGGGCATGACGGCCCTGGGGGCGCGGGGGGAGACGCTTCAGGAGATGACCGCCGTCCTGGGCCGGGACCCGGAGGCCCTGGGCGCGTACCTCCGGGCCTACGGGGAGAGCCTTGACGGGGAGGCGGTAAGCGTCGCCAACGCCGTCTGGCTCAACCAGGACAGCCGCTTTCACGCGCAGCCCGATTTTCTTCAGCAAAACGCGGACACCTACTGTGCCGGCATCCACGCCGCGCCCTTTGACAGCGCGACCCTCCGGGACATCAACGCCTGGGCCGGCGACCGCACCCACGGCATGATCCCGGAGATCCTGGACGAGCTTTCGCCGGACGCCGTGATGGTCCTTTTGAACGCCCTGGCCTTCGAGGCGAAGTGGGAGCGGCCCTACGAGACGGAGGAGCAGGTCCGCTCCGGGACCTTCACCACCGAGGACGGCGCAGAACGCGCCGTCACCATGATGCTCGGGAAGGCGGACGGCTTTTTCACCGGGGAGAAGGGCGCGGGCCTTTTGAAAAACTACGAAAACGGCTTCGCCTTCGCCGCCATGCTGCCTAACGAGGGCGTGACGGTAGACGAGCTCCTGGCCTCCCTCACCGGGGAGGAGCTCCGGGCGCTGCTGTCCGGCGCCGAGGAAACGGACGGCGAGGTCTGCCTTCCCAAGTTCACTCTGGAGGGGGACGCGGACCTGAAAACCGCCCTGACGGCCATGGGAATGCCCGCCGCCTTTGACCCCGCCCGCGCCGATTTCACCGGCCTTGGGACCAGCGACGCCGGGAACGTCTTCATCTCCCGTGTCCTCCACAAGACCCGTTTAGAGGTAGCCGAGGCCGGCACCCGCGCCGCCGCCGTCACCGCCGTGGAGTTCAAGTATTTCGGCTTCCCGGACCTCCGCCTGGCCCTTGACCGTCCCTTTATCTGCATGATCGTAGACACCGCCACCCACACCCCCCTCTTCCTCGCCCTGGTACGAGACATCGGGGCGTAAAAACGCAAAAAAAGCGGTGCCTGTGCGCTTATCGGAACCGCTCAATCATCCCACCCTCGCTTCCCCCCCTGCCCCCCTCCTACGAGGAGGGGGCTTAAAAAGGATGCGCCGCTTTGCGGCGCATTTTTTTAATTTGCCCGCTGTGGTGGGGACGGGGGAACCCCTCAGTCACGGCCTCCGGCCGTGCCAGCTCCCCCACGGGGGAGCTTTTTAACCTCCCCCGTGGGGGAGGTGCCGAGCGCAGCGAGGCGGAAAGGTTTCCACCGTCTTAGCCTTCCCCGCAGAGCGGGGAAGGTGGCGCCCGCAGGCGCCGAATGAGGTGGGAGGGTAGGTTCATCGCAATCGCTCAAAAAACTCCACCCTCCCACCTCACCCCTGCCCCTCCCCGCCCTGCGGGGAGGGCTCTAAACCGTGAGATGTTGCGATTTATCTGTGCGGTCCTGATAATCCGCACCCGCCCCCGTTTTAGGGCCCCCTCCTCGTAGGAGAGGGGCAGGGGGGTAGCGAGCGTTGGATGACAGAACGGTTCCGATAAATGGTACCACCCCCGTCACGTTAGCCCCTCCTAGGTCGGGGTGGCTGAGCGAAGCGAGGCCGGGGTGGTGACGCGGCGGTGGGCGTTGCTTTTTGGGGGGAGGTCTGGTATAATAGCCAAAAGGCGGTGAGGGGTATGGAAGCGTTCACGCTGTGGCCGGGAGGGCCGGTGATGAGCGGCGGGGCGGGGGAGCCGGTGACCACGGACAGCGTGCTGTTGGGGCACTTCCCGTCGCTGGCCGGCGTCAACAGGGCCATGGACCTGGGGTGCGGGTCCGGGGTGCTGGGGCTCATTCTGGCGGCGCGGTCGGAGAAAATTCGCGTGGACATGGTGGAAATCGATCCCGCCGCGGCGGCGGTCTGCGCCGAAAACGTGGCGAAAAACGGCCTTTTCGGCCGCCTGCGGGTCTTAAACCGGGACCTTCGGTCCCTGACGGAGCGGGAGGTGGGCCGGCCCCAGCTCATCGTCTCCAACCCGCCTTACTACCCCGTGGGGGCCGGGACCGCCCCGGAGGAGGGGCGCCGGCGGGCACGGGAGGAGCGGGACTGTACCCTCTCAGACCTGGCCCGGACGGCCTTCCGACTCCTGGGCGACGGGGGCCGGATGGCGCTGGTGTACCCCTGCGGCAGGCTTGCGGAGGCCCTGCGGACCCTGTCCGAGACGGGCCTGGAGCCCAAGCGCCTGCGCCTTGTGCAGGCGCGGCCGGACAGCGCCCCCTCAGTGGCGCTCATCGAATGCCGCCGGGGCGGGAAGCCGGGGGTGCGGGTGGAGCCCGTGCTGATCCTGAAAAACCCCGACGGTACGGACACCGCCGAGGTACAGAAGATCTATCATCTTGACTGACGGGAGGACATATGGCCGGAAAGCTTCTTCTTGTGGGGACCCCCATCGGGAATCTGGGGGACCTGTCGCCACGGGCGCTGGAGGCCCTGGGGGCGGCGGATTTCATCGCGGCGGAGGACACGCGGGTGACGCTGAAGCTCCTCACCCACTTCGGGCTCAAAAAGCCGCTGGTGAGCTACTATGAGCACAACAGGGCCGAGGCCGGCCCGCGGATCGTGGAGCGGCTTCTCAGTGGCGAGGTCTGCGCCCTGGTGACGGACGCGGGGATGCCCGCCGTCTCCGATCCCGGCGAGGACCTGGCGCGGCTTTGCCACGAGGCGGGCGTGCCGGTGCTGGCCGTCCCCGGACCCTCCGCCGCCGTCACGGCGCTGGCCCTCTCCGGCCTTCCCACGGGGCGGTTCACCTTCGAGGGGTTTTTGTCGGTGAATAAGTCCGCCCGGTTTGAGCATCTCGACTCCCTGCGGGGCGAGCGGCGCACCATGGTTTTCTATGAGGCACCCCACAAGCTGCGCCAGACCCTGCGGGATATGCTGGAGGTGCTGGGGGACCGGGAGCTGGCGCTGTGCCGGGAGCTCACCAAGCTCCACGAGGAGACGGTCCGCACCACCCTCGCCGTGGCCGTCCGCCGGTACGAGACGGAGGAGCCCCGTGGCGAGTACGTCCTGGTCCTGGCCGGGGCCAGGGGAGAGGCGGAGGCCACCGCCACCCTGGAGGAGGCCGTCGACCTGGCCCTCCGCCTCCGGGAGGAGGGCATGAGCCTCAAGGACGCCGCCAAGCGCGCCTCCCAGCGCACCGGAATTTCCAGAAACGATGTCTACGACGGGGCATTGAAACGAAAATGACATTAATTCACAATACGCATAAGAGGCTAATTTATGCACTTTGACTGGAAAATATTTTACGCTATATATTAAAAGATTTTAAGAAAATATGAATCCAAAAGCCACCCTTTTTTCGACAGAACAGACGCAAAAAAAGCCCGCCTTCCGGCGGGCTTTTTTTCCTCGATCAAAGATGCCGATCAAAGATGCTTGATCTCCTCGAGGCACGTGTCGCAGATGTTCTTTCCCTTGTGGACGCTGAGGCCCTTGGTCTTCCCGCAGAAAACGCAGGAATCCTCGTGCTTGGCCAGGACGATCTTTTCGCCGTCCACGAAGATCTCCAGGGAGTCCTTCTCAGCGATGTCCAGGGTGCGACGGAGCTCGATGGGGATGACGATCCTGCCCAGTTCGTCAACCTTGCGTACGATGCCAGTGGATTTCATATGATTCCCTCCCCTTTATTGGTTGTGAAAATATTGTAACATTTTTAAAAAATTTGTCAAGGTCAAAAAGGCAATTTTTTTGAATTTTTTTGTAAAAATTGAATAAATTTCTCCCCGGAATGTCGAAAAAAGTCGAATTTTGAGAAAAAATCCCACTTTCTCATTTGGAAAAAGCCCCGATGCCCTTGCAAAAGCGGGGAAAATCCCCTATAATAGACAGTACCGGACCCGATAGGACCCAAGAGGAGGCGAGGGAAGCTATGCCCATCAAGATACCCAACGAGCTGCCGGCGGCGCAGACGCTCCACGAGGAAAATATCTTTGTGATGACGGAGACCAGGGCCGTGACCCAGGACATCCGGCCCCTGCGCATCGCCGTTTTGAACCTGATGCCCACCAAGATCGCCACGGAGACGCAGCTGGCGCGCCTCCTGGGCAACACGCCGCTCCAGGTGGAGCTGACGCTTTTGCAGACCAGCACCCACAAGGCCAACCACATCTCCCAGGAGCACATGATCGCCTTTTACAAGACCTTTGACGAGGTGAAGGACGAGCGCTTCGACGGGCTGGTCATCACCGGCGCGCCGGTGGAGAAGCTGGCCTTTGAGGAGGTGGATTACTGGCCGGAGCTGTGCCGCATCATGGAGTGGAGCAAGACCAACGTCTACTCCACCTTCCACATCTGCTGGGGCGCCCAGGCGGGGCTTTACTACCACTACGGCGTCCAAAAGGTCCCGCTGGAGAAGAAGCTCTTCGGCGTCTTCCCCCACCGGGTGGAGTATAAGCGCTCCATCCTCATGCGGGGCTTCGATGACGTGTTCTACGCTCCCCACTCCCGCCATACCACCATCCTGCGGGAGGACGTGGAGCGTATCCCCGGCGTGCGGATCCTGGCCTCCTCGGAGGAGGCGGGGGTCTACGTTATGAGCACCCGCGGCGGACGGCAGATCTTCGTCACCGGCCACGCCGAGTACGACCCGGATACCCTGAAAAACGAGTATTTCCGGGACCTCGCCCAGGGCCTGCCCATCGAGATACCGAAGAATTACTTTCCAAACGACGACCCCACCCGGGAGCCTGTGGTCTCCTGGCGTGGGCACGCCAATCTTCTGTACTCAAACTGGATCAACCACTTTGTCTATCAGGGCACGCCCTACGATCTTATGGAGATCAACATCATCGACGACGGGGTGAAATTATGAAAATTTTTGAGACCTTGGACGACATCCACCTGGGGAGCCTCTCGCTGGGCCTGCTGCTGTCCACGGCGGTGCTGCTGGTGGTATGCGTCGTCGTCCGCAGACTCCTGCTGAAGCTGACGGACAGGGCCCTGCGGAAAAGCCATCTGGACGAGTCCATCAAGGGCTTCCTCCGCTCGGCCATCGGCGTGGCGCTGTGGATCATCGTGGTCCTCATCGTGGCTGACCAGCTGGGCATCCCCATGACGAGCCTTGTGGCCATCGTGTCGGTGGTGTCCCTGGCGCTGTCCCTCTCCGTGCAGAACATTCTCACCAACCTCTTCTCCGGCATCACCGTCCTGGGGACCCATCCCTTCGGCGCCGGGGACTGGGTGGACATCGGCGGCACGGCGGGGACGGTGCAGAATGTAGGGCTTTTCTATACCATCCTGAAGATGCCCGACGGCCGGGAGGTCCATATCCCCAACGCCACGGTGGCGGACTCCAAGGTGGAGAACTTCACCGCCGGGGACATCCGCCGCATCGACCTGGAGGTCTCCGCCTCCTACGGGGACTCCACGGAAAAGGTAAAGGCCGCCCTTCTCAAGGCCGCCCAAATGACCGACGGGGTGGTGCTGGAGCCGGAGCCCATTCTGGCCGTGAAGAGCTACGACGACTCCGCCATCACCTACATGGCGCTGGTCTGGTGCGAGACGCCCCGGTTCTTCGCCGCCAAGTGCGCCCTGACGGAGAACATCCGCGCCGCCTTCGAGGAGGACGGCGTCACCATGACCTACCCGCACCTGAACGTACATATCAATAAGGATTAAGGAGGGAAACGCTGTGGAAGAGCTTGTGGAGCATATCCTGACACTCATCATCGACTTGACCATGCGCATCACCGAGTACATCGGCGTCATTATTCTGCTGGTGGCCGTCATCCGGGGCCTCATCCAGCACATCCGCCGCCAGCCCGACGCCGTGACCATCATGGGCGAGGGTATGACCACGTCCCTCAGCTTCCTCCTGGCCGGTGAGATCCTCCGCACCGTCACCATCGGCACCGTCTACGACATCGCCATCGTCGCCGGTATCATCGCCCTCCGTACCGCCATCATCGTCCTCATCCACTGGGAAAACAAGCACAAGCTGAAACACGAATCCGCGGAGGGGAAGACGGAGAGGAAAACGGAGGAGAAAGTCTAAGCGGAAGACGGGGGACGAGGAACGGGCGGACACATGGGTCCGCCCCCTACGGTGGATTGGAAGATGTTGCAATATTTTGCATATCCTTCCATCACGTCTGTATGGGCGGGTTCCAAACCCGCCCGCGTTTTTCAGTGCGGTCTGTTATCGGCGGGCGGGTTTAGAACCCGCCCATACCAAAAAGGTTTGCGCCGCTTTGCGGCGCATTTTTTATAAAGGCGGCGCGAAGCGCCGCAACCTTATTGAGGCTCCCTTTCGTAAAGGGAGCTGTCGCGTAGCGACTGAGGGATCGAGGGTTGAGGGATAGAGCTCTATCGTCCAAGCCTCGCTACCCCCCCTGCCCCCCTCCTACGAGGAGGGGGCATAAAAAGGTTGCGCCGCTTCGCGGCGCAATTTTTGATTTGCCCGCGCGGCGGGGACGGGGGATGGGCGGTTGGAGGACGGAACGGTTCCGATAAAACGGTACATGTCGGTCAACGAAAAAAGGGCCGCCGTGGGCGGCGGCCCGTACAGGGTCCGTTATTTGAGCGGTTTTGATAACCCGCACCCGCCCCCGACACGTTAGCCCCTCCTAGGTCGGGGACAGCCGCGTTAGCGGCAGGGGTGGTGTATGCGACGGCGGCGTTATACGAGCTTTAGGATATCCCCCGGCCTGGACACCAGGGTCCTGGCGCCGAGCTCCGTGAGGTATTCCGGGGTGCGGAAGCCCCAGGTGACGGAGAGGCAGTCGAGGCCCGCGGCGCGGGCGGTGGCAAGGTCCACCTCGCTGTCGCCTACGTAGACCGTCTCAAAGGGGAAGCTCTGGAGCTCCCGCATGGCGGCGCGGACGGTGTCCGGGGCGGGCTTGCGGGCGATGCCCGGCTTTTCGCCGATGGCCACGGAGACGTAGGCACCGAAAAATTTCCGCACCAGGGCCTTGGTGTTGGCGTCGGGCTTGTTGGACACCACCGCAAGCTTGTGCTCCGTGACCGCCAGGGCCCCCAGAAGCTCCCGCACCCCCTCGTAGGGGGCGGTCTTGATACAATTGTGCTGCTCGTACCAGGCCACGTACTCCTCCAAAAGCTCGTCGAACCGGGGCGTGGCGCGGCCCTCCGGCAGGGACTTCTCCAGGAGGACCCCGGACCCGTTGCCCACGGACCGGCGGATGTCCTCCAGGGTGCGCGGGGGATAGCCGTATTTGGTGAGGATGTGGTTGACGCTGTCCCGGATGTCCTCCAGGGTGTTGAGGAGCGTGCCGTCCAGGTCAAAAATGACGGTGGTATACTTCATTCGGTGACGTCGATCCCCCAATCCGAGCAGACCTTGTTGAGGAGCCGCGCCAGGGCCACCACGCCGTCCTTGGTGATGAGGACGCTGGCCACCTCGTCCGCCACTTGGGCGGACACGTCGGTGAGGGTCCCCTGCTTCATGGAGAAGTTGTGCTCGGTGTAGATGTGGGCGAAGGACAGGGCCACCTCCGCCTTGCCCTTGTTGCTGGTGACGTTGAAGGTGTTGGCAAAAACCGGCTTCATGCGCCCGCCTCCTCCTGAAGGGCCTCCTCCAGCGCCCGGGCGATCTGGTCGGGGCAGGAGGTGCCGCGCATCCCGCACTGGGTGCCCTTGAGCTTGGGGATCACGTCCTCCGCCCGCTGGCCGCGCAAAAGCGCGCAGATGCCCTTGAGGTTGCCGTTGCAGCCGCCCTCCACGGTGATGTTCTGGATGACGCCGTCCTCCAGAATGATATCGTACCGCCGGGAGCATACGCCGTGGGGGATGAATACCTTTTCCATAGCGAAGATCCTTTCTCTTTATATGTTTTTCCCTATTATATACCGGCAGGACGCCGGTTGCAATCATAAAATGGGATTTGGCATCATATCCTGGTCTATACCAAGGAAGGATGTGCTGTGCATGGGAGGTCGAAGAAGGGGCCAAAGGGCGGGCTTCGGGCTTGTGAAGCGCCTCGCGGCGGTGGTAGGGGTGTGCCTTGCTATACGATTGGTGGCCGATGCCGTGGCGCCGGGGGGCATCCGTCTCCCCGCCGCCCTGGGGCGGGCGGTGATGGCGCTGGAGCTGCCCTCCGCCGGGTCTGACCGTACCGGGAACCCCTCGGAGCGCATCCTGTCCGGGGAGCTGCCGGGGAAGGGCGTGACCGGGGAGACGAAGACCGGGTCGCAGCTCACCGGCGGCGAACAGGAGACGACCTTCCCCGTGGCGGCACAGCCCTCCGAACCCACGGCTCCTGTCGAAACCGCGCCCGCGCCGGAGACCTCCGTCCCCCTGCCCACCGCGTCGGCGGAGCCCGAGGTCCCCCTGAAGGACGCCATCCCCACCACCATCAAGGGGTCCGGCGAGGCGGACGCCGGGGGCGTCTACATCAAGAATAAGACAAATTATACGGTGGACGTGGCGTCGCTTTTGGCAAAGCCCCTGGATTACGGGGCAAATCCGGCGGTGCTCATCGTCCACACCCACGCCAGCGAGGCGTACAATCCCGCCGGGGAGGACATCTATGAGGAATCCGACCCCTCCCGCACGGAGGACCTGCGCTTCAACGTAGTCCGGGTGGGGGATGAGCTCCAGAAGGTCCTGGAGGCCCGGGGCATCACCGTCTACCACGATCGGCAGCTCCACGACTACCCCAGCTACAACGGCGCGTACAACCGCTCCATGGCCTCCGTTCAGACATATCTGGAGGCCCACAGCGACATCAAGGTGGTCATCGACCTCCACCGGGATGCCCTGGAGGGGGACGGGAAGCTCTACAAGACCGTGGCCCAGGTGGGGGACGTCCCCTGCGCCCAGGTGATGCTCATCTGCGGCACGGACCAGTCCGGCCTCGCCCATCCCAACTGGCGGGAGAATATGACCCTCGCCGTGAAGCTCCAAAGCCGCATGGCCCAGACCTATCCCACCCTGGCCCGGCCCTTGAAGCTCTCCACGTCCCGCTACAACCAGCACGTCTCCCCCGGCGCTCTCATCGCCGAGATCGGCACCAACGGCAACACCCTCAAGGAGGCCATCGCCGCCGCCCAGCTCTTCGGCCGGTGCCTGGCGGATGTGCTGACGGGATAAAAAATGAGTGTACCCCCTCTTGACAAATCGGCCAAGAGAGGGTACACTAAGGTCATGGGGGGCGTCGTCACAACGACGGAAACCCAATCGAAGTCATACTAGTTTTTCACCAGTTGACCGCTTGGGGAGCGTCCAGGCGGTCAACAAGCGTATACGGGAAAAACCAGTACGTAGATCACCAGAAACCCAATGACCATCAGCACGGTAATAAGTACCTTTCGGACCTTTTTCCTCACGCCACTACCACCTCCCTTCACTTGACGTTCCGGGAAAGCGGGTAACCGCCAGAAGTGCATTCGCCCTCCAGCCTCCCCCAAATGGGGCTGACGGTATCATACAGTGTTTTCGAGATATTGTCAATAAAAAAGACACGTCCAGACCGGGCGTGTCTTTTTTGTTGACCTCTTCCTTTTTCCCCGCTTTTCTGCTACAATGGCCTCAAAGGGGGAGAGAGAATGGAGCGTTATTGGGAATATGTGGAGATTTTGAGGTCCGAGCTGGTGCCGGCGATGGGGTGTACGGAGCCCATCGCGGTGGCGTATGCCGGGGCGCTGGCACGGCGGGAGCTGGGGAAAGCGCCGGAGCGGGTGGAGCTGACGGTGTCCGGGAACATCATTAAGAACGTGAAAAGCGTCATCGTTCCCCACACAGGCCGCCGGCGGGGACTGCGGACCGCCGTAGCGGCGGGGATCGTCTGCGGCGAGGCGGAGCGAGAGCTGGAGGTCCTGGCCGACGTGACGCCGGAGGACCTGGCGGCGCTGGACGGATACCTGAACACCGCCCAAATCGAGGTCCGGCGCAGCGACGCGAAAAACCCCTTCGACATCCGCGTGCGCGTCGCCGCCGGGGCGGACACGGCCTTCGTGCGCATCGCCGGCGCCCACACCAACGTGGTCCGGGTGGAGAAAAACGGCGCCGCCAGCGTGGACAGGCCCTTCGCCGATGAGGCCGCGGAGCCGTCGGAGCTCAAAAAGCTGCTCACCGTGGAAAAGATCGTGGAATTTGCCGATACGGTGGACCTTGATGACGTGCGGGAGACGCTGGAGCGGCAGATCGAGTGCAACATGGCTATTGCGCAGGAGGGCCTTACCGGCGACTGGGGGGCGCAGATCGGGAAGATTTTGCTTCAGTCTTACGGCGACAGCGTCTGGAACCGGGCCAAGGCCTACGCCGCCGCCGGGTCGGACGCCCGGATGAACGGGTGCGAGCGGGCGGTCATCATCAACTCCGGGTCCGGCAACCAGGGCATCACCGCCAGCGTCCCCGTTATTGTCTACGCCGCCGAGAAGGGCGCCAGCCGCGAGGAGCTCCTGCGGGCGCTGGTCGTCTCGAATCTCGTGACCGTCCACCTGAAGGCCGGCATCGGGTCCCTCTCGGCCTACTGCGGTGCCACCAGCGCCGGCGCGGGTGCGGGGGCGGGCATCTCCTACCTCTACGGCGGCCGGGCCGGGGAGATCGCCCACACGGTGGTCAATGCCCTCGCCATCAACTCCGGGATGCTCTGCGACGGAGCCAAGTCCAGTTGCGCGGCCAAGATCGCCTCCGCCGTGGAGGCGGGCCTTCTCGGCTGGCGGATGAACGTGAACGACAGCGAATTCGTGGGCGGCGACGGCATCGTCCTCAAGGGTGTGGAGAACACCATCGCCGCCGTCAGCCGCCTCGCCAGCCACGGAATGAGAGCGGCGGATGACGATATCATCAGCCTGATGATCGGGGAGAAGCTTTGAGCCTCTGAGGAGGGTGAAAGCAAAAGGATGCCGCCCTTGCGGGCGGCGGGACGGAACGGTTTTGATAAAACGCACCCGTCCCCGGCAAGAAAGCCCCTCCCTTGGGGAGGGGGCAGGGGGTGGGTGCGATGATTTAGGCGGTTCGATAGACGTCCCCACCCTGCCCATCGCTTCGCTCGGGCACCCCTCCCGGAGGGAGGGGCTTAAAATTTTTTATAAAGGCGGCGCAAAGCGCCGCAACCTTATTCTCCCGACCCCTTTTTCGGAAAAAGGGGTGCCGCCGCAGCGGCGGGGTATTCGAGCCCGTTGGGCGTAACGGACGCTTCCGATAATCGGATTGCAGCACCACCCCGGCGCTTCGCGCCACCCCGACCTAGGAGGGGCAAGAGTGGGTGCGTTATTAGAACGGTTCCAAAAAATCGCACCCGCCCCCGTCTCAGGGCCCCCTCCTCGTAGGAGGGGGGCAGGGGGGAAGCGAAGGTCGCGGGTTCCGAGCGGTTCCGATCCATCGCATCAACTCGCCACTCCGCAACCCCGCCCCACCCACCTCCTTACAAAACCATCACCATCGGGCACGGAACCTGCGCCCCGGCGTCATAGCCGCCGTCGTGGAGGCGGCCGCGGGACATGGCCTCGCGGATGGCGGCGAAGAGCATGGCGTTGGTGGCGTACATATACCGCTTTTGCGGGGGGACGCCGGTGAGGTGGGCGGGGAGGCGGAGCTCCTTGCCCTGGAGGAAGCCGCGGAGGAGCTCCCGGAGGCTCTCCACCGTGCCCCGGGTCCCGCGCTCGCAGATGTCCCACAGGACCTTCGCCTCCTCCCGGCTGAGAACGGGAACGTTCACCGCCGGCTTGCCGTTCTCCTCCCGGAGGACCTTGCACCTTGTCAGCCACGGGACGGCCTTCAGGAACTCCGGGTTGAAGCCCTCGCGCTCCGGGGAAAGTCCCAGACGCAGGACGGTGAGGAGCTTGGCGATCTCCGGGTCGATCATGCTGTTTTCCGGGAAGAAGGTATAATCCGGGGAGGCATAGAAGGCGTCTCCGGGGAAGCCGTCCGCGCCGTAGGCGTGCATCTCGAACCCCGTGCCGCCGAAGCTCCCGTTTTTCACGGTTCGCTCCCCGGAATAGGAGTGCGCCAGGAGCTCCGCGTGGGCCGCCGGGTCAAAGGGCCCGGTGTTCACATGGCCAATGGCGATCCACCGGCCGGCGTTGGGCCGGTCGGGGATCTCCTGCCGCACGCCCAAGGTCTTTGAGAGGGCCTCAAAGATACCGTAGTCCAGGCAGTGGAAGGCCGTGTAGAGCTCCAGAGAATTTTTCTCGTCCCCGGTGAGGCCCTTGTAGAAGTCCCACCGGCGCAGCCGCTCCAGCGCCTCCCCGACGGCGTCCCAGAAGAGGTGGAAGTTCTCCCGCACGCACGCCTTCTGCCGGGGGATGGTCCGCTCCTGATCGGCCGGGGTGACGATCATAAAGTCGGTGTAGACCTTGCCCCCGGCCTTTTTCATGAGCTCCCCGCCGATGAGCCTCCGGACCACCGGCTCCACATACGCGGTGGGGACGCCCACGGCCCGGGCCAGATCCTCCACCGTCACGGGCCTGGGGTAGGCCAGCCACAGGAGGTTCTGGGCCAGAAGGTCGTTCTCCACCAGGGAAATGGGCTCCCCGTTGATCCCCGGTGAGCCGCTGAAATCGATGCGCAGGGTGACGGGCGCGTAGCTTTGCCTTTCATATTCTTCCATATTGTCGATCTCTCTCCTCATCCGCTCTCTGCCCAGCCGCAGACGGCTCTTAACGGTCCCCTCGGAAAGGCCCAGTTCGGCGGCAATTTGGCGCACGCTTTGGCCCTCCATGTAGTGCCGGACCACGACCTGGCGAAAGCTCTCCGCCAGATACGCCACGGCCCTGCGCACCCGCGCGGCCTCGTCCTCCTCGAAATCGGGCATGGCCGCGCCCTCGTCCGGAAGGTCCGGGGCCTCTCCGATGCTGACGGTGCTTTGACGGCACCGCCGGCGCAGAAGGTCGTTGTACCTGCGCCGCAAAACCGCCAGCAGCCAGGGGCGGAGCTCTCGGATCTCCCGGCCCTTCGCCCGCGCGGCCAGCGCCGCCAGCAGCGTCTCCTGGGTCAGGTCCTGGGCGTCCTGCATATCCCCGCACAGCCGCATCGCGGCCCGGAGCAGAAAGTCGATTTGATTTTCCAGTTCTTCAACTCCCATGTGAGGTCCCTCGTCAGAAAGCTTTCACCCTACTAGTCGCGGTTTCCCCCCGCAGGTTCACGGGAAAAAAGAAAAATTGCGGCGCCGGCCGCAAATTTTGTGAATAGACCCCCGATTTTCGCCGTAGGGGCGGACCCATGTGTCCGCCCGTGCCACGTTGCGTTGAGGGAACGGTTCCGATAACAAGCACCCGTCCCCGGTAAAAAAGCCCCTTCCTTTGGGAGGGGGCAGGGGGTGGGTGCGATTATCTGCGTGGTCGGATAGACGTCCCCACCCTGCCCATCGCTTCGCTCGGGCTCGTCGTCGCTGATGCCGCTTTGCTTCGCCCTCCCGTTGGTCGGGCTCAGGCGCTGGCATCGCTCCTCCTCTCCCCAGCGGGCAACAGCCCGCCGGGGACCCCCGGAAGGAGGGGCTTTGGCGGGTGCAATTTGTCGGGACCGCTCTGTCATCCAACGCTCGCTGCCCCCCTGCCCCCCTCCTACGAGGAGGGGGCTTTAAAAGGTTTGCGCCGCTATGCGGCGCATTTTTTTATAAACGCGGCGCCGACCGCAAAATTTCCAATATTCTCCGCTTTCCGCCGTAGGGGCCGCCGCCCTCGGCGGCCCGCGTTTCGATGATATCCCGGAGTTTATTTTCCCCCGCTCAGGTACACCATCAGCGTACCCACGTCGGCCGGGGAGACGCCGGAGATGCGGCCGGCCTGGCCCAGGTTGTCGGGGCGCTGGGCGGCCAGCTTCTGGCG
>CANQSD010000040.1 GCA_947626385.1 uncultured Oscillospiraceae bacterium | reverse complement strand
GCTTGTAAGGCAGGCGCTCTGACCGGCTGAGCTATACT
Source organism: uncultured Oscillospiraceae bacterium (assembly GCA_947626385.1). GTDB lineage: Bacteria > Bacillota > Clostridia > Oscillospirales > Oscillospiraceae > RUG626. The sequence goes on along the minus strand of CANQSD010000040.1, from coordinate 17,681 downwards.
CCCCTCGGGCCGTAACGGCAAGAGTTATTATACTAAAGAGAGACCTGATTTGTCAACCATTATTTTCGATTTTTTTATTTTTTCTTGTCCGGGCCCTCCGGCAGAATATTTTTCCCCTCCCGGCACAAACTACCTCCAACACCCAAAAGGAGGCATATCCATGAAAAAGATCCCCGCGCTTGTGGTCCTCGCCGCCGCGCTGGCGCTGACGTGCGCGGCCGTGTCCGGCCCCGCCGCCGCCCGTGAGGACGCCGTCCGGCTCAATTCCGCCCCGGTGGCGGAGAATATGGAGCTGGAGACCTTCCGCTCCATCCCCGTCTCCGGCTCCTTCCGCTGTCTGGACCCGGAGGGCGACGATGTCGCCTATTCCGTGGCCACTGAGCCCAAAAAGGGCACGGTCACCGTGGAGGGCGACACCTTCACCTACACCCCCGGCGAGGGCAAAAAGGGCCGTGACACCTTCACCTACGTGGCCACGGACACCGCCGGCAACGTCTCCAACGCCGCCACGGTGACCGTCCACATCAAAAAGCAGAAGACCGCCGTCAGCTACGCCGACCTTGCCGGCTCCGACGCCTGGTACGCCGCCACGGTCCTGGCGGAGGAGGGCGTCTTCGTCGGTGAGAACGTGGGCGGGGCGTATCTCTTCCACCCGGAGGAGCCCGTCACCCGGGGCGAGTTCCTCGTCATGTGCCTGAAGCTCACCGGCGCGCCGATTTTGGAGAACATCACCCGCACGGGCTTTTCCGATGACGGGGACATCCCCCTGTGGCAAAAGCCCTACGTCACCACCGCCGTGATGGCGGACTTCATCTCCGGCTCCACGACGGCCGACGGCAGCATCGTCTTCTCCCCCAACCAGCCCGTCACCTTCGCCCAGGCCGCCGTCATGCTCAACAACACCGCCGGCATCACCGACGTGGCCTTCGAGTCCGACGACGCGACCCCCGCCTGGGCCGCCCAGGCCGTGGCGAACCTGACTTCCCTGGACATCCTCCCCGCCGGCGCCTCCCCCCTCCCCGTCACCCGCGCCGACGCCGCCAAGCTGCTCCTGGAGGCCAAAAACGTCCTGGAGGCCAGAGGCAGAGGCTCGTTGTTGGACTGGCTTTGATTCTGCCCGGTTGAAAACATAGTAAAACGGGCGCGTGAGATTGCAAATCTTGCTTATCACTGATTGCACAATTAAAACGTATTGATTTTTTTGTTAGCGTCTTGTATAATATGGGCAGGTATTTTGCGGACTTTATCGGTCATTTTGCACAGCAATATGATAAAGTCCGCAAGACGCCAGACTAAATATTTACAGGAGGTACAGATCAGGATGAAAAGAAAGCTGTGTCTTACGCTCATGGTGCTGGCGCTGGTCATCACGGTCCTGCCGTTGACTGCGGCCGGCGCGCCGGATGCCGCCGCGCCGGAGCAGGCCCCGGTGACTTTGGCAGAGGACGGCAAGTCCTTCACCTACGGGGAAAAGACATATGAGATCGGCCCCCATGCCGTTCTGCTGGATGGCAGCCTCTCCGATGAGAGGATCGCGGGTCTTTCGTATGTCTACAACACCTTCAACGAGGCCATCAAGCATCTGACTGACGGCACGAAGGAGGCACCTACATACCTCTACATTGCCCCCAACGTCTACTGGATCCACGACCCTAAGGCCGAATCCACCGAGGGGTTGGAAATGTTCTCCGCCGACACCCAGCTGCACATCGACTGTGAGGAGCTCCACATCGTGGGGTTGACGGAGGACGCCCGGAATGTGGTCATCGCCGCCAACTTTGGCCATGACCTGGGCCTTATGGGCGCTAACTACACCATGATCTACGCCGAGGGCGACGGCCTGACGCTGGAGAACCTGACCTTCGGCGACTACTGCAACGTGGATCTGGTCTATCCCCTTGATCCCGCCAAGAACGTCCCCGCCCGCAGCGCCGGGAACATCACCCAGGGGCAAATCGCCTCCTACGGCGGCGACCGGCTCTTCGCCAAAAACGTACGCTTTGTCAGCCGCCTCAATATGATGCCCTTCAACAACTCCAAACGCGCACTCTATGTGGACTGCCACATGGAGTCCACCGATGACTCTCTCAACGGCTCGCCTCTGGCCGTGTATCTCAACTGCGATTTTGAGTTTTACTCCTCCAAGCCCTGGTACTCCTCCAGCGGTGCGGTGGTCCTGAACAGCACCTTCAACATCAAGCATCAGGTCCGGGCCGGTATGACCGCCCAGGAGTTTGCCCAGTACCTGACCAAGGTCACCGACGCCGGTACCGTCACCGTCATTGACAGCAAATTCGTCAGCGACCTGGGCGACGCCGCGGTGAACATTGGCTTCAACGATGTGGTGAGCGCGGACTACCGTGCCCTCTATGCCAACGTCACCCACAACGGACAGGCCATCACCTTTGACAACGGCGGTACGGCCCCGAACGCCGGCGTGGACCTGACCGGCACCGCCGCCCTCAAGGCCTTCAAGTTCACCGACAACGAAGGCAAGACCGTCTACAACATCTACAACCTGCTCTCCGGCGACGACGGCTGGGATCCTCTGGGCCAGAAGGAGGCCGCCGAGGCGGCCGGCGCGGCCGATCTGCCCACTTTCATGACCGCCCGCATCACCTCCGGCACCTCCGTTATCGAGTCCGGCAATGCCGGGACCGAGGTTGACTTGGGCTGCACCGTCACCGGCCCCAGGACCACCGATTATACCGCCGCCTCCAAGATCACCTGGTCCGTCAAGGCCGGGGACGAGAAGTACGTCACTCTGACCCCCTCCGCCGACGGGAAGACCTGCCACGTGGCGGGCGTCAACGACACCGACGAGACCGTGACAGTTGTTGTCACCGCCCGGGACGAGAGCGGGCTGGAGGCTGCCGTCTCCCTCACCGTCCGTCCCTCTATTCTCCCCGCCCCCGTCTTCGCCACAAAGCCCTCCGTCACCCAGAACCCTGACGGCACCGCCTCCGTCAGCTACACCTACACCGCCGAGTCCATGGGCGACCGGGCCGATATGTCCCGGGTGACCTGGTATCTCAGTGAGGACGGCAAGCTTGAGGGCGCCGTCAAGATTGCCGAGGACCGGCAGGATGCCCCCCTTGCCTCCATCCGCATTGATGAGTCGTACATAGGCAAGTACCTCATCGCCACCGTGGAGCTCAGGAACATCCGCACCGAGTACGGCGAGGCCGTGACGGCTGTCTCCGCCAAGATCACCGCCGAGGGCGTCAAGGCACTGGACGGCAAGCTCCATGTGGACATCGCGTCCTTCCCCACTGACACCCAGAAGGGCCTGATCCCGGGCTTGTGGACTGTTGACAGCTACCGTCCCGCCGACACCGCCAAGGGCGCCCCGCTCAACGGCGGCTGGGGCGACAAGGACGCCGACGGCGAGAGCAAAGTTGTCTACGGCCGTGACCTCACCGGCAACTTCACCGGCCACGAGGGCATCCTCATGGAGACCGACCGCGGCGGACGTCTAATGTACACTCCGCTCAGGAGCTCCGCGGGTGACATGTCCCTCACCGCCGTCCTGGTCCCCGGCAAGACCGCCGGACAGGGCTTCGGCTCGGCCAACCAGTATATGGAGCTCATGCTCAAGTACGACACCGCCAGCCACACCGGCTACGGCCTGAAAATCTACCGCAAGACCGGCAGCTCCTGCGCGTTCGTCCTGGTGAAGCACACCTCCGACGGTGCCATTACCTTTATCTCCGACGAGGTGGAGTCCGACATCTTCCGGGCCGTTGAGACCGTGAAGGTCTGGACCGAGGGCGACAAGCTCTACGCCTCCGTCACCTCCAGCGGCATCGAGGGCTCCGTGGAGCTTACCGCCGATGTCCTGGGCCTCCATGACTTCGCAGGCTCCGGCGTCTGTTTCCAGCACACAGGCACCTTCGGCACCAACGGCGCCAACTCCATCCTCATCACCTCTCTGGACATCGCCTGGACCCCTGACACCACCCCGGAGCCCGCCTTCCCCGCCACCTACACCGTCCAAAAGGGCGACACCTTACAGAAGATTGCCAAGAACATTTACGGTGACAAAAAATACTGGAGCCTGATTTACAATGCCAACCGGGACAAGATCCGCTCCGCCAACCTCATTTACGTCGGCCAAGTCCTGACGATCCCCGCGATTCCCGGTGCCCCCGCTCCAGAGGGCGGCAAGCCCTCTGCCCCCGGCGTCAAGACCTACACCGTCCAGAACGGCGATACGCTTTCCTCCATCGCCAAAAAGCTCCTGGGCAAAGCCTCCAAATGGAGGGAGCTCTACGAGGCGAACACCGACACCGTGAAAAATCCCAACCGCATCTACACAGGCCAAGTCCTGATAATTCCGGACTGACCGAAACATCGCCATAAACCAACTGTGGAACAAAAGCCGGGAATTTCTCGAAATTCCCGGCTTTTGTCCTGCTTTTATTCGAAAAAAATCGCGAGGAGCTAATCCTCGCGATTTTGTCGGCTTATTTGAGGCCGAACTTTTTGTTGAACTTATCCACGCGGCCGCTGGTGTCCACCAGCTTCTGCTTGCCGGTGTAGAAAGGGTGACACTTGGAGCAGATTTCGACCTTGATGTCACTCTTCGTACTACCGGTCTCAATGACCTCACCGCAGGCGCACCGGATCGTGGTCTGTTCGTACTTGGGATGGATGCCCTCCTTCATTGCGTTCACCTCTTTCATTTTTCGTTCGTTTTTCACGCAAAGGATATTTTAACAGATGCCGCCCCGCTTGTCAACAGTTTTTTCAAAAGAAAATATGCCCAGACGGCAGGAAAAGCTTTGCGCCCGCCCTCTCAGCCCCTCCCATGTCGGGGACAGCCGCGAAGCGGCATGGGTGGTTCCTAAATTCGTTTCCCGGAAGCCCCAACGACGCTCCACGGGCTCGAATACCCCGGCCCTGCGGGGCCACCCCTTTTTCCGAAGTCCCAATTTGACTCTGTGTTCCCGGTAAAAAGCATTAATAATTATCAATCAGCATGAATAAAGCTCACCATCAATTCTGAAATTCACTGTTGACATGGTTAGTCAGAACAGCGGATAGGGACACACCGATTGATAAAAATATCGCAAAATCGTTTTCTGTTCGATACAGACATAGACGGAGTATTAACGGGTATTATTAGCCGTCTTAACGGACAGTAGATTTCTTCACAATTTGAGTGTATAATGTCAGATGTTGAATAGGCGGCTGTTTGACAAGTATTCGTATGGGGGCCGTTAGAATGATTGCAATTAAATATCTTCTGTCCCGTGCGTCAGCCGGTTATGCTTTAATGGTTCCGATACTGATTATGTATTATTTGCTGCTTGCCAAATTCCGCAAAATGCAAAAGCCATTACATATCGCAGCTGTTTTTTTATTCAGCTTTTATCTTTTTTCAGTTATCACGGGGACCGGGATAGGAGGCACGGCACCCTTTTCTTTCCCGCCAATTATAAAATGGATACCGTTTGATGATATATTCAATGCGCCAATGCATTTTTTCCTGAATATCGTCGTGTTTGCGCCTTTTGGGTTCTTTCTGCCGTTGCTGTATAGAAGATACTGTAATATCAGGGCTGTTGCTATAACGGGATTCCTGTTCTCTTTATGCATTGAATTGTTGCAAATGTTTGGCTGGGGAGCAACAGAAATCGATGACTTGGCGGCAAATACGCTCGGCGTTTGTTTGGGGTATTTTGCATATCGTCTGATTAAGAAAGGCTTGCATATGGGTATAGAAAAACAGTTTCAGGCGGTTGATTTTAACGATACATTTGAACTGATTTTACTTGCGGCCTGCACATTTTTGATTATGGCATTTGTTAGGATTCAATAATAACAGGATATTATTGGATTTTGCTTGTTGATTGCCGCGTTGGATGAATATTCACCCCGGCTTTGGCTCCAATACTTCGGAAACACAGAAGGGAACTGGGATTTTCCGAAAACAGGGGTCAGGGAAATATGGTTGCGGTTTCACCGCCTTTGAATCAATTGCGCCTCCGGCGCAATAAATTCGAGATTGCAGCGTAGCCGCTCCTTCTTGACCCCCTGTTGGGGCAAAAGGGGTAGGGTAGATTCGAGCCTTCGTCAGCCTCCCCCTTGGGGAAGGTGGTGCAAAGCGCCGGAAGGGTCGCGCGCGGGAAAATCAAAGCCTGCGGCGTCAGGCGCATCCCTTTACACCTCCACCCACTTCCCCGCCGTCAGGAAACAGAGGATGCGCCGCCGCACTGGCATTCCCAGGACGCGCTCCATGGCCAGGGCGTAGGCGTCCAGCTGGCCCTTATAGACGGCGGCGCGGTCGGGGAGGGTGTCGTCGGTGACGCGGTCGGTCTTGAAGTCGATGACGATGAGCGCGCCATCCTGCTCCACACAGCAGTCCACCACGCCCTGGAAAAGGACCTTTTCGCCGGGGGCGAAGCCCGGAAGATCGGCGGAGTCCATGAGAAGGGAGAACTTCAGCTCCCGCCACAGCTTCTCCGCGCCGAGAATGAGCTTCCCCGGCTGGGACGCGAAAAAGTCGGCGATAATCTCTGGCCGGACGGCGGCGGCCTGCTCGTCGGTGATGGTGCCGAAGGCCCGCAGGCGCTCCACCTCCCCGGCGGCGCCGGCGGGTGTGAGGCATTTTGAGTAATCCGCAAACTGCATGACGATGTGGGTGGCGGTGCCCTTCTGGGCCGGGGTGAGGCCGCGCCTGCCCTCCATGAAGGCCGGACGTACCGGGGGCTTGAGGGGCGGGACGCTCTCCGGCGGCTCCGGACCTGCAAGCTCCGCCGCTTCCTCGGCGGCCTCCCGGGCGGCGTAAGTTCCCTTGAGCTCCGTGGCGGTGACCTTGGAGGGCATCTGCGCCCGGTCAAGGTAAGGATAGACGTACTCCAGCCTCTCCCGCAGCTCCGGGGACACCGGCAGGGGCGCTTTCTCCCCCTCCCGGCTCTCCCCCGCCCCGGCGGCCTCGCCGGACAGCCTCTCGGGGGTGACGTACCGCACCAGCCAGGGCGGGCCCTGGGTGTCGCAGGGGACGTTGGGGGCTCCCAGGCGGATCTCCTCGCTCTCCGGCCGCCTCAGCGCCGGGATGAGGATCCAGTCCGCCATGGACTTGGCCCCCGACAGCACCTCCGCCGGGGCCGGGAGGGGCGTGTTCCTCATCCGCGTGAGCTCCCGCGCCGCGTCCGTGTAGGAGGCCACCATGATGAGCTTCTCCCGCGCCCGGGTCATGGCCACGTAGAGGACCCGGAGCTCCTCGCTGAGAAGCTCCCCCCTAAGCTTTTCCGCCACGGCCCGCCGGGCCAGGGTATCGTACTCGATCTTGCGCTCCGTATCCGTGCGTATGGGCCCCGGCCCCAGATCCGGGTGGATGAGAAGCCGCGCCCTGGTGTCCACAGTGTTGAACTGCTTCGTCAGACCCGCCAGGATGACCACCGGGAACTCCAGCCCCTTGGATTTGTGGATGCTCATCACCGTCACGGCGTTTTCGGCGGCCCGCGTGAAGCCCTCCGGGCCCTTGCCCTGCTCCCGGAGGCGGCGCACCCAGGTCATGAAGCCGAAGAGGCCCTTGTACCCCGACCCCTCACATTGCCGCGCCACCTCCATCAGGAGCATCAGGTTCTGCCGCCGCCGCTCTCCGCCGTCCATGGCGCTGACGACGCCGAGAAGCCCCGTGGCGCGGTAGAGATGCCACAAAAGCTCGTCCGCCGTCATATCCGCCGTGGCCCGCCGGTATCCGGCCAGCTCCTCGATGAACCGGCGGCTTTTCTCCGTCCCCTCGGCGGACCTGCTGAGCGCCGTCCAGAAGTCCCCCTCCCGGCAATTGGCCCGGATCTCCCCCAGCTCCTGAGCGGTGAAGCCCCACACGGGGCACTTCAGCGCCGTGATGAGGGGGATGTCCTGCCGGGGGTTGTCGATGAGGTCCAGAATGGACAGCACCAGGCTCACCTCCTCCTCCGCGAAGAAGTTGGAGGACTGCTCGCTGGTGAGGGGGATGCCGAACCGGGCGAAGACCTGCCGCCACTTGGGAAACTCGTTTCTCGGCGAGCGCATGAGCACGGCGATATCCCCGTATCGCACGGGCCTTGTACCCTCCCCGTCGGCGACCGTGCCGCATTTGAGAAGCTCCCGCACACGTCCGGCGGCGAAGGCCGCCTCCGCCACGGCCCTGTCGATGTCGTCGTCCTCCTCGCCCTCCCCCGGCTTCAGGTCCAGCACATCCAGCTCCACCTGGGGCTCCGCGCTCTCCGGAAAGGCCGCGCCGGGATAAAGATACTCCCGCTCGGTGTACGAAAGCTCCCCCAGCTTTTCCGACATGGTGTTGGCGAAGACAAAATTGACGGCCTCCAGAATTCCCTCTCTTGAACGGAAATTCCGGGACAGCACCACCCGCCGGGGCTCCCCCTCGGCGGCGTCTCCGGCGTCCTTGAAGGACCTGTATTTCCGCAGGAAAATGGTGGGGTCGGCCAGTCGGAAGCGGTAAATGGACTGCTTCACGTCCCCCACGGCGAAGAGATTGCGCCCCTCCCGGCTCACCGCCGTCAAAATAGCCTCCTGGATGGCGTTCACGTCCTGGTATTCGTCCACCATGATCTCCCGGAACCGTCCCGCCACCTCCCTGGCGATGTCCGTCGGCGCGCCGGTGGCGGGATCGGTCAAAAGCTCCAGCGCCAGATGCTCCTGGTCGGCAAAATCCAGCACGCCTCTGTGACGTTTCGCCTCGCTGTAGTGTTTATCAAAGAGTAGGACCGCGTCGAAAAGCGCCCGCAGCTCTGGCGCCACGGCGCGCATATCCGCAAGCGCCCGCGCCGAGTCGTCCCAGAAAAGCTCCCCCAGCTTCTTCATGGCCTCCCTGCAGCTCGTCCTGACGGCCTTCAGGTCGTCGTAGCCGGACAGCCGGCCCGTGGGGAAGTCGATGTTAGCCGCCGCCCGTGCCTCGTCCCAGGACCCCTCCAGCGCCCTCTCAAAGGCCCTCAGGGACGCGTAGGTCGCCCGGAAGCTCTCGCCGTAGCCCTTCTCCACCTTCGGGTCCGCCGCGGCCTCGTCCATCAGGTACTCAAACTGCTCCCGCCAGTAGGCCGCCTGATCCCCGGCCCGCTCCATGATCACCCGCCCCCAGGGCGTTGCCCCGGCGTCGGTCCCCTCGGGCAGGTCCAGCGCCCGCTTTTGCGCCTCCATCCACGCCGCCGGCGACGGGTGGCTCAGGAGCTTTTCGTGTGTCTCCAGCAAAACCTCCCCCAGCCGCCGGTCGTCACGGCCCGCCCCCATGGTATCCGCCAGCTCCAAAAATCCCGGTTCCCCCCGGTCAAAAAGCTCCTCCAGCGTCTCCTCCAGCGCGTCGGCGCGGAGAATGGCGGCCTCCGCCTCGTCGGCCACGCGAAAATCCGGCGGCAGGCGAAGCCTGTGGGCGTTTTCCCGGATCACGGAGGCGCAGAAGCTGTGGATGGTGCCGATCTTCGCCCGCCCCGCAAGCCCCGCCTCCCGGCGAAGCCGCGTATTGGCCGGGTCCTGGGCGACCCGGTCCATCAGGGCGTCCAGGATCTTCCCCCGCAGCTCCGCCGCGGCGGCGTTGGTGTAGGTGATGATGAGGAACTCGTCCACATCCGCCCCCGCCTCCACGCGCCGCATGAGCCGCTCCACCAGCACCCGCGTCTTGCCGCTCCCGGCGGCGGCGGACACCAGCGTCTGCCCGCCGGAGGACTCCACGGCCTCCAACTGTTCTTTTGTCAGCTCAATGCCCATTTTTCTCCTCCAACACGCTCCACACGTCCGACTGCTTCAATCTCGTGGGCCTCCGATAGCTTTCGCCGCCCCGTCCGTCCACGAACCGGCAGGCGTCGTAAAACCGGCAGAAGGCGCAGGCGCCCTCGGTCCTGCCCCGCATATAGGGGTTGGCGGCGATGGTGCCAGTGCGGATTTCCCGGCTCATCTCGTCGATGAGCTTATCCACCCGCCGGTGGAGAAGCCCCAGCTCCCTGGCGTCCGCCAGTCCCCCGCGCACCTCCCCTGTGCGGGAGGAGACGGTCACGGGAAGCCTGCGCTTCGTCCCGTGCTCCATGGCCTCCAGGACCTCGGGGTCCGCGAGGACCAGGCCGGAATATTTAAGAAGCTTGGCCCGCTCCTTCTCCAGCTCCGCCTCCTCCAGATCCCGGCCCGACCGCACCGGCTCGTCCCGCGCCGGGGCGTAGAGCACGCCGGCGGGGACCACGTCCCTTCCGTACCGCGCCGGCCCCTCCCGCTCCAGGGCGAAGAGGTAAATGAGCATCTGGAGCCCCACGCCGTTGATGACGTCCCTCAGGTCCATGGCCTTCTTGCCGGTCTTATAATCCACCACCCGCAGGTAGAGCTTTCCGTCCTTCACCCAGCCGTCCACCCGGTCCACAGCGCCCACGACGGTATCGCCCAGCGCCGTCTCCACCGGCGGCAGCTCCCCGTCCGGGGCGAAGGTGAGCTCGAAGTCCATGGGGGCGAAATCGGAATTTCTCAGCTCCTCCCACATATTGAGCGCCACCTCCTGCGCCGCCTTCCCCAGCCGCGCGAAGAGATATTGAAACCGCCCGGACTTGTTCTCCAGCCCCCCCAGACGCGCCTCGGCGTACTCCCGGACGAAGACCGGCACCATGGCCCGCACGTCCCGGTCGCTGACGGCCTTGAAGCCCCCCAGCTCCCGGACGCGCCGCGCCGTCCTTTCCAGCACAAAGTGCATGAAAGTCCCCGCCTCCGGGGCGTCGAGGCCCGCCTCGCTCCGTGGCTTGGCCCCCAGGCCGTACTGGAGGAAGTAGGCGTACCGGCAGGTATAGTACCGGTCGATGCGGGAGGCCGACAGGCGCAGACGCCCGCCGTAAAGCCGCCGCGCCACCTCCGGGCTCAGCCGCCCACGGGGGGCCGCGGCGGCACGCTCCAGCGCCTCCAGCTTCCCCCGCCAGGGGTCCTGTTCCTCAAACCAGCTTCTCGCCATCCGGGCCGTCTCCCCGTCGTCAAAAGCCGCCAGCTCAAAGCACGGCCCCGGCGCGGCGGAGTAGACCTCCTCCCCCGGCCGCTCCGGCGTAAGGCCGAAGAGCTTGGTGAGCCTGCCCAGAATATAGCTGGGCCGCGCCGTATCCGGGTAGGTCATGGTGAGGCTCTCCGTGGGCACCGTCAGCGCCGCGTAGACGCCGGCCAGCTCCCTGGCCACCGCCGTCTCCCGGTCGTCCATGGCGGGGATGCCGGCCTCGTGGAGCCGCTCCCGCTCCCGGTCGGTGAAGACACCCGTCTCCCCCTGCCGCACCGGCAGGGCGTCGTCGGTAGCGCCCAGGACGATGAGGTGCTTTATCCCCCTGGCCCGCATCCTGGTGAGGTCCCCCGCCCGGACGCAGTCCACGCCGGAGGGGATGACCCCCACCTTATATTGCCCCAGCGTCAGCTTCAAAAGCCTTGTAAACTCGTCCGTCTTGAGCTTCGCGTCCCCCAAAAGCGCCGCGAACTGCTCCATGGCCCCCACCAGGATATCCCAGAGCTGCCGGTACTCCCCGGCCAGATCCGCCCGCCCCTCCCGGCGCAGGGCCTCCGCTTTCTCCGTAAGCCGCGCGTAGACGTCCGTCTCCTCCAGAAACTCATAGACGGCCCGTATCTTATCCGTCGCGCCCTCCCGTCCGTCCAGCTTGGCGCGCAAAGCCGCGACAGGCCCCGCCACACGCTCTCGCGTGGCGTTAACGGCCTCCAGACGGGCCGCCTGCTCCTCGTTCATCTGCTCGGCGTACCCCTCCGGCGGCATGGTCCAGGGCCGCGTCCACATCCGCTCGCCCCGGATCTTCCACTTGAGGACGTAGTTTTCCAGCTCGAAAAGCTCCGCGTCCCCGATGTCCGCAAGGCCGGTCTTTAAATATTTGAAGACGGCGGCGTAATCCCAGCCGTTCCCGATGATATCGAGTGCGGAGAGAAGCTTGGCCATCACCGGCTTTTCCAGAATGTCGCTCATCTGCGTCCTCGTCACCGGCACGCCGTAGGCGGCGAAAACGCCCTCCAGAATCGGCGCGTAAGCCGTCCACTTGGGGGACACCACGGCGATATCCCGGAACCGCGCGCCATTTCGCACCAGCTCCAACGCCCTGGCCGCCGCCACGGCGCACTCCTCGCTCACCGCCCCGGCGCGGACAAGGCGGATACACCCGGCGTCCCCTTCAAAGGCGGGGGCGGCGTAGTCAAAAAGATGCCGCTCCATGGTCCGCAGCGCCGGCTCCCGGCCCGGTATGGGCGCGAAGGTCCGGATCTCCGCCTTGACCCCCAGCTCCCGCGCCTTCCGCAGCAGGGCGTTTGCCGTGCGTACCCCCGGCAAAAAGGCCGGCTCCCGGTCGAAAAGCCCCTCGCAGGTGAGGCTCACGGTGAGGTCCGCGCCCTTGCGCAAAAGGGCCTCCAGAACCTTCGTCTCCTGGGCGGTGAAATCCGTGAACCCGTCCACGAAGACGCGCCCGCCCTCCCCTACGCGGCTTTCTCCGATGTCCTGAGCCAGCTTCTCCAGGGAATCCCTGGTGTCCACGCCGGAGGCGGCCTTCACCGCCTCGTAGGCCTCGAAAATAAGGGTAAGGTCGGAAAGCTTCTCCCCCAGCGTCCCGCCCACCGTGTCGGCGGCGGCCTCCAGGGCCTCCACGTTCGCCCCGGCGGAGCGAAGCTCATCGTAGGCCGCGAGAAGCGCGCTTACGAAGTCCGGCCTTCTCAGGCCCACGTCGTAGACCTTCAGCCGGCCCGACACCGCCATATACGCCCGGCTCATGGCCAGCACCCGCCCGCCGGCGTCCAGGAGCGTCCGCGCCATGCCGCCGGTCTGGGCGAAGACGCGCTGGCAAAGCCGGGTGAAGCTCAGCACCTCGCTGTGGAGGCACACCCGGTCCCCCAGTGCCGCCAGCGCCCGCTCGCAGTCGTGGGAGTACTGCTCCGGGACGATGAGTACGTTCCCGCCGCTCTCCGGTGCCTTTGCCGCCTCCTCCAAAATCGCGGAGGTCTTACCGCTGCCGGCCCGCCCCAGATATAATCTCAGCATACCTTCACGCCCTTTTTGCAAAAATGATGCCGTTTCGATACATTTTTTCGCTATGATTTCCAGCATACCACGAGTATACCACGCATTTGTAACATTTTGTAGTAGAAATGTTGTTTTATTCCTTAAAATTTAGGGTTATACTTGTTCGGTAGACATAATACTCTTCCCTTTTTCGTCCAAACGGTGTATAATCTAGTCGAAATTGGTTGGAAACAGGACTTGGAAGCATTCGTAAGGAGATCAAAAACGCCATGTCTGACTACAACGATGCCTATGAGCGCCGGGACCCCCGGACGCCTTACCATCCCAAAAACCTCTACGACGAGGAGCGCGAGCGCGCCCGGCGCCGCCGCGCCCAGGAGGCCGCCCAAAGCTCCTCCGGGAGCGCGGACCGTCCCCGCCGGGCCTCCGACGACCGCCCCACCTATAACGCCCGCCGGCGCAAGACCAGCCGCGTCAAGGCCACGCCCCTCTTCTCCATCCTCTTCTTCCCCTGCGCCATCCTCTACCACGAGCTCCTCCTGCGGGCCTACGACGCGGACTCGTCCTTCTTCGCCTGGGGCGCGCTTTTCCGCATCCTTTTCTTCTCCTTGGCCGCGGGGCTCCTGGTCTTTCTCCTTCTGGACCTCATCCCTAAAAAATCGGTCTCCCGCTGGATCGGCGGGCTCCTCTCCTTCGCCTTCGTGGTGGTGCTGTGCGTGGAGCGGGGCATGAAGGGCTCCTTCGGCATGTACTACGGCGTCATGGCGGCGGCGGACAACGCCGGGGACGCGGTGGGGAACTTCGCCGGCAACACCGTCACCATCGTGGTGAGCCTCATCCCCTTCATCCTTCTGGCCCTGGTGCCCTTTGTCCTCTTCCTCCTTCTGCGCCGGTCCGTCTTCTACGAAAAGGGCCAGCGCTGGCCTGTCCGGGGCCTTATCGCCGTCCTTTTGGTGCTCAGCCAATTCCTCGGCGTCAAGCTCAGCACCGGGGAGAAGACAAAGGCCGTCTACACCTACGACTATCAGATGAACCTGGGCGTCCCGGAATTTGGCCTCACGAACTCCATACGCCTGGAGTTCCAGTACGCCGTCTTCGGAACGCCGGCGGCGGACCTGGGCAGCTTCATCGAGGATGACCCCACAGATCCCCCCACCGGTCCCTCCCAGCCCTCGGGATCGCCCCCCCAGGATACCACCGGCCCCGGCGGGGAGACCACGCCCCCCACCGAGCCGCCTCGCGTGTACGGCCCCAACGTCATCGACTCCATTGACTTTGACGCCCTGGCGGAGGGGACGAGCAACAAGACCCTCAAGCAGATGCACCAATACTTCGGCTCCCTCACCCCCTCCATGGAGAATGAGTACACCGGCCTCTTCGCCGGAAAGAACCTGATCCTTATCTGCGCGGAGTCCTTCGACGACTACGTGATCGACCCGGAGCTCACCCCCACCCTCTACCGCATGACTCAGGAGGAGGGCTTCGTCTTCAACAATTTCTACCAGCCCGACTGGACCCTCTCCACCTGCGGCGGCGAGTTCTCCGTCACCACCGGCCTCATCCCCAACTGGATCAACAAATCGGACTCCGCCCGTAAGGCCATCAACAACGCCATGCCCACCACCCTCGGCAACATCTTCAAGTCCGCGGGGTACAGCGTGAAGGCGTGGCACAACGGGGACTATGACTTCTACAGCCGCGATAAGTACCTGGCCACCTTCGGCTATGACTTCAAGGCCATCGGCAAGGGCCTGGAGCTGCCCACTAAGGTGTGGCTTGCCTCCGACAAGGAGATGATCGAGGCCACGGCGGACGAATATATCAACGCCTACCTCCAGACCGGCGTGCCCTTCCACACCTACTACATGACCATCTCCGGCCACGGCGCGTGGAAGTTCTCCGGGAACAAGTGGGCCACCAAATACCGGGACCTGGTGGAGGCCAAATACCCGGGCCTCTCGGAGCCCTGCGCGGCGTACCTGGCCGCCAACATCGAGCTGGACCGGGCGCTGGAGGTGCTGGTCCGGAAGCTGGAGGACGCCGGCATCGCCGACGATACCCTCATCGTCATGGCCGCCGACCACTACCCCTACTTCCTGGCCATGGGCAACAACAACCAAAACGACCCCAACGACTACTATAACGAGCTCAACCGCACCTTCGGCAACCCCGAGGACTCCGAGAAAGTCACCAGCCGCTACAAGAACACTCTCCTCATGTGGTCCGGCTCCATCCCCCGCACGGTGGTGGACACCCCCTGCTACTCCTGTGATATCGTCCCCACCATCCTCAACCTCTTCGGCATGGACTACGACTCCCGCCTCTACACCGGGCGCGACATCTTCGACCCCAACTATAAGGCGGATGAATACTCCAGCTCCATGCCCCTGGTGATCTTCGCCAACAACAAGGGCCAGGGCAACAGCTGGATCACCGCCGCCGGCACCTACGAGGCCAGCACCGGCACCTTCACCGCCAACCCCGGCGTCACCGTCCCCGACAACTACGTGAGCAAAGTCAAAAACCTGGTCAACGGGAAGATCCAATATTCCAAGGCCATCATCACGGAGGACTACTACGCCAAGATCTTCAAGTAGCATCTATATTATGTAAACATAAGCCGTCGGGAAACCGACGGCTTATGTTATGTCAACCTATTTAAAGAGCCTCCAAAATTCGTTCCACCACTCCACAACCTTGAACCGCACGGCGTACCTCCCGTCGGAGCGTGTGATGAGCCCGACCTCCTCCCCGGTGAGCCCCAGCGTCGCCGCGGCGTCCTGGTCGATGAAGGGCCTGTCACACACCGGCGGGAACACCACGCACCACCAGTTATGCCCCTCGGCCTTCCCGATCTCCACCCGCAGGGACTCATAGGACCCGGCGGGCAGGGAGAAGGTGTCGTAATCCACGGTGGGAAAATTCTCCCGCTTCAGCGACGCGGAAACGGTATAGTCCGCACCCCATTGGGACACCACTCGGGACCCCGCCGCAGATAGGTCGGAGAGGCTTCCGACCAGTATCCGATGGGCCTCGGACACCCCTGTGACCCCCTTGAGGCGCGTCCTAACTTCTTCCAAAACCGCGTCCCGGACCGCCAGCTTCAGCGCCTGGTCGTCCTCGGAATCGGAGTTTGCCACCACGTGCAGGCGTATGAGCTTATCGGAAAGGGCCTGGGCCTCCTTGTCGCAGTCTCGCACGAATCCGGCCAGAAAAGCCGCCAGAATGGCACAGATCAGGGCAATTTCAAACCTTTTGAACCTCATAGTAAGTACCTCGAAGCAAGAAAAAATCGGGCAGGGATATGCCGCGTGTCCATATCCTTGCCGGATTTTGCCTCGATTATTCAAGCTTTACAGCTTTTTTGTGGGACTGACAGCAAAAGTATCGCCAAACCGGCTCAAATCCGCCTTTTCTGCCTCCTTTAAGGTCGAAAAAATACCAAAAACCGCGGATCCCGTCCCCGTCATGCACGCCCCCAGCGCCCCGGCCTCCATGAACGCAGATTTTATGTCAACCACAATCCGCCTCTCTTCGTCCTTCAGCGCCTCCTCGAAGACGTTGCCCAAGCACCCCGCCAAAGCCCGCAAGTTCCCGTCTCCCAAGGCTTTCCGGGCTTCTACGTTGTCCGGCCGCCGGCTCACCTCACGCCCGTCCAGCGCCGCGAACAGCGCCGGCGTAGACACGGAAAACGCCGGCTTCACGATCAATATCCCGCACTCCGGCATGGGGGGCAGCGCCGTCAGTATCTCCCCCCGCCCCGTGGCCAGCGCCGTGCCGCCGTAGAGGCAAAAGGGCACGTCGGACCCCACCGAGGCCGCCAGAGCGTAGAGCTCGGCGTCCGTAAGGCCGGTCCCCAGCAGCTCGTCGAGCCCCCGGAGCACCGCCGCCGCGTCCGCGCTCCCTCCTGCCAGGCCTGCCCGGTCAGGGATTCTCTTGGTTATGTTAACTTCAACACCTATGTTATGGTAACTAACGTGGTCAAAGAACGCCTTCGTGGCCTTTCCTGCGAGATTATGTAAATCTGTTGGCAGGTCCGGTCTTGTTGACATAACCTTAATTCCACCTGTTCTGCTTATTGTTAT
This sequence comes from uncultured Oscillospiraceae bacterium, assembly GCA_947626385.1. Taxonomy (GTDB): domain Bacteria; phylum Bacillota; class Clostridia; order Oscillospirales; family Oscillospiraceae; genus RUG626. The sequence continues at coordinate 626 of CANQSD010000040.1, read as the reverse complement.
GTCAACTGTATCGCATAGTGAGACAGCTTGCATGACCGTCTCCACGTTATGGTAACCATCCGGCCTTTTTGCTCCCACGTCCAGGGTCAGATTCACCTTGGCCCGCGCCTCAACGGTCTTTTTCATCTCAGCCTGCCCAGGAAGTCCCCCAGGCGCGTAAGGGCCGTCTCAATGTTCTCCACGCTGGAGGCGTAGCAGATCCTGGTAAAGCCCTCTCCCCCCTGCCCGAAGGCCGTGCCTGGGATGATGGCTACCTTCTCCTCCTGCAAAAAACGGGTGCAGAACTCATCGCAGGAAAGCCCGAACCCGCCGATTTTCGGGAACATATAGAACGCCCCGCGGGGCTCAAAGCACGAAAGTCCCAGGTCCCGGAGGCCCTTCAACAGGAGCTTGCGGCGCTTATTATAGCTCTCCCGCATCGTCTCGATGTCCCCGTCGCCGTTTTTGAGCGCCTCGATGGCGGCGTACTGGCTGGTGGTGGGGGCGGACATGATGCCGTACTGGTGGATCTTCAGCATTTGCTTCATGATGGGCCGCGGCCCGCAGACATACCCCAGCCGCCAGCCGGTCATGGCGTATGCCTTGGAAAAGCCGTTGACCAGCATGGTCCGTTCCTTGAGCTCCGG
>CANQSD010000039.1 GCA_947626385.1 uncultured Oscillospiraceae bacterium | reverse complement strand
CTGATGGTCAAGGAGGCCGTGATCCAGCTCAACACTGTCTCCCGCGCTGTCGAGGTCTTTCGCGCCCAGATGAACAGCCTGGCCTCCCAGCTCCCGGAGTACGAGACCGTCATGGGCATGACCGGCGTCGGCCCGTCCGTGGGGCCTCAGCTCATGGCTGAGATCGGGGACCTGCGCCGGTTTGAGCACCAGAAGTCCCTGGTGGCCTTCGCGGGTACGGACCCCGGCAGGAACAATTCCGGCGCCAAAGAGTCTAACTTCGGCAGGTCCAGCAAGCGCGGTTCTCCGTATCTGCGTAAGACGCTGTTCGTCATCATGTCGGTCCTGATCCAGCTCCGGCCCGCCGACGACCCTGTCTACCAGTTCCTCGACAAGAAGCGCTCCGAGGGCAAGCCGTACTACGTCTACATGACCGCCGGCGGCACAAAGTTCTTGCGCATCTACTACGGCAGGGTCCGCGACTGCCTCAAGGAAAAGGGCCTCTGGGACAAGCCCGCCGAGGATACGGCCAACTCCGACTGACAGGGCCCCCACATATTTCCTTCTTTTGGCTGCCCCTTCAAGGCGGCCTATTTGTGTTGCCCATTTTTACCGCCACTCTTTATTCAAATTTTTTCGCGTTTGGGGTTGACTTTTTATTTGCAGGCTTTTTCGGAAAAAGGGGTGCCGCCGCAGCGGCGGGGTATATGAGAGGGGGGCCGCCCGCCGTGGGTGGGTGGGTGGGCGGGGGACGGCGGGCGGCCCTGGTGCCGTCCCGCTCATGCGTCCGGATGCGTCCGCATTGCCGCGCATGCGGCGCACGGAGCCGCGAAGCGGCGACAGCGAAAGGGGGGCCGGGGCAAGGAAAAGAAGGGCGCACCAGCCCCCAGGGCCAGGACACCCCCCGGGGGAGCGGGGGCCCCGGCCCCCTCTTTCGCCGGGGACCCAGGCGGCCCGCCGCGCCAGCGGCGGCCCCGGAGGGGCCAGGGGCCCCGGAGGGGGGGCGGACGGCCCACCAGGCCCCGACAGAGGCACACGGCACCGATGGGGGAATCGCCCGCCGCCTGGGGCGGGCGGCCGGTGAGGATTGGCCCCCGACGCCGGGGCCGTCCCCCGCAAGGCCCCGGGGGCGGGGCGTAGCCGCCGCCTTGGCGGCGGGCCAACCGAACGTATAAAACGGCCGCCCGTACCTTGCCCGGCGTAGCCGGGCCCTCGGAGGCCGCGTAGCGGCCGGAGGCAGAGAAAGCCGTCCGACAACAGAAAGCCCGGGCGCAGAGGTAGCGGCCCTGGTACGGGGAAAAAAGCCGAAGTCGCGCACCAGCTGTCCGAACAACGCGCCGCACCGGGCTGAAGTTTTCCCCGAGTTTTCCACATCCACAATATGTGGTATTGGGGCTTGACAAACGGCACAATTTGTGGTATGATGGTATCCTCAGAGAGTGCGCCCGTCTCTCTGAGCACCCCTACAATTGCTGATGGATGCAGAAGGACCCGGAGGCCGAAGCCCCCGGGCCTTTCCGTGTCACTTGTAGGGGTACCACGGGGCCGTGGTCCCGTCCGGCAGGACCTCCGTGTACATGTCCGCCAGGTACTCCACGCACGCCTGTTCCACGTCCTCCTGGGACACCACGCCGGGGTAGCAGTCAATCCCGTGCGCCTGGGCGTGGCATTTGGAGCATAGCGTGATCAGGTTCTCCGGGAAGTCTGAGCCCCCCGCCCCCCGTGGGATTGCGTGGTGTACCTGGAGCGTATCGTGACACCCGCACAGGGCGCACTGGAACCCGTCCCTCTGGTACACCTCAAACCGTGTCTTTCTGCTGATACCCGCATTGACCATATAGGCCACCGTCCTTTCTAGGCCCTGTCCGGGCCCACAAAGGCCCCAGGGGCACGGCAAGTCAAGGGCGGGGCCAGTGCGCACACTGGGCCCGTTTATCGGAGGGCGGCCCGCTCAGAGGCCCCAGGGAGCACCAGGCCGGGGCCGCCCGGAGACCCTTGACGCCGTGGCATAATGGAGCGGGCGCGGACAAGGGCCCCCGCTGAAGGCCGCGGCGGTGGGCCATGGTAGCCGGCTACGGCAAGCACCAGGGCACGGACACGAAGCAAGCCAAAGCACGGATAAAGTATCGACGAAGTATGTCCGAAGGGTGTCCGAAGCACCTCCGAAGGGGGTCCGAAGGGGGTCCCAGGCATATCCGGGCCCGGTCCGGAGGTAACCGGTGCCGGGACGATTGCGTAGCAAGAAAATGGAAGTGGCGTGTCTTTTTCGGAAAAAGGGGTGCCGCCGCAGCGGCGGGGTATTCGAGCCCGTGGAGCGTCGCTGGGGGTTCCGATAATCGGATTGCGGCACCACCCCGGCCTCGCTTCGCTCGGCCACCCCGACCTAGGAGGGGCAAACCCCTCAGTCACGGCCTGCGGCCGTGCCAGCTCCCCCACGGGGGAGCTTTATAACCTCCCCCGTGGGGGAGGTGCCGAGCGAAGCGAGGCGGAAGGGTTGCCCCTCCTACGGAGGGGAAAGCCGCGAAGCGGCAGGGGTGGTGACGCGGCAGCGACCCTTCCGGAGCTTTGCACCCTCCCAAGGGGGAGGCAAAACGGGCGGGTTCGGAACCCGCCCATACAGGTACAATACTTAAGAAATACTTGACAAATTACGTATTTTGTGGTATAATACAACCAATTCAAAGCCCTCCGCCTCACAGGGCCCAGGAGGAGAGATATTTTTCCTGTTCGGGGGTGAGGGTGTCGATGGTCATGTGGGAGGCGGAGAGCTTGCGGAGGGCGACGTCGGTGTCGATCTCGTCGGGGATCTCCAGGACCTTGCGGGGGAGGGAGTCCCGGTGGTCGGCGATGTATTTGGCGGCCAGGGCCTGGATGGCGAAGGACATATCCATGATCTCCACCGGGTGGCCGTCGCCGGAGGCCAGGTTCACAAGGCGGCCCTCGGCCAGGACGAAGAGGGTGCGGCCGTTGGGGAGGGTGTAGCCGTGGGTGACGGCGGTGCGGCCCTCGCCGGCGTCAATGGCGTTGCGCTCCAGCCAGTCCACGTCCACCTCCACGTTGAAGTGGCCGGCGTTGCAGAGGATCGCGCCGTCCTTCATCTTCTCAAAGTGCCTCTCGGTGATGACCTTGCAGCAGCCGGTGGAGGTGACGAACAGGTCGCCCTCGGCGGCGGCCTCGTCCATGGTCTTGACCTCATAGCCGTCCATCATGGCCTCCAGGGCCTTGACGGGGTCGATCTCCGTCACCGTCACCCGCGCGCCCAAGCCCCGGGCCCGCAGGGCGATGCCCCGGCCGCACCAGCCGTAGCCGGCGACGACCACGTTTTTCCCGGCCACCACCAGATTCGTGGCCCGGTTGATGCCGTCCCACGCCGACTGGCCCGTGCCGTAGCGGTTGTCGAAGAAGTGCTTGCATTTGGCGTCGTTCACCGTGAGCATGGGGAAGGTGAGAGCCCCCTCCCGCTCCATGGCGCGCAGACGTATGATGCCGGTGGTCGTCTCCTCGCACCCGCCGATGACGCCGGGGAGGAGATGGCGCAGCTCCTGGTGGAGCATACTCGTAAGGTCCCCACCGTCGTCGATAATGATGTGGGGGCCGAAGGCGAGGGCCTCGGCCATGTGGCGGTCGTACTCCTCCGCCGTACAGCCGTAGACGGACCAGACCTGGGCCCCGCCCTGTACCAGCGCCGCCGTCACGTCGTCCTGGGTGGAGAGGGGATTGCACCCGGTGATGCGCAGGTCCGCCCCGCCGGCCATGAGGACGCGGCACAGCACGGCAGACTTGGCCTCCAGGTGGAGGGAGACTGTCATTTTAAGGCCGGCGAAGGGTTTTTCCCGCCGGAAATCCTCCTCAATGGAATTTAAAAGCGGCATGAACCGCCGCGCCCACGCGATCTTCTTCTCCCCGGACGGGGCGAGGGCGATGTCTCTGATTTCGCTCATAAGGACCTCCCATTTACAAGTTGTTAATGGAATTTTAACACGCCCCCGCCCGCAAGTAAAGCCCCGCGTCTTGTATTTTCGGGGAAAATGATGTACAATAGTGGAAAAAAGGGGGCGGGGACGTGAGCGACGAAGTGTTGCTGTTTTTTGACGGGCATATGGACGCCCTGCCTATCTATGAGAGGCTGGAGGGGAAGATTTTGGGGCGGTGGCCAGGGACGAAGGTCGAGGTAAGGAAGACGCAGATCTCCTTTAAGAACCGGCATTTGTTCGCCTGCGCGTCGTTCCTGCCGGTGAGGCGCAAGGGGGAGCGGCCGGAGGGGTTTTTGACGGTCACCTTTGGGCTGGGGCGGCCGGTGTATGATGGGCGTATCGCCGTCACCGTTGAGGCCGCGCCGGGGAGGTGGACGCACCATGTATTGGTGGGGTCGCCGGAGGAGATTGACGGGGCGCTTCTGGCATGGATCGGGGAGGCGTACCGGTTTTCGGAGGGGAAGCGATGAGGCGCGTGCTCGTGATCGGACCCGGCGGGGCGGGGAAGTCCACCTTCGCCAGGGCGCTGCGGGATCGGACGGGATTGCCGCTCGTCTATCTTGACATGATCTGGCACAGGCCGGACGGGACCCATATCAGCCGGGAGGCGTTTGACGGGAGGCTTGGGGAAATTCTGGAAAGGCCGGAGTGGATCATGGACGGGGACTATGCCCGGACGCTGGAGACGCGGCTGCGGGCGGCGGACACGGTATTTTTGCTGGACTACCCCGTGGAGGTGTGCCTTGCCGGGGTGGAGAGCCGCCGGGGGAAGCCACGGGAGGACATGCCATGGATCGAGACGGAGGAGGACCCGGAATTCACCGCGTGGATCCGGGCGTTCCCCACGGAGAAGCTTCCGGAGACATACAGGCTGTTGGAGCAATACCGGGAGGGGCGGGAGATCCATGTCTTCCACGACCGGGAGGACGCCGAGAGGTGGATGAGAGGAGAGTTTTCGTGAAATACACCTACGAGTTTTACAAGGAGGCCGCCGATTTTCTGCTGGAGAGGTTTGGCGGCGCGCCGGAGGTCGGGATCGTGCTGGGGTCCGGACTGGGGCATTTTGCCGGGGAGCTGGAGGACGCCGTGAGGGTGCCCTACGGGGAAATTCCGAATTTTCTCGTCTCCACCGCCGTGGGACACGCCGGGGAGATGGTCTTCGGCACCGTGGCGGGGCGGCGGGTGGTGTGTATGTCCGGGCGGTTCCACTACTACGAGGGGTACGACTTCGAGGAGCTGAGCATCCCGGTGCGGGTGCTGAAGCTTTTGGGGATCCGGGCGCTTATCCTCACCAACGCCGCCGGGGCGGTGAACACCGCCTATAAGCCGGGGGACATCATGGTTATCGCCGACCACATCAAATTCATGGGCGCCAGTCCCATGCGGGGGCCCAATGTGGACGAGTTCGGGCCCCGGTTTTTCGACATGGGCTCGGCCTACACCCCGGCGCTGAGGGCGCTGGCGCTGGAGCTGGGAAAGCGCTCCTCCCTCACCGTCCACGAGGGGGTCTACTGGTTCTCGCCGGGGCCGCAATATGAGACGCCGGCGGAGATCCGGGCCATTCGGGCTTTGGGCGGGGACGCCGTGGGGATGTCCACGGTGACGGAGGCGCTGACCGCCGCCCACTGCGGCCTTCCGCTGTTGGCCCTCTCGGTCATGACCAACATGGCCGCCGGGGTCCTGCCGGAGCCTTTGACCTCGGAGGAGGTCATCAAGACGGCCAACGCTGTCGAGGGCCCCTTCACCGCCTACGTGAAGGACATCATCGCCCATATTTGATACTAATATCTAATTAAAAGGAGCCATTCGCGACGGTCTTTTTCGCGTCAAGCGGCGTCAGCCGCCTTGACAATACATACAGTATTCTCTGCGGCGTCTTTCTTGCCTGACACGAAAAATCCTCGCCGCTCGGTGTCTCCTTTTAAATAGATATTAGTATGAGGTGATTGAGCTATGAGACGCTTATACAAAAACGCCGTCGTCCTCCGGGGCGGGGACGACGGGTACACGGTCCTTGAAAACGGCTTTCTGGGCGTGGACGGGGACAGGATCGACTATTTGAGCGATACGGCCCCCGCCGTTCCCTACGACGAGGAGCGGGATATGGCCGGGACGATGCTGATCCCCGGCCTTGTGAACGCCCACACCCACACGCCCATGACGCTCCTGCGGGGGGTAGGAAGCGATCTGCCCCTCCAGAGCTGGCTCTTCGACACGGTCTTCCCCATCGAGGACCGGCTGACGCCGGCGATGATAAGGGCCGGGACGGAGCTTGCGCTTTTGGAGATGATCTCCACCGGCACCACGTCCTTCACGGATATGTACATGGAGCCTCAGGAGACGGCGGAGGCGGTGCTGGCGTGCGGCATGAAGGCCAACCTCTGCCGGCCTGTCCAGTGCTTCGACCCCACGGAGAGGCCGGAGGACAACTTCCGGGCGCGGGAGTCCCTGGCGCTCTATGACCGATACCACAACGCCGGGAACGGGCGGTTGAGGATCGACTTTTGCGTCCACGCCGAGTATACCTGCACCGCGCCCGTGGTGAAATACTACGCCGATCGGATCCGGGAGCGGCGGGGGAATCTCCACATCCACCTCTCGGAGACGAAAAAGGAGCACGACGAGTGCGTCGGGAAATACGGCGTCACCCCGGCCAGGTGGTTTGCCGACCTCGGGGCCTTCGACTGTACGGCCCTGGCCGCCCACTGTGTGTGGGTGACGGAGGAGGACATGAGGCTCTTGCGGGAGCGGGGCGTCAGCGCCGTCCACTGTCCCTCCAGCAACATGAAGCTGGGCAGCGGCTTCGCGCCGGCGCCGCGGATGCTGGAGCTAGGGCTCAACGTGGCGCTGGGCACCGACGGGGCGGCCTCCAACAACAACCTCAATATGCTGGAGGAGCTGCACCTGGCGTCCCTCCTGCATAACGGCTTTACCGGCGACCCCACGGTGATGCCCGCCGGGGTGACCCTGCGCATGGCGACCTTAAACGGCGCGAGGGCCCAGGGGCGGGAGGACACCGGGGCGCTCGCGGTGGGGAAGAAGGCGGACTTCGCCGCCCTGTCCCTCCTGGGACCCCACATGCGGCCGTGCCTCGACCCGCTGGCGCTGGCCGCGTACAGCGCTCAGGGGAGCGATGTGGTGATGACCGTCGTGGACGGTCAGATCCTCTACGACCACGGGAAATTCCTCACCATGGACGCCCAGCGCGTTTATGAGGACGCGGACAGGGCGGTTTGGGAGCTTTATCATGGAAAGGGGAACGGACGATGAGCCTTTTGGACGGGATCCTCGCCCCGCGGGGCGGGCACAGCTGCGATCTGGGCGGCGGGCTTTCTTTCACCTATGACGAGGTCCCCAACGGCTTTGGCGGGTATGTGAACGTGGGAATCACCCTCCGGTGTGAGGGGAGCCCCGGCTTTGCGGCGCGGATCACCGACCGGGAGGGGCGGTTCGTCCGGTTCCCCGGCGCGGAGGAGGGCGGCTGGCGGCAGGACCTGACGATGCCCTTTACGCCCCGGTGCCGGTTCCGGTGCTGGATCTACCGGGAGGAGGACGGGAGCCTTTCCTTTGAGTGGATGGTCCAGCCCGACGGGCGCTACTGGGGGGACGACGGGGGCTTCGGCATGGAGCACGACGTACAGGTGACGCTGTTCGCCCCCATGGACGAGGAGGGGAGCTTCACCGGGCCCTTCGCCCCGAGGAAGAAGAAGTAATGTTATGACGCGGGGAAGGTCAGCGTCTCCATGAAGCCGTCGGCGCTGACGCACTGGACATCGGCGGCGATGACCGCGCCCCGGTAGACGATCATGTCCGCCACCACCTGGCCGGTGGCGGTGGGGTGGTTGGCGATCTCGTAGGTGTAGCGCACCGCCTGGAGGCCGGCGTATTTTTTGAGGTCGAAGCCCTGTTTTTTCTGGAGGGCGTTATAGGCGGCGTAGACCTGGGAAAAATCCTTGGGGATGGTGACGGTCTGCTCCTCGATGGGCTTTTCGGACACCTTCCAGCCGAAGGACTCCAGATACTTGACACGCTGTTCGTTGGTCTTCACCACCGCGTCGAAGCTCCCGGCGGAGGCGCTCTCGTCCGAGGGGAGAAGGAGCAGAAGGGCGGCGGCCGCGAGCACCACCAGAATGAGGGCGCCGAGGATGAGCTTTTTCCTGTCGAATTTGGCTGTTATGATAAACATGGAAGCACCTCCAATGAAGTTTGTACCATGGTATTCGAAAGCTCCGGGGGGTATGACAACCAAAATCAGGGAGTTTTTCTCCATTTTGTACGTTTGACGGAGGGCCTTGCGGAAAAAAACTTGACAAAATGTTTTTTTCCACTTGAAAATTGGCGCAATATTGGTTATTATGGGTTATGTCAAAATCACGAATCCGGTTTACGTAACTCTGAACAACTTATTTGGGAGGATTGCTTATGTCCAGCAGGATCTTTCAGAGCGTGGTAGTCCAGATGAAGGAAGCCACCACACGGTGCCTGGGCGTCGTTGACAGCGAGGGCAACGTGATCGCCACCAGCGAGCTGTCCATGATGGGCTCGCATATCGCGGACGCCGCCGGCATCCTGCCGCTCCCCGGCGAGAAGGTGAAGGTCCTGGCGGGCAAGACCTTCCGGCCTCTGGCGGGCTCCGAGCAGAACATCGAGTACGCCGTGTTCGTGGAGGGGACGGACGAGCTGGCCGCCAGCTACTGCTGTATGCTGGCCGTGGCTATCCAGAGCGCCAAGGCGTATTACGAGGAGAAGTACGACAAGTCCGCCCTCGTCAAGTCCATCATCACCGAGAACATTCTCCCCGGGGATATCTATGTCCACGCCAAGGAGCTCCACTTCGTCTCCGACGTGCCCAGGGCCGTCTTCTATATCCGGCAGCTGGACCGGGCGGACGTGGCCACGCTTGAGGTCCTCCGCCGGCTCTACCCCGAGAAGCAGAGGGATTTCATCATCTCCATCAACGAGACGGATATCGCCGTCATCAAGGAGGTCCCGGCCCACACGGAGGAGAAGGACACCCACAAAATGGGCGTGGCCATGTCCGCCGCTATCTCCGACGAGCTGAAGATCCGCACCGTCATCGGCGTGGGGACCCTGGCCATGCACCTGCGGGACCTGTCCATCCGTTACAAGGAGGCCCAGACGGCTATCGACGTGGGCAAGGTCTTCGACGAGGAGAAGACCGTCATCAACTACGAAAGCCTGGGCATCGGGCGGCTCATCTATCAGCTCCCCACCACCATGTGCGAGATGTTCCTGAACGAGGTCTTCAAGAAGAACCCCATCGACAGCCTGGACGAGGAGACGCTGGGCATCATCACCGAGTTTTTTGACAACAACCTCAACATCTCCGAGACCAGCCGCAAGCTCTTCGTCCACCGCAACACGCTGGTCTACAGGCTGGGGAAGATCAAGAAGCTCACGGGCCTCGATCTGAGGGAGTTCGACCAGGCTATCGTCTTCAAGGTGGCGCTGATGGTCAAGAAATACTTGGATTCCCAGGGAATACATCTCGCTTGAGGAAAAAGGAAATCGATCGCAAATGGTTCAATTTACTGACGTATTCAAGTCCTACGAAAACGGCGCCAAGGCATTGCGGGGCGTGAGCTTCACCATCCGGGACGGGGAATTCGCCTTCCTGGTGGGGCCCTCCGGCTCCGGAAAGACCACCATCATCAAGCTCCTCACCGGCGAGATCGCCCCCACGGACGGCAAGGTGCTGGTGAACGACTACGATCTGGGCACCATCAAGTTCTCCCGGATGCCCTATATGCGCCGGACGCTGGGCGTGGTGTTCCAGGACTACCGGCTCATCGAGGATAAGTCCGTTTACGAAAACGTGGCCTTCGCCATGCGGGTCGTGGGCGCCTCCAACAAGGAGATCCGCCGCCGCGTCCCTTACGTGCTGGAGCTGGTGGGCCTGGATAAACGCACGAAGCGAAAGCCCCAGGAGCTCTCCGGCGGCGAACAGCAACGCGTCGCCATCGCCAGGGCTCTCGTGAACAACCCGCGCCTCATCATCGCCGACGAGCCCACCGGGAATCTGGACCCCGCCAGGAGTTTGGAGATCATGATGCTCCTGCAGAAGATCAACGAGCTGGGCACCACCGTCCTCGTGGTCACCCATGAGAAGGAGCTTGTGGAGAGCTTCTCCAAGCGGGTCATCGCCATCGACGGCGGCAAGATCATCAGTGACGGAATGGGCGGGTATTACAACTATGAAAGGTAACCGGTTTACTTACTACATCAAAGAGGGCATCGACAGCATCTTCACCCACGGGTTCATGTCCTTTGCCAGCATCTGCATCATCGTGGCGTGCCTTCTCATCATGGGCAGCTTCACGCTCCTGGCCCTCAACGTGGACGAGGTCATCGACACCATGGAGAGCCAGAACGAGATCATGGCCTTCGTCAACGAGACGTACACCGACGAGCAGGCCCGGGCCATTCAGGAGCGCATCGAGGGGCTTCCCAACGTGGACGAGGCGGTCTTTATCTCCCGGGAGGAGGCGTGGGACGACTTCACCGCCACCTACGGCGACCCCGCCGCCTTTGAGGGGCTGGACGCCAGCGTGGCGCGGGACCGGTACGTGGTCTATCTGGAGGACATCTCCCGCATGGCGGAGACTCAGCAGGCCCTCCGGGACGTGCCCGGCATCGCCAACGTCCGGGCGCACCTGGAGATCAGCGAGGGCTTCGTGAAGATCCGCAACGTGGTGACGCTGGTGTCCATGCTTCTGGTGGCGATCCTCTTCGTCATCTCCCTCTTCATCATGTCCAACACCGTGAAGCTCACCACCTTTGAGCGCCGGGACGAGATCGCCATTATGAAGATGGTGGGCGCCACCAGCTCCTTCATCCGCTGGCCCTTCGTGGTCCAGGGACTGATCCTGGGCCTTGTGGGGGCGCTTCTGGGGTACGTGATGGAGTGGGGCATCTACCGGCTTTTGACGGAGAAGCTCATCGCCGGCTCCGGCCTTTCGTTCCTCACCGTCATCCCCTTTTCCCAGGTCGCCCTCCCCATCCTCGCGGCCTTCGGCGCGGTGGGCCTGGGCGTGGGCGTCATCGGAAGTCTTATGGCCATCAAGAACTATTTGAAAGTGTGACAGAAAGCGCGGCTTTCGGGGAATCAGCATGAGCAGTAAATTTCAGAAGATCTTCATTCGCGTCATCGCCGTCCTTCTGGCGTTGTTGATGGTGGGGTCCGTCCTCACCATCGCCCTGAGCACCAGGGCCGGCGCCACCACCAAGGACGAGCTGAAGAAGCTCCAGGACGAGCTCAAGAGCCTCCAGCAGCAGCAGAAGGACATGAAGTCCAAGATCAACTCTCTGGAGTACGAGCAGTCCACCATCGTGGCCAAGAAGGAGGTCCTGGACGAGCGCATCGCCCTCACCTCCGACGCCATCGACAACCTGACGGCCCAGATCGGGCAGTATGACATCCTCATCGAGGAGAAGCAGGCTGAGGTCGAGCAGTGCGAGGCCGCGGAGGCGGAGCAGTGGGAGAAGTATAAGACCCGCCTGCGCGCCATGGAGGAGAACGGCATCGTTACGTACTATGCCATTATCTTCGAGGCCAACGACTTCGCGGATATGCTCTCCAGGCTTGACATGATCTCCTCCATCATGGACTACGACAACGCCCTCTACGACAAGCTGGTGGCCTCCCGCGAGGCTACCGAGGACGCCAAGGCGCAGCTGGAGGAAACCAAGACCGAGGCCGAGGGGAAGAAGGTGGAGCTCCAGGACGCCCAGCAGGAGCTGGAGTTCCAGCGCAACGAGGCCAACGCCCTCATCAACGCCCTGGAAAACGACATCGGCGCGGCCCAGGATGTATACGACCAGATGGAGAAGGACGAGAGCCAGCTCAAGAAGGACATCGCGAAGGCCGAGGAGGAGATCAAGCGCCAGAATGCCCAGGTGGTGGGCACCGGCAGCTTCATGTGGCCGGTGAAGTCCAACATCGTCACCTCCGGCTTCGGCTCCCGCAATACGGGTATCCCCGGCGCGTCCACCAACCACAAGGGCATTGACATCGGCGGCACCGGCTACAACGCCCCCATCTACGCCGCCGACACCGGCAAGGTCACCATCGCCAGCCGCAACAGCTCCCAGGGCAACTACGTCACCATCAGCCACGGCAACGGCATCACCACCACCTACGCCCACATGACGAAGTACGTGGTCAAGACCGGCCAGACGGTGACGAAGGGCCAGGTCATCGGCTACACCGGCGCTACGGGCGTGGCCAACGGCCCGCACCTGCACTTCGAGATCCGCATCAACGGAACCCCGGTCAACCCGCTGAACTACTTCAAGGCCGGGACGTATGTGAAGAAATAAGCCGCGTCCGGGAAACCGGGGCGGAGGACAGAAAATCGCGCCCGGAGGGGCGCGATTCAGCCTGTCGAAAAAGGCCGTTGGCCTTTTCCGACAAAGGAGAACGTGCGAAACTCCCGTCCTGAATTCTGCGGAATTCAGGACGGGAGTTTCTGCTGTCGCCCTACGCGCGCCCCTGCGGGGCACACTTGGGCGACAAAAGGTATTTTTTCCGACGTACACGCCGCCGGAAAAAATGCTCGATGGGGGTGTAGGGGTCGCCGTCTCGGCGGCCCGCCCTTCGTGCCGGAAAAACCCCCGGAAAGGTGTCTTGACAAAGGCGGGGGAAAAAACTATAATAGGTTGGATACTTTAATAATTCTCTAAGGAGTGACCGTACAATGGCAGATTCCAATCGGTACAGAATGAGCAGCCAGCGTTTGGAGGAGCTGAAAAACGAGCTTTTCTATATGCAGACCGTCCGGGAGAAGGAGGTCGCCGAGCAGATCAAGGAGGCGCGGTCCTTCGGTGACCTGTCCGAGAACTCCGAGTACGACGAGGCCAAGACCGAGCAGGGCAAGCTCTATTCCCGCATCGCCGAGGTCCAGGACCTCATCGAGCACGCCGTCATCGTGGAGGAGAGCGAGGATGTGGGCAAGGTGGGCATCGGCTCCGTTGTCTCCGTCCGGGATCTTGAGACCAACGAGGAATACAAATATAAGCTGGTGGGCTCCCAGGAGGCCAACCCCATGGAGGGGCGCATCTCCGACGACTCGCCCTTCGGCCGCGCCCTTTACGGCCACAGCCTGGGCGAGGTGGTGGACGTGGAGGCTCCCGCCGGCGTTATCCAGTACGAGATCCTCACCATCGAGAAGTAAGGAGAGACGCCAATGCCGGATCTTACACCCGCCCCGGAGCAGGACCTGAGCGAGCTGCTCCAGGTCCGCCGGGATAAGCTCGCCGCCCTGCAAAGCGAGGGCCGCGACCCCTTTACCATCACCAAGTTCAAGCTCACCGCCTATTCCGAGGATGTGAAGGCGGATTTTGACGCCTTTGAGAACAAGCACGTGGCTATGGCCGGACGGGTCATGGCCAAGCGGGGCATGGGCAAGGCTATTTTCGCCGACATCCAGGACCGCAAGGGGCGCATCCAGATCTACATCCGCGCCGACTCCGTGACGCCGGAGGAGTTCGCCGACTTCCGCAAGGTGGACGTGGGCGACATCGTGGGCGTGGAGGGATACGTCTTCCGCACGAAGATGGGGGAGATCAGCGTCCACTGCGAGAAGACCACGCTTTTGTCCAAGTCCCTCCGGCCGCTCCCCGAGAAGTTCCACGGGCTCACCGACAAGGAGGTGCGCTACCGCCAGCGGTACGTGGACCTTATCATGAACCCGGACGTAAAGCGGACCTTCGAGCTGCGCTCCAGGTTCATCAAGTTCATCCGGGACTACATGGACGACCGGGGCTATATCGAGGTGGAGACGCCGGTGCTCAACACCCTGGCCGGCGGCGCGGCGGCGCGGCCCTTCGTCACCCACCACAACACTCTGGACATCAACATGTACATGCGTATCGCCACGGAGCTGCCCCTGAAGCGGCTCATCGTGGGCGGCATGGAGCGGGTCTATGAGATCGGCCGCATTTTCCGCAACGAGGGCATGGACACCAAGCACAACCCGGAGTTCACCACCATCGAGCTCTATGAGGCGTACGCCAACCTCTACGACATGATGGACATCGCCGAGGGCATCCTCTCCGGCGCGGCCATGAAGCTCCTGGGCGGCTATCACGTCACCTGGCAGGGGGAGGACATTGACCTCACCCCCGGCTGGCGGAGGCTCACCATGGTGGACGCGGTCCGGGAGTACGCGGGCGTGGATTTCGCCGCCGTTTCCGACGACGCCGAGGCCGTGGAGCTGGCCCGTTCCGTGGGCGTGGAGCTTTCGGACACCGCCGACAGGACCTGGGGCAACGCCCTTTACGCCTGCTTCGACCAGAAGGTGGAGGAGCAGCTGGTCCAGCCCACCTTCATCACCATGTACCCGGTGGAGGTCTCGCCGCTGACTAAGCGCAGTCCTGAGGACCCGCGCCTCACCGAGCGGTTCGAGCTCTTCATCTGCCGCAGTGAGATGGCCAACGCCTACTCCGAGCTCAACGACCCCATCGACCAGCGCGCGCGGTTCATGAAGCAGCTGGAGCTTCGGGACCGGGGCGACGACGAGACGGAGATGCTGGACGAGGACTTCCTCACGGCCCTGGAGTACGGTATGCCCCCCACCGGCGGCATGGGCATGGGCATCGACCGCTGCGCCATGCTCCTCACGGGAGCGGATTCCATACGGGACGTGATTTTGTTCCCAACAATGAAGCCCCTGGACTGATTTGAAATCCGAAACCCCTTGCGCCCCAACAGGTTTCAGGTTTGCCTCCACCCCAGGCACCCACAATTTACGCCCAATTTACGCCCAAATCCCAAAAATCATGCAACCCGCCCACTGGAAGGTCCAAAAAAGACCCCTTCCAGCGGGCGGGTGTTTTACTTGTTAGAATTACCTTAAATGGCGAAATAACAAGAACGCCCCATGTTTGCTCATATACAGATTCATGAAAAAGATAGCAAAAAAATAACCGGGATGGGCAGTATAAGCTTTTGCCCATCCCGGTTTCTTACATCATTTCCTCCTGGCAATAGATAAATTCCTCAATATCCTCCAGCGCGTACCCATCCGCCAGGAGCTTGTCGATGCAGGCTTCGTCGTATCCATAATAGGCGGCGACGGTTTTGAGGCTTTGGATGTATTCGGTCTCCTCGTTGGTGAGGCTTGCACGGCGCGAGGTCGGCGCATGAGGACACCAGTGCCAGTAGATCCAGTCGTCGTCCTGCATCTTAAAGGTCGAGACGCTTTGCTTGCCGTGGCGGTCGATCATCAGGATCTCACCGTCCCTGGGCATGATGGTTTCATGCTCCCAGTCCTCAATATTGAGGGATCTGAGAGCCGAGGTCAGAATCCCCTCGGTTGACGCGTACAGGTACACGCCGAGGCGCTTGTAATGAAAAATGACGAGAGGATTGTCTCCCTTAACGAAGTAAAACTGGCCGTTCTGGGCGAGGATCGTAAAGGTAAAGTGGCCCATCAGAGATTCCGCCATCTCTCCGATGCTGTGCATGGAGAGCTCATCTTGCCGCTCAATGAGCTGGACGGCGACGTAGCTGTCCGTCTCGATGCTCGTTTTCGGGAGATCGTACTCCTTTTGAAGCTCCCGGTCGTTGATCAGAACGCCGTTGTGAGCCAAGGCAAACCTGACGCCGCCGGCCTTTCCGGGGAATGGGTGGTTGTTCTGATTGCGCTTGGGACTCCCCTGGGTGGTCATCCGCGTGTGGCCCATGATGTACCTGGCGTCGGGCGGGATACGAAACTTCATCCGATGGGCCGGCTTGGGGGCCTTCTGGATGCAAAGCCTGTCCCTCTGGAAAAAGGCGATCCCCGTGGCGTCCGTGCCTCTCACCTCCGCCGCAGTACCCAGCGCCTTGACCAGCAGGAGCCTCTGTACGGCGTTCAGATTGCCCTTGTAGTCCAGCACTCCGAAGATAGCGCACATACCTCACACCTCCTCTGAGACGGCCACAGGCTCATTCACATAGAGCCGCCGCTCCTTCAGATACTGGATCAGCTCAGGAGTTTCCTTCTCACTGAGGGAGGAGACAAATTCCGACCAGGTGACAACCTTTACTTCCTCCCCAAATTTTTTGGGTTATTATGCCCAAAACCGTATCCAAACGTATACGATTCAGGCCATTTCACTTCAGATCATCAACAGCAGCGACAGGCAGAAGACATGATTCGACCTTGGGTTTGCAGTTTCCTTGCCCTCCGCAGGTAAAAATGGGTATGCCAAAGGCAACGTCCTGGTTTTGCTATGACGGCCGATGCGTTTCCCCACTCATCCCGCGGCAGCAAACCTCCCATGTCCAACAGGATCATCCACACTCCGATGGCGTCCTCAATTCCTTCGTTCTGCCTGCCCGCAGATTGGTGCCGCTGCTGCTCGTCTACAGGGTCTTGCCCTACGGAAGTAAACATATGCGGCTGACCGGCTCTGCTTTTGCTGTTGACTTGCATTCCTGCGGTCCGGCGCCAATGAATGGCGGACGTTTTCCCGGATGCAGTTTTTGTAGATCGCTTACGCGGCCTGCTGCTCCTGCGGGCGGATGATGTCCGTGCGCAGTCTGTTCGCATCGTAGTCTGTGCCGTGCGTGAGGATGGCGTAGAAGACGCGGATCAGTTTACAGCCCACCGCAATAATAGCTTGCTTGCCCTTGAGCGGATTCTTCTGCCGGGTCGTGTAGTACCGGTACACCTCCCGGAACTCATCGTTGCTCCGTATCATCGGCAAGACCGCCTGGAACAGGACCTTCCTCAAATTCCTCCGCCCGCGTTTGCTGATGGAGGACTGTCCTTTGTGCTTGCCGGAGCTGTTCTCTTTGAGTTCCAGCCCAGCCAGCTTCTGGATCTGCTTTGGCGAGTCAAAACGTCTGACATCGCCTGCCTCCGCAAGAAAGCCTGCTGCCGTGATGAGGCCTACTCCCTTGATGGCAAGCAGTTTCTTGACGTGCGGTACTTTCCGCGTTTCTGCTTCCAGCACCTCTGTGATTTGCTTCAGATGCTCCTGCTTTCTCCTGAAATCTTCCAGGAGCAGCTGCAAGTCCAGCTTTGCGCAGACGCCGCCGTCCATCCCGACGCTCTTTCGCGCGGCCTCTACCAGGGTCGTTGCCCTCTTCATACCGACCGCACGGAGCTTGTGCTCACGCCAGATTTGGTTGACGCCGTCTGCGCCCAGCGCGATGATATCTGCCGGATATGGCGCTGTTTCCAGCACCAGCAGCGCGCTCTCCGCGGAGAATTTGCCGTAGACCTTGAGAAACTCGGGGAAGTATATCTGAAGCCAGCGTTGTATCCGATTCGCTAGGGTATTCAGTTCCTTAACAATCCGATTTCGGCTTGAGAATGCCTGCCGCAGATCCGCATAGATACCCTCCGGCATATATGGGAAGGTATAGCGCCCCTCCGACACCAGCCTAGCGATGGTCTTTGGGTCTTTGCGGTCATTTTTCGTTGGGCTGTTGTCGTCCAACTCTTTTGTCTGCTTCACATGGTACGGATTTACCAGCACCAAAGTCATGCCGCTCCGTTTCACGTACCGTGCGAAATTGAACCAGTAGTGTCCCGTCGGCTCGCAGCCGATCATGACTTTCCCGGCGTCCATACTCTGCCGGTATGCGTCCAGCCACCTGGTAAATGCAGCGTAGCCGTCAAGATCGTTCCTGAAGGAAAACGCCTTCTTGCTCAACTCCTGACCGCGCCAGTTGAACGCCCGGGCGTAGTGTGTTTCGCTGCCGACATCGACACCGATGATCAAAGTTTTTTCTGTGACTTGCGCAATCTTCGCATTCTGTGTATAATCCATCTTGAACCTCCGGTTTGTTTGGGTCGTTACATCCGGCCAGATGCACCTCAAGCTTACTGCGAGGTTCATCTTTTTTCAATTGGCGGTTTTTACGGATTACAGGAATGCTCGTCGGACATAGAAACAGCCACGTCGCAGAGCCTCTCAACGAGCTGCAACGTGGCTATCAGTGTGTTGTATTTGAGCGTACCCCGGAAGATTCGGAACTCGATCGT
>CANQSD010000038.1 GCA_947626385.1 uncultured Oscillospiraceae bacterium | reverse complement strand
CGACCGAAGGGAGCTTGAAGCAAAGCGGCTTGAGCGACGACGTGGCGGCTCTTGGGCCGGAGATGGGGTGCCGCCGCGGCGGCGGGGTATTCGAGCCTTCGTTCCCCGTCCCTCGTCCCCCGTCTTAGCCTTCCCCGCTTAGGCGGGGAAGGTGGCGCCCGCAGGCGCCGGATGAGGTGGGTGGGTACGTTCATCGAAACCGCTCAAAATCCTTCGGCCCCCACCTCACCCCTGCCCCTCCCCGCCCTGCGGGGAGGGCTCTTTGTCGGAGGGAGTGCGATTTTCGGAAGTGTTCCAGCAACGCGCCTATTCTTTTAGCCCCTCCCGGGTCGGGGCCTGCCGCGAAGCGGCAGGGGTGGTTCCGTTGGGCGCTTACACGCTCTCCCAGATCTCCCTTATCGTCCGCACCGCGAACGGCAGGTCGTCGGTGGTGGTGCCCTCCAGCATCAGGACGGCGTCGGGGTCGTAGGCCTTGATGCGGGAGAGGATGGCGCGCTTATCCAGGTCCCCCTTGCCGAAGGGGACCTGCTTGGGGGCGGAGCCGTCGGAGGTAAGGAGGCAGTCCTTGATGTGGAAAAGGAGGATACGGCCTTCAAAGATGCGCAGGCCCCGGTCCAGGATGTCCAGGTATTCGTGCTGGTTCCCAGCGTCCATGTAGTTGTAGAGGTCGAAGATGATGCGCACGTTGGGCTTATCCATGCGCTTCACCACCGCGTCCAGCACCTCCGGCTGCCAGCAGACGTGGCCGGCGGCGCCCTCCATGGCGATGTTGACGCCGTGCCCGGCGGCGATGTCCGCCAGGCGCGAGAAGGTGTCCACGACGATGCTGTACGCCTCCTCGGTGCGGTTTTTGGGGTTGTAGGTCCACTTGTCGTCGTTGTAGGAGCCGGTCTCGCTGCCCACATAGGCCCCGCCCAGCTCCTTGGCGCAGGCCAGGTACTCGGAGAAAATCTGAAAACACCGCTCCGCCTTGGCCTTATCTGAGTGGACCGGGTTGAAGTACGCGCCGATGAGGGGGACGCACAGCCCGCCCTCGGCAAGGGCTTTGCCGATCTCGCGGGCCTTCTCGTGGGTGATGCCGCCGGGGACGTAGGGCACGTCCGGGTAATTCTTGTAGACCACCAGCTGGACGCCGTCGATGCCCAGCTCCTTGGCCCGCCGGACGATGTCCTCCGAGCTGTGCATACCCATGTCGTGACAGCGAACACAGATCTTCATGGGGAAACCTCCTTATATCGCAAATTTTATTTTCAGTCGATAAGCCTCGCCATGGCCTTGCGGATCACTTGTCCTTCTCCTTCTCCTCCACGTCCAGCACCTGGGGGATGAAGCGGGGGGCGATCTTGCCGCGGCCGCGGTTTTTGAGGTAGACGAAGCCGATGACGGAGAAGACCACCGCGCCCAGGAAGTTGGAGAAGAGGTCGTTCATGGTGTCCACAAGGCCGATGTCCATGTAGCCGCCTACACCCAGGGGGATCTGGCCGTCGGCGGTGACCAGGATGACGTCCTGGATATCCTTGATGATGACGTGGGTATTGCCGCCGGCGGGGTCCAGCATCACGGAGGAGATGGCGTTGACCACCGCGTCCTTTTGCATATCCCGGAGGAAGAGGCGGTCCACGGTGAACTCAAAAAACTCCCAGAAGACCCCGATGGTCATGGAGAAGCAGAAGGCCACAATGGCCATATAGACCGGCGACAGGGACAGGGAGAAACGCTCGTTGCGGTTGAGCATATCCACCAGCGAAAAGCCGATGGCGGCGCAGAGAAAGCCGTTCATGGTGTGCAGGAGCACGTCCCACCCCTGAAAGACCGTGAAATACGCGCCGATCTCCCCCAAAATCTCCCCGGCGAAGATGAAAAGGAGAATGATGATCTCCATGACGTCGGGGAATTCGATCCTCAGCCTGCGCTCGATGAGGGAGGGCAGGAGGAACAGGACCAGGGTGAAGAGGCACAGGGCCACGTTCTCATAGTTCCTGTTCATGGCCTGGCGGACCATAGTGACCAGCACCAGCAGCCGCAGGACGAAATACACGACGGCCACATTCCTCTTCTCCCGGAGCTCCCGTCTCAGCCTCTCTCGCCTGCCGGACCTGTCTTTCAATGCATATACCTCCTTTTCATAGATTTCCCGCCCTGTAAAGCCCGGACGGGAGAAGGGACTCAACTTTTCTCTTTTTCAAAGAGGGCCGTGACGTTCTCGTAATCGTAATATTTGAGAAGGCCCGGGCGCTCCTGGGGGAGGTCGTCCAGCTCGTCCCAGGGGACGAGGCAGGCGTGGAGCCGCGCCGCGGCGCGCTTGGTGGCGCGGCGGGCGATCTCGTCGGGCGTCAGCTCCCCTCGCGGCAGGGTCTCCCAGCCGTGGGTGTACTGGTAAGTACACCAGCGCAGGTGCTCGTATTTCGCAAGCTCCCAGTAGATCTTCTCCCGCTCCTCCTTCGTTTTGCCCTCAAGGTCCCCGGCCAGAAGGAGCTTGTTGGGGATATCCCAGACTACTGCGCGGTTGGAATTCTGAAGGTATGTGCCGATGGTGTTCCAGTCCCTGCCCCCGTCGGTGTTGGAGATATACCGCCGGTGGAGCTCGTTTGCCTCGGCGTCCGTCCGGCGCAGGACCAGCTCGGAGTAAGTGAACTGGGCGGCGTTGCACCGGAGGAACATACCTCCGGCCTCCTTGGAAAAGATCTCCGCACCCGCGCCCATGTTCTCGAAGAGGGCCACCACTATCTGGGGGTGGGTTTGCTCAAGGCCCCGGCGCTTGGAAAGCCGCAGCAGGCGCATGGCGATGTCCAGGTTGAGCCTCGTGTCTGGCGTGGCGATGAGCACCTGGTGGAGGGAGCCCAGCTTTCCGGCCACGGCTTCAAAGGACTCCTCCGTGCCCGGCTCCGCGTCCACCCAGGAGATAGCGGGCTCGTGGGAGAGGCGCGGGGCGTCCACAAAGAGGGGCGCGCGCTTTTTCCCGATGCCGCCGTCGATGACCGTGGCCTCAAAGCCCCGCCGGTCCGGCGCGGCCGATCCAAAGGAGGCGTTCTCCCAGGTCTCCAGGAGGAATTCCACGCTCAGGGACGTAAAGCCGATGACCGCCAAGGTGAAGGGGCGCTCGGGCACCAGGATGCCGCTCCCGCGGTTCTCCCCTCCCTGCTTCCGGAGCGTTTCCAGGGGCTGGGCCTCCGTGAGGAACCGGCGGATGAGCAGCTGCTCCATGGACACGAGATAGGCGTCGATATGGGGACAGCTCATGTCGTCGAAGCGCAGGGTGTCGTTGTCGAGGAAGGCCGTGACCTTCAGGCCGGGGACGGTCTTCCCCAGCTCGTCCAGCTCCTGAAGGCGGCTCAAATTGTTGTGATTGGTGTCCGGCAGGAGGATGACCAGGTTATTGCGGCCCGCCTTGAGGAACTTGGCCCAGGACCGCGTCTCCGTAGGGACCTTCAGGTCCGCCTCCCTGTCCTGCTCTCGCTGGGGGATGTAAAGGACGGGGGCGTGCCGGTCGTTTTTCCGGATCTCCCGTATCAGGCTCTCCGCGTCCCCGGCCTCGCCGCAGACGGCGATGACCCGGCAGCGCAGGACCATGCCGAGCCGCGTGGCGAGGCTCGTCATGAAGCGCCGGGCAAAGAGGAGGAGCAGGGTCCGGGCGGTGTAGACCGACACGATGTAGAAGAGGAGCGTGATAGCGGGGTCGTTGAACAGGTCCACGTCCGCCCAGAAGGTCATAGCCTTGGGCGCCTGATAGGCGCAGCGGATGAGGAGATTCAGGACCTCCGCCGTAGTCTCGCATTCGGGCAGGAGCGTGAAGAAGTAGAGCGGAATGATAAAGAGGTAGTTATAGCCCACCGTGAGAAAGCTGCGAAGCTGCAGGCTCTTGTTCCGAAGGAGCCAGCTCACGAAAACAAGTCCGGTGAGATAGACGATCAGAATGACCATATGTCCGCTCCTTTCAGAAATCAGGCCAAAAATCGTAAAGGTAATCCAGCTCCTCCATCGCCTCTTCGTGGGTCACGGCCTTGTTGTAGTGGATGGCGTCCATCGCCGCCTTCTGTCCGATGAAGAGGTCCCGGATGTAAAAGGTCGAGAATTTGGCCTCCCGCAGGGGCTCCAGGTCCAGCCCCTCGGGGATGTCCAACATCACCACGGTGCCGTCCGTCCCGGCAAGGCCCGTCACATCCGTCAGGGGGTTGCCCTCCAGCATAAGGCGGAAGTAGTGGATCTTCGGAAGGTTCTCAAGGCTTGTCAGGCTATTGTTTGAGAGGATGAGGACCGGGTTATTGCTGCCGGAGCACATGGTGCCAAGCTCCGGGAGTGCGGCGATGGAATTGCCGGTGAACTCCACAAGGGAGAGCTTGTCGTGGTCCTTGAGGGCAGAGATATCGGTGATGGCGCTTCCCTTGGCCAACAGCGACTTAAGGCCCAGGCTGTCCTCAAGCCCGTCAAGGCTTGTGAGGGACGTGTTCTCCACATAGAGCTTCGTGAGGCTCTCGGCGCCGGCCAGGAAGCTCAGGTCCGTCAGAGTCTGAAGACCGCTGAGGTCCAGCTTATTCAGGGTCCCGGCGCTCCCCGCCAGGATATCCAAATCGGTGAGGCTGGCGTTGCCCCGGAGGGAGACGGTGGCAAGCTTCGCGTAATACCGGAGCGGCGCCAGGGAGGCGATGTCGTTATCTTTCAGATCGAGCCAGGTGAGATAGATGAGGTTTGCGATGGGCTCCACGTCCCTAAGGTCGTTGTCCCCCACGACAAGGACCCGCAGCTTCTCCAGCTTCTCCAGTCCCTTAAGGCTCGTAAGACCGCAACCGGCGGCCCGGAGATCCGACAGGGACGTGAAGGACGACAGGGCCTCCAGAGAGCCGATGGCGTTGCCGCTGATGTAAAGTCCCTCAAGCGAGGGGGGATCGGCCAGCGCCGGGATGGCCGTCAGCTCGTTGTAGGAGATATCAAGCGTGGAGCCGATCCGCACCTGTCCCAACACCTCCGCCTGCTGGTCCGTCAGGCCGCAGCCGGAGATCGTCAGGTGGTAAAAGTGCCCGATCCCGGCAAGCCACGAAAGGTCCCCTATGCCGGTGCAGTCCTTAAAGCTCAGGATGTCCAGCTCCGGGAGGTTCGCAAGCTCCGAAAGGGCCGCGCCGTCCAGAGAGCAGCCGGAGAAGGATAGGTTGGAGCACTTGTCGAGCTTCGCCAGGTCCCGCAGCTGCTCGGCGCTGACCTCGGCGTTCTCTATGCGGTGGGTCGTCGTGTCGTTTCTGTACTCCTGGTCACCGATGACCACCACGAGATCGTCCCCGACGTCGGACCTGGTATCCTCAGGCTCCGTGCCGTTCGGTTCGGTGCCGTCGGGCTCCGTCTCGTCGGGCTCAGTGCCGCTGTCGTCCTTATCCTTATCCTTATCCTTATCTTTATCCTTATCCCTGCCGTTATCCTCCTCCCGGTCCACGGGTCCGGAGGCACCGGGATCGTCCCCGCCGTCCTTTCCCGTCCCCTTGGGACCGGTGGAGAGGGCCACGGCCAAAATCGCCGCCACGAGGACCAGGGCCGCGCCGCCCAGGGCAAAGGGCAGCCACTTTTTCGCTCGCGCCGCCGGGGCCGCTTTGGCCGGCGCGGGCCTCTCCTCCCGGACGGGCGCCGGAGGCGTGGGGGGCGGGGAGGGCTCTGCCGCCGGGACAGGCTCCGGGGCGGGCTCCGGCTCCTTGCACGGGGCCATGAGGGTCACGCTGAGAAGGCGCTGAAGGAACTGCTCCTCATCGGCGTACTTGTACCGGAGCACGGACTGGTAGGTGGAGATCTGCATCTCCATGCCGGGACTCATCTCCACGGGCTCTAGGATGACGGATAGGAACTCCTTGTTCCGGGAGAGGGCGAAGTTGATCTCTCTCCGGCAGTTCTGGGAGGTCAGGGACGTCTTGGACATGAACGCCAGACATACGCGGCAGCGGCTCAGGTGGTCGGCGATGGATTCGGGCCACTCGCTGCCGGGGTCGATGCCCTCGTCATACCAAAATCGGTAGCCGGCCTGCTTCATGCGGGCGAGGATGGGGAGCACCGTGTCCATGTCCCGGTGGCTGTAGCTGATGAAGATGTAGTCCTCGTTCCCGTTGTAGGGCGCCACACGGGTGACACCTGTCTTCTCTTTGGCCATATCTTCTTTCCTCTTTTTCTGGATTTTAGTACATTCATTAGATAAAAATAAGGCTCACCGTTGGACGGCGCCCCTGGCCTCGGAGACCCTGCGGCGGATGTCCGCCAGGGCCTCCTCCTTCCACGCCGGAAGGCTCCGGCGCAGGAGCTCCCGGCGGTCCGGGCTCGTCAGAAGCGCGGCGGCGAAGGGGTCGTAAACCGTGCCCGCGCCCTTTTGGATGTGCTCCAGCGCCTCCTCCAGGGGCAGGCCGGGGCGGCTCCGGGAGACGGCGTCCCGGTCGGCGCGGGCGAGGCAGTCCGCCACGGAGACCAGGGCGATCATGGGCCGGACCGCCAGCCCTCTGGCGGAGAAGTCCAGGGGATAGCCGCTGCGCTCGTCGAAGGCCCGGTGGTGGCCCAGGGCGATGTCCGCGAAATCACAGGTCGAGCTGTGCCGGCGCAAAAGGTCGGCCCCCAGGTAGGTGTGAAGGCGCATCAGCGCCTCCTCCTCCTCGAAAAGCCCGCGGCAGGCGCTGGTCTCCATGCGGAAGAAGTGGAGCATCCCCACGTCCGCAAGGCGCCCCGCCCGCCTGGCGAAGTCCTCCAGCTCCGTCCGGCGCTCCCGCACCTCCCCGGCGCCCCGGGTCCCGCAAAGGCCGGACAGCTTCTCCGGGCAGTCTTCCACGGCCCAGCCGGTGAGCGTCTCGGCAAGACGCCCCAGGGTCCACAGGCGGACGAAGCCCGCCGGAAACCGGGTGGCGAAAAAGTCCTGCAAAAGCTCAAAAAACGGTATCACGCCCTGGTCCTCCCTGTAGATACAGAGGAACTGGCGCAGGTGAAAGTGGAGCATATCGCTGTTCTCCTCCGGCGGCAGGGCATAGAGATAGGCCCGCATCCGCCGGGTCATGCGCTCCACCCGCACGTCCCGCTCCATGGCCTCCGGCTCGGGAAGGCCCTTGGCGTAATCCATAAAGTACGCCGGCGCGCCCATGTGGGCAAAGATCCCCAGGGCGCTGAAGTCGTCCTCCGGCCTTGAGCGGCTCAGGGCGTAGAGCCCGTCCAGAAGCTCCGGCAGAAGCATGGCCCCGCAGTGATACCGGGCGGCCATGTAGGCATACTGCCACCGGGGGTCCGGGGGAACGCCCCGCTCCCGGAAGGCCGCCAGCTGGCGCTCCTGCACGATCTGGGCCGATTCCAGCACCTGGGCGTAGGTCTCCGGCCCCGCGTCGCCCCGGCGCAGGGAGGCCAAGAGCGATGTGCGCTCCTGGTGGCTCTTGTAAAGATACGTATCCCAGGGAAGCTCCGGGGTCCTGGCCCGGACGTCCGGGTCGGAGAGGATACGGATAGACCTCTCTAAGGCCGCGAGCTTGGCCTTGGTGGAGGCCGGGTCGCTGCCGTGGTAGGCCAGAGCAATGTTGCCCATGCTCCGGTGGACGTACCCCCGGCTCTCGGCGTCCAGCTCGTCATAGGCGGGCGTGCCGAAATAGGAGGCGCACTCGGTGAAGCAAAGGCGCATCCTGGTGGAAAAGAGCCTGACGGTGTCGGGGAACAGCATATTCTCCAGGTAATAAAGGCTCATGCCCACCTTATAGAGCTCCCGCGGGAGCATATCGGTCCTGCCGGCATGGCGGGCGTAGTCCATCAGCGCCAGGTGGATACGGTAGTGTAGCCCCACGTCCCGGGCCTGGCCGCTCATGAGCTTTTCCGCGAATTCGTAGAGGTCGGCAAGCTCCTCCTCGCCGGCGTCCAGAATATCGTCCAGCACCGGGAAAAGGTTTTCCCGCAAAAGGGCGGTCCCCCGCTCCACCGACGTGAGGGAAGGGCCCTGGGCGGTACCGGCCAGGAGCCGCAGATACTCCTCCTGATACGCCCTCATCAGCCCTGCCCCCTCTCGGGACGGCGCAGAAAGCGGCGCATCACGCCGGTAAGGCTCTCCAGGCTCACCGGTTTGGGCACATGGGCGTTCATGCCGGCCCGCTCGCTGGCGCGGATGTCCTCCACGAAGGCGTTGGCGCTCATGGCCACGATGGGCACGCGCATCCCCCGCCCCTCCGGCAGGGCCCGGATGGCCCGTGCCGCCTCCAGCCCGTTCATGACGGGCATCTGGATGTCCATAAAGATAAGGTCGTAGGTCCCCGCGGGGCTTGCGCGGAACTTTTCCAACGCCTGCTTTCCGTCCTCGGCGCAGTCGGCCTCGGCGCCCAGCATCTCGATAAGCTCCACGCCGATCTCGCGGTTGAGCTCATTGTCCTCCACCAGCAGGACCCGGAAGCCCTCGAAGCTCTCGCGCCCGTTCATGGCGTCCTGCTCGGCCTTCGTCCTGCCCTCGTCGGTCCAGGCGTAGAGGGCCTGGCCCAGGCGGGAGCGGAAGAGGGGCTTGGGGATGAAGCCCGTGACGCCGTACTTGGCCATCTCGTCGGCGGTGAGGGTCCACTCAAAGGAGCTCATCACAAAGATGGGGACCTCCCCGCCCAGAATGGCCCGCAGCTCGTGGCAGGCCTGGACGCCGTCCACCACGGGAAGACGCCACCCCAGAAGAATGGCGAAGTAGTCCCGTCCCTCGGTGTGGGCGGCAGCGGCAAGCTCCGTGGCCTCGTGGGCCGAGCCGCAGGTGTCGCAGGTCATACCGAGGTCGGACAAAATCTCCCGGAGGTTCTTTAAGGACGCCTCGTCCCGGTCGGCAGCCAGGACACGCTTATTCCGCAGGGCCGAAAGGCCGGCGTCTCCGTCCCCGTCCCGCTCTAAGGGGAGGGTCACGGTGAAGACCGTCCCCACGCCTTCCTCACTCTCCACGGCGATCTCGCCGTTCATCATCTTCACCAGATTGTGGGTGATGGTCATGCCAAGGCCCGTGCCCTCGATGCGCGCGGCGGCGCTGGCCCGCTCAAAGGGCTGGAAGACCTTCTCCAAAAATTCCGGGCTCATGCCCATGCCGGTGTCCCGGACCTTGAATTCATAGTAGGAATAGTTGTGCCCCGCCTTGCTCTCCGCCGCCATTTCCCGGACGGTGAGGGAGATGGTCCCCTCCTCCGGGGTGAACTTCACGGCGTTGGAGAGGATATTGATGAGTACCTGCTGGATCCGAAGCTCGTCGCCCCGGACCTGCTCGTGGCGCAGGCCGCTGAAGTCCAGCTCCACCCGCTGGCGCTTCCTGTCCGCCTGGGGACGGAACACCGCCAGGAGCGAGTGGATGAAGTCCGCCATGGCGAAGCTCTCCGGCGCGATGGTCATCTTGCCGCTCTCGATGCGGGACATATCCAGGATGTCGTTGATGAGGGCCAGCAGATGCCGGGAGCTGAGGTCGATCTTCTCCAGGCAGTCCGCCACCCGCTCCCGCTGGTCCAAATGGGACCGGGCGATGGCGGTCATGCCCACGATGGCGTTCATGGGGGTGCGGATGTCGTGGGACATACTGGATAAAAAGTCGGATTTGGCCCGGTTGGCGGCGTTGGCCGCTTCCAGGGCGCTTTGCAGGGCGGCACGGGACGCCTGCTCGCTCTCCTGCCGGCGGCGGTTCTCCTCCGTCCGGTCGGTGATGAAGCAAAGCCGCTCCTCCTCGCCGCAGGGGGACACGTGGAAGGTCAGGTCCCGGTCCCAAAGGCGCTCCTCCCAGGCCCGCTCCTCCCCGTCGGGAAGGTCCAGGCGCGGGGCCAGCACCCGCTCCAGCTCCGTCCCCCGCTCCCCCACCAGGGCCCGGGCGGCCGGATTTTGATAGCGCACCGCCCACCGGTCCGCCCCGTCGCGTCCGATGATGAGCGCCGCCACGCTGGCGGCCTCAAAAAACCGCCCCGCGTCCTCCATAGGTCTTGTCACGCTGTCAGCCTCCCCTTACCGGTCAAACTTCTCCGCCCATTCAAGATCTGTTCGGCGTTTTCAACCGCCGCGCGGCGTCGATGACGAAGGCGGCGGTGAGCCGCGCCCTTCGTCCGTGGAGGACGCCGTCCTCCAGCGCCTTCCTGGCGGCCCTCCAGTCCGCCGGGGAACCGGGCATAAAGAGGTTCCCGGCGGCGATGCTGTCCGCGGCCCTGGCCGTCCGATACCGCCCCTTTCCGGCGGCGCCGGCCACCACCCAGTCGGTCATGATGAGCCCCCGCCAGCCCCACTCCCGGCGCAGAAGCCCCTCGCTCAGGTCCGCGCGCTCGGAGGTGTGGACGCCGTTCAAGAGGTTATAGGAGGTCATCACCGCCGCGGGGTCGGCCTCACGGATGCAGATCTCAAAGCCCCGTATGTAGATCTCCCGCAGGGCCCTCTGGCTTACCTGGCTGTTGGAGATATACCGGTCCGTCTCCTGGCTGTTGCAGCAAAAGTGCTTCACGGTGACGCCCCGGCCGGGGACGGACTGGACGCCCTTTGTGACGGCGGCGGCGGTGAGGCCGGAGACCAGGGGGTCCTCGGAGTAATATTCAAAGTTCCGTCCGCACAAGGGCGAGCGGTGGATGTTGAGGGCGGGGGCCAGCCACAGGTCCACGCCGAAAAGCGCCATCTCCTCCCCGATGAGCCGGCCCACCCGCTCCAAAAGCGCCGGGTCAAAGCTCTGGGCCAGGGCGGTGCCGATGGGCACGGCGGTGCAGAACTGGTCCGCCACCGGGGTATAGCTCATTTTTTCGGGCCTCAAAAGGCGCCTGAGGCGCTCCCCCGCCGTGAGCTTCTCCGGCTGGGGGGCGGGACTCGCGACCTCCCTGGCCACGCCCTTTTCCCGGATATAATATTTGGCAAGGCGCAGGCCCGCCGGCCCGTCCGCCATCACGAGCGGCGGGATATCCGCAAGCTTCCCGTAGGTCTCCCCCGCCGCCCCGGCCACAGTGAAGCCGGCCGAGCCAATGACGCCGGCCTTTTTGGAATCGGGCCGGAAAGCGCCCATGCACAGGGCGATGAGCTCGTCGTCGGAAAGCCGCATGGCGCGGCTCACGGCCTCCCTGGAGGGGGCCGCGGCCTCCGGCGCGGGGGTCTCCGCCAGGTCCTCGCCGGTATAGACAAGGCGCGGGACCTCCGACGGGACCGGGGGGCGGTCGGGCTTTTCGGGACGCCAGTCGGCAAAGTCCGGCTTCCCGCCGATGTCCTCTACCTTCCGGACGGTAAGCGTCTCGGGAAGCTCCACCGCCGCCGCCAGCTCCACGTGGGCGCTGTCCGTGCCCGCGTAGATGAGGTATTCGCCCTTTTCCAGCAGATAGGAGGAGGTCTTTTCGTCAAAGCCCGCCAAGCGCGTCATGGGGAAGGACACCTCCGCCCGCTGGGCCTCGCCGGGGGAAAGTAGGCGGGTCTTGGCGTACCCCGCCAGCTCCTTCCGGGGCCTGTCCAGCGTCCCCCAGGGGGCGGAGACGTAGACCTGGACGGTCTCCCGGCCGGGGAAACGGCCGGCGTTGAAGACGGGCACCGAGACGCGCACCTCACCGCCGGTGAGGGTCGTCTTCACCGCGCCCAGGGTAAAATCCGTGTAGGAAAGGCCATAGCCGAAGGGGTAGAGGGGCGTCACACCCGCGGCGTCGTAGTAGCGGTAGCCCACATAGACGCCCTCGCGATAGCGGACGTTGTCGGGCGTTGCGAAATCCCCAATGCGGCAGATGTCCTCGGAGCGCACCCAGGTGGAGGTGAGCTTCCCCGAGGGGACGGCGTTCCCCAACAGAATGTCCGTCAGCACCCTGCCCGTCACCGCACCCAGCTGCGAGAGGAGCAGGATGTTGTCCACGTCCATGACGGGGCTGAGGTCCACCGGGCCGCAGACGTTGAGCACCAGCATAAAGCGGCGGTATTTCTCCCGGCAGGCGAGGATATCCCGGATCTCCCCCTCCGTCAGACGGTAGTCGCCGGGGACGTCGGCCCGGTCCCACCCCTCGCCGGAGGTGCGGGCCAGGACGTAGAGGGCGGTATCCCCCGCCCCGTCCAAAGCAAGGCCGTCGGCGGAGCCCGTCTCGTCAAAGCCCCGGAGCCACGCCTTGGAGGTGACGCGAAAGCCCTGCTCCTCCAGGCCCTGCTCCACGGTCACGTAAAAGCGGGAGTTCACGTCCCCGGACCCCGTGCCGCCCTTCAACGTCCTCCGGGCCCCCGCGCCGTAGACGGCGATATCGCAGGGCTCGGGCAGGGGGAAGTCCCCCCGTTTTTTCAAAAGCACCGCGCACTCCGGCGCAAGCTTGCGCAGCAGCGTCAAATGCCGCCGCTCATGGTCCTGAAGGCCGTCCAGCTCCATCTCTTGTCCCTCCGCCCTATAGTCATATAGAATCATTATAAACGAAAAGCCGGGAAATGGGAAGACCTATTTAGAAAAAATGGCCCGGTCATGGAAAAAGCGGGAAATTTTTGACATCGTTGTGACATCTCCGGCCCGCCGGGCGTTTTCAAAATGGTTTACGATAATTTTTCCGAATTT
Organism: uncultured Oscillospiraceae bacterium; assembly: GCA_947626385.1. Taxonomy (GTDB): domain Bacteria; phylum Bacillota; class Clostridia; order Oscillospirales; family Oscillospiraceae; genus RUG626. The sequence goes on along the minus strand of CANQSD010000038.1, from coordinate 5,578 downwards.
CCATGATTGCACTTGTAATCGACAGACAGGAGTGGTAAAATGGGTCGAAATCATTGGTCAAGGGAGGGGCTTGGAAGCTCCATGAGCGATCGAACAAGCGAAGGTTATTACGCCGAGTACGCGAGGCGTCCGCGCCGCCGGAAAAAGAGGAGCCGCGCCCCGCTGGTGCTCTTTGTTCTTCTTCTCATTGTGGTGGTCTGCGCCATTCTCGCCACCGTCCTCAACCCGGCGGTGACGGAAAAGGTAACGCTGGAGGCCGGCGAGCCGGTGACCATGGGGCTCTTCATGAAAAAAAGCCCCCAGGACGGCAAGTTCGTCACGGACGTGGCCGCCATAGACACCTCCGTCCCCGGCGTCTACGCCGTGATCATCGAATACGACGGCAAGAGCTACGACTGCTCCCTCACCATTGAGGACACCACCCCGCCCTCCGGCGTCACCGTGCCCATGACGGTCCCCCTGGGGGCCGAGCTGGACCCCTACAAGTGCGTGGCGGACGTGCATGACGTGACGGAGGTCACCGTCTACTTCAAAACCACGCCGGACCTGACCGTCAGCGGCGAGCACCGGGAGACGGTGGTCCTCATGGACACCTCCGGCAACAAAACGGAGCTGCCCGTCACCGTCACGGTGCTTGCCGACACCGTGCCGCCGGTGATTTCAGGGGCCCACGACATCGAGGCATTCGCGGGCGACTCCATCAGCTACCGGGAGGGCGTCACCGTCACGGACGACCAGGACCCCGCCCCCACGCTGGAGATCGACAGCTCCGGGGTCGATATGAAAAAGCCCGGGACCTATGAGGTCACCTACCGCGCCGCGGACGCGGCGGGCAACACCACCGAGGTCGCCGTCACCGTCACTATCACCGAAAAGCCCGCCGGATACATCGAACCCGAGGTCGTCCTGGCGGAGGCCAGGGAGGTCCTTACACAGATCACCACAAGCTCCATGGACGACATGGATGTGGCCTACGCCATTTACCGCTGGGCGCTCTACAACATCACCTATGTGGACACCTCGGACAAGTCCAGCTGGACCATAGGCGCCCACCAGGCGTTCACCCAGCGTTCCGGCGACTGCTTTGTGTACTTCTCCGCCTGCAAGGCGCTGCTCACCGCCGCCGGCATCGACAACGTGGACATCGTCAAATCCGACACCTCCCATTCCCGCCACTACTGGAACCTCATCAACCTGGGCGACGGCTGGTATCACCTGGACGCCACGCCCCGCAAGGGCACGGGGGACAACTTCTTCATGGTGACGGACGCGGAGCTGGAGGCGTATTCCACGGCCCACAACAACTCCCACATCTTCGACCCCTCCCTCTACCCCGAGCGGGCCACAAAATCCCTGCAAAATCTGGTGGACTACAACTCCGCCACCCTCAAGCGCTGAAAAACCCACAGAAAGGCGGTGCGCGGCTTGCACCAGACGAACGTTCTCGAGTATTTGGAGCCCACGGCGGCACGGCTCCCGGACAAGGTGGCCTACGCCGACGAGACCGTGGAGCTCACCTTCGGGCAGGTTCACCGGGCCTCCCGGGCCATCGGCACGGCGCTCCACCGCGCCGGGGTCTACCGTAAGCCCGTGGCGGTCTTCATGAAAAAGAGCCCCCAGACCGTGGCGGCCTTCTTCGGCGTGGCCTATGGCGGGTGCTACTATGTGCCCCTGGACGAGGAGATGCCACGCTTTCGCGTGGAGCTCATCCTGGGAACGCTGGACGCGCCCATGATGATCTGCGACGAGAAGACCGAGGCGCTGGCCAGGTCCTTCGATTTCAAGGGCGAGATCAGGCTCTACAGCGACATCTCCGCCGGGGACGCGGACGACCAGGCCCTGGCGGACATCCGTGCCCGCCACTGTGACACCGACCCCCTTTACGTGGTCTTTACCTCCGGCTCCACCGGGATGCCCAAGGGCGTGGTTGCCAACCACCGGTCCGTCATCGACTACATCGAGACGCTCAGTGAGGCGCTGGGCTTCAACGAGCAGACACGCTTTGCCAACCAGACGCCCTTCTACTTCGACGCCTGCCTCAAGGAGCTCTACCCCACCATCAAATTCGGCGCCACCACCTACATCGTTCCCCGGAAATATTTCATGTTCCCGGTAAAGCTGGTGGAATTCCTCAACAAATACGAGATCAACACCGTCTGCTGGGTCGTCTCCGCCCTCACCATCATCTCCTCCCTGGGCGTGCTGGACAAGCAGATCCCCAAAACCCTCCACACCGTGGCCTTCGGCAGCGAGGTCTTCCCCATCAAGCAGTTCGACCTCTGGAAAAAGGCATTGCCGGAGGCGCGGTTTGTGAACCTCTACGGCCCCACGGAGTGCACCGGCATGTGCTGTTACTACAAGGTGGACCGGGAGTTCGCCCTGGACGAGGTCATGCCCGTGGGCCGGCCCTTCCGGAACACGGAAATTTTGCTCCTGAACGAGGAAAACAAGCTCGCCGCCCCCGGCGAGGTGGGCGAGATCTGCGTCCGGGGTGCGTCCCTCACCATGGGCTACTACCGGGCCTTTGAGAAGACAGGCGAGGTCTTCGTCCAGAACCCCTTAAACGACCTTTACCCTGAGCTCATCTACCGCACCGGGGACCTGGGGCGGTTCAACGACCGGGGGGAGCTTGTCTTCGTCTCCCGGAAGGACTACCAGGTCAAGCACATGGGCCACCGGGTGGAGCTGGGGGAGATCGAGGTCAACGTCAATATGCTGGACGGCATCGGCTCGGCCTGCTGCGTCTTCGACCGGGAGCGCGACCGCCTTGTCCTCTACTACGTGGGCACGCCGGAGGTCCCCGAACTCGCCGCCGCCCTGCGGGGACGCCTTCCCCGGTATCTGGTGCCCAACGCCATTGAAAAGCTTGAAAAAATGCCCCTCACCGCCAACGGCAAGCTGGACCGCAAGGCCCTCCAGGCCCGGGCGGCGGGGAATGAATAAGGAGGAACATTATGGACACCCTGCTTTCCATCCTGCGCTCCATCCACCCGGAGGTGGACTTCGAGCTGTGCGACACCCTGATCGACGACTCCATCCTCGACTCCCTGGACATCATCGCCATCATCTCTGAGATCAACGCCCAGATGGACGTGACCATCCCCCCGGAGGAGATCGTCCCGGAGAACTTCAACTCCGCCGAGGCCCTCTGGGACCTCATTGAGAGGCTGGAAGACGAGTAAGCCATGCTCTTCACATCCTACGGCTTCATCGCCTTCATGGCGGCGGTGCTGGTCCTCTACTACCTCCTGCCGAAGGTGTGCCAGTGGCCGCTTCTGCTGGTGGCGTCCCTGGCCTTTTACGCCATCGCCGACTGGCGGTATCTCTTCTTCATCGTCTTCACGGCGGCGAGCGCCTATCTCATCGCCCTGAAGCTGGAGTCCATCGAGGCCCGCCGCAAGGCGATCCTGGCCCAAAGCCCCGACATGACCAAGGAGGAGAAGAAGGCCCTGAAGGCCCGCCACAAGGCCGCCCAATGGCGGTGGCTCCTGCTGGCGCTTTTCCTTGAGCTGGGCGTGCTGGCGGTGACGAAGTACACAAATTTCGTCCTTGAGAACCTGGGGAAGCTTTTCCGCGACGGGCGCTTTCACGCCATCGACATGATCGTCCCCATGGGCATCTCCTTCTACACCTTCCAGACGGTGAGCTACGTCATCGACGTCTACCGGGGCAAGCAGACAGCCCAACGGAGCTTCCTGAAGCTCCTGCTCTTTGTCTCCTTCTTCCCCCAGCTTGTCCAGGGGCCCATCAGCCGCTACGGGGATCTCTCCAAGACCCTCTACGGACCCCACCCCTACGATGGCAAGGCCGTCTCCTTCGGCCTTACGCGGGTGCTGTGGGGATATTTTAAGAAGGTCGTCCTGGCCGACCGGATCATCACCGCCGTGACGGCCCTCATCGCCGACACCGCCCAATACACCGGTACATACGTCTTTGTCGCCATGCTCTTCTACGCCTTTGAGCTCTACTGCGACTTCACCGGCGGCATCGACATCACCATCGGCCTTGCCGAGGCCATGGGCATCCGGGTGGCGGAGAACTTCAACCTCCCCTACTTCTCCAAGAACATCAAGGAATACTGGAACCGCTGGCACATCACCATGGGGACCTGGTTCACGGACTACATCTTCTACCCCATCTCGGTGAGTAAGCCCATGCTCAAGCTTTCCAAGTGGTCCCGGGACCACCTGGGCAAGGCCATCGGCAAGCGGGTCACCGTCTATTTGAGCTGCTTTGCCGTGTGGCTTGCCACGGGCATCTGGCACGGGGCGGCGTGGAACTTCGTGGTGTGGGGCCTTATGAACTTCGTGGTCATCATGGCCTCCCAGGAGCTGGAGCCTCTGTACGCCAAATTCCACGCCCGCTTCCACGTAAAGGGCAAAGCCCCCTATGAGGTCTTCCAGGTCGTCCGCACCATCCTCCTCATGAGCGTCATCCGCATGTTCGACTGCTACCGGGACGTGCCCATGACCTTCAAAATGGTGGGCACTATGTTCACCCGCTTCAACGTCCACGTCCTTTGGGACGGGTCGCTGTTGGCGCTGGGACTCACCGGCGCGGACTACGGGGTGCTTATCGCGGGCTTCTTCATCGTCCTGGGCGTGAGCCTCTACAAGGCCCGGCGCGGCAGCGTCCGGGAGGCCCTCTACAGGAAGCCCCGTGCGGCGCTTTACGGCGTCATGGCGGCGCTGGCGCTGGTCATCGTCATCTTCGGCGCCTACGGCGTGGGGTATGACTCCAGCCAGTTCATTTACAACCAGTTTTAAGCGTTTTCAGGTGATCACATGAAGCGAAAGGCTTTTCTGTCCGGCCTCGCCGTGTTCCTGGCCCTCGTGGCGGTCCTCTGGCTCTGCCAGCGGCTCCTGACTCCCAAATACCAGACGGGCATCGTGGAGGGGTCCATGGTGGAGGAATACTACCGGGAGGAGCTCCCCCACGAGGTGCTGTTCATCGGCGACTGCGAGGTCTACGAGAACTTCTCCCCCATCACGCTTTGGGAAAATTACGGCATCACCAGCTACATCCGGGGCTCCGCCCAACAGCTTGTCTGGCAGTCCTACTACCTTCTGGAGGACGCCCTGCGGTACGAGACGCCCAAGGTCGTGGTCTTCAACGTCCTGGCCCTCAAGTACAATACGCCCCAGAGCGAAGCGTACAACCGCATGAGCCTGGACGGGATGCGCTGGTCCGGCTCCAAGGCCGCCGCCATCCGCGCGTCCATGACCGAGGACGAGAGCTTTCTGGACTACGTCTTCCCCCTCCTGCGCTACCACGCCCGGTGGAGCGAGCTCACCGCCGACGACTTCAAGCATCTCTTCTCCAAGGACCTGGTCACTCACGCCGGCTACTATATGCGGGTGGACGTAAAGCCCCAAACGGGCTTTCCCCCTCCCATGGCCCTCCTGGATTACACCCTGGGCGCCAACGCCATGGGGTATCTGGACAAGATTACGGCCCTATGTAAGGAAAACGGCATCGCCCTTATCCTCATCAAGGCCCCCACGGAGTACCCCCACTGGTACGACGAATGGGACGCGCAGATCGTGGACTACGCCGAGAAGAACGATCTCCCCTACTT
>CANQSD010000037.1 GCA_947626385.1 uncultured Oscillospiraceae bacterium | reverse complement strand
CATCAACGCCCAGCGGTCGATGTTCTTCATCCGGGAGATCAAAGCAAAAAAGTTCCAGCTCACCGTATCCCTCCTCAAAGCTTCTTCCCGCAGTTGCGGCAGAACGAGCTCCCCGGCGTCAGCGGCGCGCCGCACTCGGTGCAGAACCTCGGCCCCTCCGCCGCCGGAGCGGGGATCGCCTTCTTTTTCCTCTTCTTGGACACTACAACGACGACCACAATGACCGCGATCAACACCACAGCGCCCCCAACGCCGACCGCCACCCACACCCACGGGAAGCCGCCGGCCTTGTCCTCCGCCGCCTCATCGCCGGCGGGCTTGGCGGCCAGGGAACAGATCCCCACCCTCTCGCCGTCCATGACGAGGAACGTGTCCTCGAGCCCGTCGTAGTCGGTATCCTGCGGGGTGATGACGTCGCAGGTCAGCGGCAGCAGGACCTCGCCCTCTTCGCTCAAAAGCGCCAGCTGTCTCTCCCCGTCGTCCAGCGTGTCGACAATGATGCCCAGGCCGTCCATCATCCGGACGCGCGCGCTGTCGCGGCCGTCCAGCGGCAGAAGCTCCTCCCCGTCCAGGGTGAAGATGCCGCTTACCTCATAGTCGAAAAAATCCGACAGCACCACGACAACGCTCCCGCCCTGAAACAGCCACTCGCCCGTGACCGGCCCGAACACATAGTCGCCGTCCTTGTCCACAAGGCCGCATTTCCCGTTTCTGACCGCCATGATGAGGTCGCTTTCCTCGGGAGAGATATTGTCATATTTCAAGGGCAGGAGCTCCTGCCCCTCCCGGTCCAAAAGCCCCTGAGCCTCCTGGTCCTGAACGCGGATAAAGACGTCCTCGCCGCAGGGCGCGATGGAGGTACGGCTGTACCGGAAGGGCGCCACCGTGTTTTCCTCGATGTCGATGACCCCCCAGTTGTCCCCGTCCATAGGACCGTCGCAGGCCGCGATCAGGCCGTGGTCAACGGCGCTCAGGCTGGTATAGGTAAAGGGAATGACCACGCTGCCCTCCCGGTCCACCACGCCGTAGAGGCCGTCCTCGTTCTGGGCGGTGATGAGCCCCCCGTCGCCGACGATGAGGCTCTTGAACAAGGGCGCGAGGACGGTAAGGCCCTCAACGTCCATAACGCCGTACCGCACGCCCTGGGCCGTGAAGTCCATGAAGCCAATCAGGCCGTTTACCGGGATATTGAAGAAATACGGGCTGAGGGGGACGGCGAAGTGGCCCTTGGCGGCGATGAATCCTTCGGAGTCATCGCTTCCCACCAGCGCCAGCCATTTGTCGTCCTCGCCGCGGGGCAAGGCGGTAAAATAGAAGGAGGAATCGAAGAAATACGTCTCCACGATCTTCCCCTTGTCGTCCAAAAGATACGCCTCGCCCTCGCTTTCGGAGACCATGCCGTAGAGCCCGCCGCCCAAATCGACGGCGTAACGGTCGCAGACCGGGTCGATGAGCACCCGCTCCTTGGCGTCCATGAGGCCGTAATGGGAGGGGTCCCCGTCCCGGTTAAAGACGAACAGACCGTCGCTGAGGGGGAACACATCGAAATAGTCCGCCTCCTCCCCGGTCTCCAGGTCGAAGACCCGGCTTTCGCCGTCCTCCCCGTTGGCGTGGACGGTCAGGAAGCCCAGAGGCTCCGAATAAAGGAGGGAGTAGTACATAAAGTTTTGCGCCTGTCCCTCCCGGACCGCCTCCGCCACCGCCTCCGGCAGCTCAAAATCCAGCCACCGCACGGAATCCTCCTTCTTCGCCCCCGCCGGCGCCGCCATCGACACCGCCAGTACCAGGGCCAGCAGCATAGTCACCAGTTTTTTCTTCATAAGGATCCCTCCTCAAATTTTTTTCCCGCACTTGCGGCAGAACGAGCTCCCCGGTGCCACCGGCGCGCCGCACTCGGTGCAAAACCTGGGCCCCTCCGCCGGCGGTATCCGCGTCACAAGCGGTACGGCGGCCTTCGCCCGCTTTTTCCTCCCGGAGACGACAACGGCGATGACAACGACGGCGATCGCCGCCACGGCGCCTCCGGCGCCGACGCCCACCCAGATCCAAGGGAAGGGCGCGGGGGCCGGCGTCCGGCCGCCCACGGCATCGTACTTTTTCGCCGCGGACGGGTCAAGGAGCCCCACGCGCCGGCCCTCCGCCACAAGATAGATGTCGATGATCCCGTCGCCGTCCGTGTCCCTGGGGGTGATGGCGTCGTACCGGAGGGGCAGGAGTTCTCCGCCGTGGAGGCTGTAAAGCCCGTACTTGCCCTCCTCCATGACCAGGAAGACCTCGTTTGCGTCGTCGAAGTACCGGCCGTCCATATCCCCGAGATCCAGCAGCGTCTTGCCCCGGCTGTCCAGCACGCTCGTCGGGAGCTGGTCGTCCCCCGTGGTGATCTGCCGGTTTTTGGTATAGACCACGAACACGTCCTCGAGCACACCGATGGAGTCCGCCTGGACGGGCTCCAGCACATAGGCGCCCGTTTCGTCCACGACCGCGCGCTTGTCCCCCTGGGACACCTGGAAAAGCCCGCTGCCCAGGGAACGGATCTCGTCATATTCCATGGGCAGGAGCTCCCGCCCCTCCGTGTCCAGAAGGCCCATTTTCCCGGCCTGATCGAGCACGCTTATGGTCTTTCCGGTCCAGTCCGGGTAGGCCCCTGCGTACTTGAGGGGCACCACGGTGCCGCCTGTCGTGTCGATGACCCCCCACAAGTCCCCCTTCGACGCCTCCGCCAGATCGTGATGGAAGGCCCCGATGTACCCGAAGGCGTTCCCCAGGGGGATGACCTTGTTCCCGTTGGTGTCCATGACGCCCACGCGACCGTCGGCCTCGACGACGGCAAGCCCCTCGGACACGTTGGTTATCCTGTCGTACCGAAACCCGATGACCGTCTGCCCCGCCGTATCCAGCGCGCCGTACCGGCCGTTCATATCGATCGCCACGACCAGCCCGTCCTGGGGCGCCGACAGGTCCTGATACTGCCCGAAGGGGATGCACACCTCGCCCTTGGCGTCGATGAGCCCCACGGCCGTGTCCAGGCGCACCGGGCAGAACCACGCCTCGCCCTCCGCGCTGTAGAACTGCCCGGAAAAGGCAAAACTGTTCTCAAAGGGGAAGGTCCCTGCGAGCCCCTCCCCGGCGCTCACAAGATACGCCTCCTTTTCGGACGCGGAGACCATACCGTACATCCCGCTGCCCAGGCTCACCGGGGCGGAGCAGACCGGCTCTATGAGGACCTCGCCCCGCCCGTTCATAAGGCCGAAGCGCTGGGTGCCCCCGGCGTTGAAGACGGCCAAGTCCCCGCTTAGGGGATACGCCCTGGTATAGTCCGTCAGATCCCCGGTCTCCACGTCGAAGACCCGGCTTTCGCCGCCGGTCCTGACCTGCTCCACGGACAGAAGGCCCGGGGACTCCACGTAATTGAGCTGATAGTATCCGGGGACCGGCCTGTGCTCGTTCTGCGCGAAATCGACGTAGAACAAATTGGCGTGCGCCTTCTGATCCGTTTGGAGCTGTTCCGCCAGCTCCTCCGGCAGCTCAAAGTCCAGCCACCGGATCTCGGATTCCATCGTCTTCTCCTCCGCCGCCGCCGGCAGCGCCAAAGCCGCCGCCAAAGTCAGCGCCAGGACCAATGCCAACAATTTTTTCATCACGATCATCCTCTCTATGATATGGCTTTCGCGATGGTCCCCCCGCCCAGGACCCGGTCGCCGTCGTACAAAACGGCGGCCTGCCCCGGGGCCACGGCCCGCTGGGGGGATCGGAAGGTCAGAAGAAGCCCGTCGCCGGCCGTTTCGGCGACGCACGGCTGTTCCTTTTGCCGGTAGCGCAGCTTCACCGCGCAGGAAAGGGGGAAGGCCGGCGGCGTGAGCCAGTTGAAGTCCTCCACCAGGCACGCCCCGGCGTACAGGCCCTCCTCAAAGCTCACGGTGACGGTGTTGGCCGCCATGTCCTTGGATTTCACATACAAGGGCCGCTCGGCGGCGACGCCCAGCCCCCGCCGCTGGCCCACGGTGTAGCCCGCCGCGCCCCGGTGCCGCCCCAGAACGCGGCCCGTCTCGTCCACCAGGTCCCCGGGGACGCTTTTTTCCCCGGTATAGCGCTCCAAAAACGCCAGGTAATCCCCGTCCGGGACGAAGCAGATGTCCTGGCTCTCCTTTTTCCGGGCGTTGAGGAACCCCTCCCGCGCGGCGACAGCCCGGACCTCCTCCTTGGTGAGCTCCCCCAGGGGGAAGAGGGCGCCGGTGAGCTGCTCCCGCGTCAGGCACGCCAGCACGTAGCTCTGGTCCTTGGCAAGGTCCCGCGCCTTATAGAGAGCCGGCCCCTCCGGCGTCTCTACCCGACGCGCATAGTGCCCCGTGGCGACGTACCCGCATCCGATCTGGCGGGCGTAGTCGGCCAGGGCCGCGAATTTCATCTCCCGGTTGCAGTCGATGCAGGGGTTGGGCGTGCGCCCCCGGGCGTACTCCGCCGCGAACCGGTCGATGACCCGCTCCCGGAACCGGCGGGACAGGTCCAGCGTGAGAAAGGGGATGTCCAGCTTCGCGCACACGCCGCGGGCGTCCTCCACGTCCTCCGCGGCGCAGCAGGTGGACTCCCCCGCCAGACCAGCCAGGGCGTTGTCGAAAAGCCGCATGGTGACGCCCACGCAGTCGAACCCCGCCTCCTTCAGCAAATAAGCCGCCACGGAGGAGTCCACTCCCCCGCTCATAGCCACCAAAACCGATTTTTCCATCCCGCGCCACCGACCTCGTTTTTCCAGCGTTTACTTTAAAATTATATTATATTGCGCCCGCGTTCCGATGTCAACAAAAAAGCGGTTTTCCGGCAAAAGCGCCCCGCAAGCCAAAAAAACACCATCCCAGGAAAGTCTACACTTGATTTGCGAAAACCGGGGGATTATAATCCAACTGTATCGGCGGCCTTGCGCCGCCGGAAGAACGCAAAGGAGGAATTGCTCATGAAAAAACGCGCGATCTCGATCATTCTGGCGGCGCTCATGCTCGTGGCGCTGGCCGTCCCCGCCGCGGCCACGGAGGAAAAGACCTCATCCGTGACGGTGACCACCCTTGTGGCGCCGACCTACGAGGACGCCGGGAGCTTCGGCGAGGGCCTCGCCGCCGTGAAAAAGGACGGCAAGTGGGGCTACATCGACAAAACCGGCAAGGCGGTCATAGACTTCAAATATGACTACGCCGGCACCTTCAACGAGGGCTATGCCGTCGCGGCCCGGTACGAGGAGGATACGGAGTACAGCTCCATCGACGACGGAGGGGTCGGCGGCTACATCGTTTATCTCATCGATCCCACCGGCAAGGAGACGCACCTGACGGTACACCTGAACTATACGAACGAGGATTACCCCCTCGGCCTCTACTACCTGGAAACCCTGGAAGATCAGCGGAATCTTTTCGTCCAGGAGGGCGTGGTGAATGTCGCGGGCGCCGTGTTCGACACGAACGGCCGGCAGGTCAAGCCCAACGACGCCGAATTGAAGGCGCTGATGGATAAATGCGAAGCAAACGAGCTCATCGAATTCAGCTTTACATACACCGACCCCGAGCTTGGCCGGGAGGTAAAGGAATACGATTATGAAGTCTTTCCCTCCGGGGTTTCTGTCAACGGCCTCATCCCCATGTGTGTCAGGTCATACGGTATCCCTGTCTACTTTCTGATGGACAAGACCGGCCACATCGTGAAGGAATATTCCGACATGATTGAGACGACCTGGGCCGATGACGACGCCATTTATCTTGACTACTTCAGCGCCCCCGACAGCACCGGTTATATCCGCGCGGCCAGGGTGGTCTACGAAGACTGGGAGGAAAACGCCCGGTTTGGCCTCATCGATTATGCCACCGGCAAGTGGGCCGTTCAGCCCGCCTATGACGGCTACCGCTATTTCCTCAACGGCGAGACCTTCGGCAACGGCATGTGGATCGTTCAGAAGGGCGACAAGTACGGCGCGGTGTCCCAGAAGACCATGACCGAGACCATTTCCACGGAGTACGATTACCTGGACATCTTTACCAACGGCCTTTCCGCCGCCTGCAAGGACGGCAAATGGGGCTACATTGACACCTACGGCAACAGCTACTCCGTCGGCCTTCCCGGCGGCGGCACGGCGAAGAACCTGGCCATTACCGGCCCCTTCAGCGAAAACGGCGTGGCGGCTGTCTATGACGAGGACACCGGCAAGGGTTATCTCGTGATGGACACCCCCGTGAACGGCGTCCTCCCCGCCATCGAGGGCAGCGACGGCGTTGCCCTCTCCACCTACTTCCCCGGCTTTGACGGAACGGTGGACAGCATCCACTCCACCATCAGCCCCGACGACGTCATCGCCTTCGAGCAGGACGGCAAATACGGCTACTACAAGCTGACCTTCGACCTGGTGGGCCAGAACCCCTTCACCGACGTGCTCCCCGGCGACTACTTCTTTGATGAGGTCCTCTGGGCCGTCGATCGCGAGATCGTGGACACCGACACGACGGAGCTCCAGCCCAAGACGGGCTGCCCGCGCTGGAAGGTCGTGGAATCCATCTGGCGCGCCGCCGGCCGCCCCGAGCCCACCATCACCTCTGTTCCCTTCACCGACGTGAGCCCCGACGCCCCTTACTACAAGGCCATCCTCTGGGCCTACGAGAAGAACGTCGCCCGCGGCAGCTCCGCTACGACCTTCGTCCCCGACGAGACGGTCCTGCGCCGTGACGCGCTGACCCTCCTCTACCGCGCCGCCGGCGAGCCCGAGATGCAGAAGGAAAACAACTTCCAGGATGTTCCCGACGATGCCTACTACATCAAATCCATTTCCTGGGCCGTCAGCCAGACAACGCCCATCACCAACGGCGTGAGCACGACCACCTTCGAGCCGAACAGCCAGGTCGTCAACTGCGACGTACTGGTTTTCCTCTACCGCACCGCGGAGACCAACGCCATCGACCTCTCCCTCGGCACACAGCTTAAATAACCCTTCCCAGGGCCGCCGGAATGGCGGCCCTTTTTTTCTCCCCGGCGGCCCGGTTTATCGGAACCGTTCCGGCAACGCACCTTTTTTGCCCCTCCTAGGTCGGGGTGGCCGAGCGCAGCGAGGCCGGGGTGGTGCCGCAATCCGACCACCCAAATAATCACACCCGCCTCCGAGTCAGAGCCCTCCCCGCAGGGCGGCTGCGCCCGCAGGCGCGTTTCGGAGCGCAACCGCCCCGAAGGGGCGGCTCTTAGCGCGGAGATGGAGGGGCAGGGGTGAGGTGGGAGCCGAAGGGCTTTGAGCGGTTCCGATGAACGCACCCACCTCATCCGGCGCCTGCGGGCGCCACCTTCCCCGCCCTGCGGGGAAGGCTTAAGGGGTCCCCGCCGGGCCGTGGCCCGGTGGGGAGAGGAGGAGCCAAGCCTGCGCCTGAGCCCTGCCGCTTGCGGCGGGGCGAGGTAAAGCGGCTTGTGCGACGACGAGGACGAAGGCTCGAATACCCCGCCGCCGCGGCGGCACCCCTTTTTCCGAAAAAGGGGTCAAGGGGAATAAGGTTGCGGCGCTTCGCGCCGCCTTTATAAAAAATTGCGCCGCAAAGCGGCGCATCCTTTTTGACCCCCTTTGGGGCAAAGGGGGCAAGGGGGATTCGAGCCCCCGTCCTTCGTCCCCCGTCCCCGCCGCAGCGGGCAAATCAAAACTGCGGCGAAGCCGCAAACCTTTTTCGCCCCCTCCTCGTAGGAGGGGGGCAGGGGGGAAGCGAGCGTTGGATGACAGAACGGCATCGAAAAACGCGGGCGGGTTTAGAACCCGCCCCTACTTTACTGTGCTAAAATGTTCCACGTGGAACATTTCATCAAGTTAAAGCGCCCTCATCGATCATTTTTTCCGGCGGCATGTACGTCGGAAAAAATTCCGCACGTTCCCCCTTGGCATTTGAAGGCCGCAAAGCGGCCTTCAAAGCCAGTTTATGCCACATTCGGGCTCTCCCGCATCGCCAGGATGGTCTTCTCCATCAGCTCCTCCAGGGTCCAGCCCAGCATATCCGCGCCGCGGCGGATGACCTCCCGGTCACAGCCGGCGGCGAATTTCTTGTCCTTGAACTTCTTCTTGACGGAGGAAACCTCCAGATCGCTGACGCTCCTGGACGGGCGCATGAGGGCCGCCGCGCCGATGAGACCCGTGAGCTCGTCGGCGGCGAAGAGGACCTTCTCCATGAGCCGCTCCGGCGCCACGTCCGAGCAGATGCCGTACCCGTGGGACACCACCGCGCGGATGACGCTCTCGTCCACGCCGTTTTCCCGCAAAAGCTCCGGGGCCTTTTGGCAGTGTTCCTCGGGGTAGAGCTCAAAGTCCACGTCGTGGAGGATGCCTACGGCTTTCCAGTAGTCCGCCTCGGCCTCCAGGCCCAGGTCTTTGGCGTACCACGCCATCACGTCCCCGACAATGCGGGCGTGGGAGAGGTGGAACTCCCCGGTGTTGTACTTTTTGGTGATCTCATAAGCCTCCTCGGGCGTGGGGATCATGGTCAGGACCTCCCGTATCAAAAATTTACCGCTATTATATGGCGTCCGGCCTCGTTTGTCAACAAAAAGCCCGCCGCCCCACATTTTTTCACCATTTACAAAAAATTCACCCTTGCGGGGAAAAAGGTTTTATAATAAACTAATGTTGTAAAGAAAATTTACCTTCAAGGGGGAATGACCCGTGTCGGAAAAGATCCTGGTGGTGGAGGACGACGTCAACATCGCCGAGCTCCTGCGGCTCTATCTGGAGCGGGAGGGGATGCGCGTGACCGTCGCCCACGACGGGGAGGCGGGCGTCGCGGCCTTTGAGCGGGAGGGGCCGGACCTGACGCTCCTGGACATCATGCTCCCCCGGCTGGACGGCTGGGGAGTCCTGCGGCAGATCCGCGCCAAGAGCGACGCGCCGGTCATCATGGTCACCGCCAAGGGCGAGACCTTCGACAAGGTCACCGGCCTTGAGATGGGCGCCGACGACTACATCGTCAAGCCCTTCGACGTGAAGGAGGTGGCCGCCCGCATCCGCGCCGTCCTGCGCCGGTACGGCGGGGAGAAGCCGGAGAGCCGCAAGCGCCTTGTGTTCGACAAGCTCGTCATCGACATGGAGTCCTTCGTCCTCACCGTGGACGGCAAGCGGGTGGACATCCCGCCCAAGGAGATGGAGCTTCTCTACCACCTGGCCCTGTCGCCCAACCGCGTCTACACCCGCAACCAGCTGCTGGACGAGGTCTGGGGCTTTGACTACTTCGGGGACTCCCGCACCGTGGACGTCCACATCAAGCGCCTGAGGGAGAAGCTGGAGAACGTCTCCGACCAGTGGGCGCTGAAGACCGTCTGGGGCGTGGGGTACAAATTCGAGCTGCGCGATCAGGAGGAGAAGTGACGGGCGCGCCATGAAAAGCTTTTTCCGGAACGTATACGTCAAAAACTTTATCACCGTGGTGCTCCTTTTCTGCCTGTGCATCTTCGTCCTGGGCATGGCCTACGCCGCCATGAGCTACAGCTACATCCTCCGGGAGCGCAGCGACGGCATGGACGAGTGCGCCAAAACCGCCGGGTCCATGCTGCGCGCCTTCGCCGGCGAGGGCGCGGACATGGAGGGCATCGACATCAAGTCCGTCCTCTCCTGGCTTTCCCGGATGACCGGTTACCATATGCTGGTCACCGACAGCCAGGGCCTTGTCCTCAACTGCTCGGACAAGGACCCGGAATGCCCCCACATCGGCATGACCGTCCCCGCCGAGGCGGTGGCGGCGGTGAACCGGGAGGGCGCTTACCGGGACATGACGCGCCTGGGCGGCGCCTTTGACCGGAGCCGCTTCGTCATGGGCGCGGCCCTGCCCGCCGGGAGCGCGGGGTATCTCTTCGTCTCCGACGAGGCCGGCCGCATGAGCGGCATCTGGCGGGGCTTCGCGGATATCTTCGTCGCCTCCGCCATTCTGGTGGTGGTGCTGTCCTTCGCCGTGGCCTTCTTTGTGGTCCGCAAGCTCAGCCGCCCCATCAAGGAGATGTCCGACGCCGCCCGCAGCTACGCCCGGGGGGACTTCACCCCCCGCGTCCACACCGGCGACAGCGAGGACGAGGTGGCGGAGCTGGCCCAGACCTTCAACGTCATGGCCGACTCCCTGGAGCGCAGCGAAAAAAGCCGCCGGGAGCTGATCGCCAACGTCTCCCACGAGCTCAAGACCCCCATGACTACCATCGCCGGCTACGCCGACGGCCTTTTGGACGGCACCGTCCCCCGGGAGCGGGAGGCCGAGTGTCTCCAGATCATCTCCTCGGAGACAAAGCGCCTTTCCCGCCTGGTGCGCGGGATGCTGGACATGAGCCAGCTCCAGTCCAAGACGCCCCTGGAGCTCCAAAGCCGCTCCTTCGACCTTCTGGAGGTCGTCTGCCAGAGCCTTCTGAGCCTGGAGCGGAAGATCACCTCCCGGAATCTGGACGTGGAGACGCTTTTGCCCGAGGAGGCCGTCTACGTCCACGGCGACGCGGACGCCATTACCCAGGTGGTCCACAACCTCCTGGACAACGCCGCCAAATTCGCCACCCCCGGCACGAACCTGGCCGTCAAGCTCTGGCGGGAGGAGGGCCGCGCCTTCGTCTCTGTGTCTGACCGGGGCGAAACCATCCCCAAGGAGGAGCTGCCCCGCATCTTCGAGCGCTTCCACAAGTCCGACGCCTCCAGAAGCATGGACCGGGACGGCGTGGGCCTGGGCCTCTATATCGCCAAGACGATCCTCGACAGCCACGGAAGCTCCATCTACGTCACCAGCCGCGACGGGCTCACCACCTTCACCTTCGACATGAAGCTCGCCAAAAGCCGCCCCAACGAGCCCAGAGAGGCGTGAATATTCACAAAAAGGTTATACTTTGTTCACAACTTTCTTGAGCCCGTGTGTATAATAAAAGACGAAGCGATTCCTCCATCGTCCGGCCATATCCCCCAATATGCCCGGACATAGCTTCGGCGGATCTCTCCCAATCCGTCATCTCAGCGCAAGCTGAGCGTTTCTCCCTCATTTTTTGGCAAACGCCCCACCCGAAAGGGTGGGGCGTTTGTCTGTGGGAAAAGGCCGCCGCTAAGACGGAGGAACCCTTCCGCCTCGCTTCGCTCGGCACCTCCCCCACGGGGGAGGTTTTTAAGCTCCCCCGTGGGGGAGCTGTCGCGAAGCGACTGAGGGGCCAGCTTCCCCCCATGGGGCTGCGCCCGCAGGCGCGTGTCGGAGGCCAACCGCCCCGAAGGGGCGGCTCTTAGGCCGGAGATGGAGGGGCAGGGGTGAGGTGTAGGGGCGGGTTCTAAACCCGCCCGTTTTTAACCTCCCCCCTGGGGGAGGTGGCGCGCAGCGCCGGAAGGGTGCTCCCTCCTCGTAGGAGGGGGGCAGGGGGGAAGCGAGGGTGGAGGGTTTCCGAGCGTTTCCGATGACCGCACCCACCTCATCCGGCGCCTGCGGGCGCCACCTTCCCCGCCTTGCGGGGAAGGCTAAGACGGGGGCATTTCACATCACGGATTCGGCCAGTCGCCGTAGTGGACGTAGACCGGAACACCGTCGGGTTCAGTCGGCACCTGCACCACCGCGCCGTTGAAGGTAGCACCGGACACTTCGCCAGAGCCGTCATAAACATGTTCGGCATAATGGAAAGTTGCGTTACTGATCAACCAAGTGTTCAGTGCAACGACGTCCATGTATTGAGATGCGCCGTTATTTCGGGTATTATTGGTGCCTAAATAAGCGCAGTTTCTATGAGTGCCACCGTTTCCGTCGATAGCATAATGAGCGCCAGTCACATAGCTAAAGGAGTTCATGATCTGGTTGTCACTCGTAGCCTTGCCGACTAAGCCACCAACACAGGTAGTATCTGATGTTGTAACGTTCCCACCGGCGTAACTATTCGTGACGTTCCCACTGCCGATTTCACCGACAAGTCCGCCGATATAGGCACTTCCGCTATTGTTTTTGATATTTACAACAGCCTCACAATTTTTGACTGTGCCATTCAGGTTCGCCACGATTCCGCCTACATATACATTTTTGGAAGTACAAAATATATTTCCGGTTGCAGAAGCTTCCAATTTGTATCCTGCAACAACGCAGTTGGATATTGTTACAGCTCCACTGGGTATTTCGGCAACAATACCGCCAACGCGCGCGCGGCTGTCTTGAGCCAAGTTACCACTTGAATCACTTGCCGAAATCGTTTTACCGTTGCCCAACATAATAATGTGTTCAAACGATGCTTCTCCGGATGCCTTTCCAAAGAGCCCCGCATTCGCATGTCGTTCATTGATGTCGATGCTCAGGCTCATGATACGATACCCCTGACCGTCATACTCGCCGGTAAACCCGTTAGTCGTCCCGTTGCCGATGGGGGTATAGTCGGTGACACCGGTGCCATCCAGGTCGTGTCCCTGCTCGAAGGTCTTGTCGAGATACGCGGTATGGTTGATATGCTGGAGCTGGCGAATGGTACGCACCTTGTAGGGTGTGTCTACTGTTCCGCCGGTCGTGATGGTGTCCGCGAAGTCGGGGTTCAGGGTGGCCGTTTGCAGCGTCTTCGAGCCCTGTTGGATGTTCCATGTCTGTGCCTGGCCAACGGGCGTCGTGCTGTTATAGCTGTAAGCCGTGACTGTGACAGTGCCGAGATCAACGCCCGGCAGCGCTGTCTCCAGCGCGGTTTTCAGGCTGCTTTCCAGAGCGCCTTTGGCACTGGTATCCTCGGTCCCGCCAGACGCGTCGGTCATGGTGGGGCTGCCGCCGTCAAAGTCACCGGCATAGAACCAGCCGTAGCCGTAATTGCTGATGCCCGCTGTGTCGTACTCGTTGCAGAGGGTGGGGTTGATCGTCAGCCCCGTCCAATCCGTGGCACCCTTCTCCCTATCCCACGCCGTGACGGAGTAGTGGTACGCGCCGCCTTCCAACTCCCAGTAGATGTAACCCGACACCTGGAATTTAGGCATCACCCAGTCGCCATAGTGCTCATTGAGGTTGGTTTGATAGGGGTAGTCCTTCCCATCCAGCGTGGGTATGTCATAGGGGCGGGTCTTGAAGCCGCTGCCCTTAGCTGTAACAGCGGGGGTGTTGAGGTAGGTTTCCTCGCGGGGGACAGCCTCGTCGCCGCTGGAGTTAAACGCTTTTCCGGTGCCGTAGACGGTGATGCCGTTGAGCTCAGTTTCGATATTGTCAAATGGCAAAACATTGCCAGCAGCGTCTTTTACTTCTGTTACTTCTGGATTTGTTTGCTTAGACGCTTCGGAAACCTCCCCGGCAAAAAGGCCAACATTTTTACCGGATACAGAGCAGGTGGAATAGAGTATGCTGTTTTCAATGACGTTAAAGGCTTTATATTCGCGGGACGTAACGGTTCCTGTATTATTTTCTAAAGTGTTTTGATAATTCAGCAGCTTACCCACAAATCCTCCGGCGGAGCCGTCTGTCGCCGTCACGTTTATGCTGGCGTTTTTATACTCCCCGCCCTCGGTGTGGCCGCCGGAATAGCAGTTCCCAATGCCCTTGGAACCGTTCATCTGTCCGACAAATCCGCCAACAGCATCCTTACCCTTGACTTCCACCGCCGCGAAGCAGTTGGTCGCCTGTGTACTACTGCCAAGTATACCCACAAGGCCGCCGACGTAATTTCCGCCCGTTACAGTAAAGGTTCCGTAATCGGTTCCGTTTTCAACATACACGCCGCAGTTCTCCAGAATAGTGCTGTTGGTGACGTAACCGGCCAGTGCGCCCACATTAGCACAGCTATTGCCATTCACCGCGACGTTGACCAGGGTGATATTCTCGATTTTACCCTGGTTAGAAATGCCTATCTCGCCGAACAAGCCGACATTTTTACTTGTGTTGTTCTCGGCTTTAATATATAAGTTCTTAATGAAGAATCCGTTGCCGTTGTAACCACCGGTTTCATTGATAGTGTCTTTTTTTCTGCATAGCGCCGCCGGGGTCTGTGCATTGGTACTATTGGTGCCGACTTTAAGGTCTGTGCCGGTGTAAGAGTTGTAATCAATATCCAACAGCTGCTCATATTTTCGAAGCTGGGCGGGCTTGTCCCCGTTGTCTTTAATCGAGCTCCCCGTCTGCGCTGCCATATTCGCCAGCTGCCGCGCCGTGCGGATCACGACTTTGCCGGTGTAGTCACCGGTCAACGTACTGCCGTCACCTGCCGCGCCGGTTTTCGCCATGGGTTCGGCGGTGGTGATATCCCCGGTCCCCGGCTTTTGCACCTCGCACGCGAAGAACGGGTTGAACCAGTAATCCGTTTCGCCCACGGTAATCTTGGTGTAATAGTCGGTCGAGGTGAAGCTGGTGGTGTCAATCTTGTAGAGGTCATAGTTCGTGCCGTCTATTGTTACGTCAATCGGTGATGTATCTGTTGAGATGCCAGAAATACCGCTCAACGCGGGAACGGTTTCTCCATCCTTCACCAGCACGCCGTACCCGTCGTCCGTGGCGCAAGTCACGCTGCCGGCGGTGCCGGAGGCGAGGGTATTGACAAAGTTAAGAGTTCCCGGATTTGCCGGGTCAACAATATACCCCCACACGCCGTAGTCCCCGTCCACGACATCATAGTAGCACAGCGACGACGGGGAGACAGTCTCCCCCAGCCAGTCCCCATAGTGCGGCATGTCCGTGAGCATCGGATACGGGTACACATCCGGCAGGCCGTTAAGCTCCGTCAGTAAGCGGTACGGGTGGGTCTTCCCGGCCCCGGCCGTCGGGTCCACATTCCACCCCGACTTATCCCTAAATTTCTCCGGCAGCTCTGCCGCCTTGACCGCAGTGCCGCAAGGCACAGGATCGCCGCTTGCCTGTTGACCGTAGCCCTTCGTCACTGCGGGATCGGCAATGTAGTAGTTCGCGCTACTATTATCGCCATTATATGTCCCGTATACCGTGCCTTGCTTTTCTCCACCACCACCTGTTTTCGGCTCTCCTGTCGCGTTGACAAACTTCACCGCGGAATAGTTATTTTTTACCGCTATTTTGTCGTTTGGTGTTTTTTCCTCAATATTGACTAATCCCGCGCCGATAAAACTGCTGGGGTCACCGTTCATTATCTCTCCGGCGGCGTAACAATTTTCAATTTTTATCTCGCTATACGAATCCCCCGCAAGACCAACAAGTCCGCCAACATAACCGCAGCCATATACGAAAGACGCCGAGTATGAATTTTTTATAGATATAGTATCTGCCACCCCAACAAGTCCGCCGGCGTTTGTATCCCCAACGACCGGGATAGAACAAAAAGAATCCTGAATTAAAATATTTCCCGTGAACAAGCCCACTAAGCCGCCGGCACTGCTCCCTGACTCCGCACCCTCAATATGTGGAAATCCGAGGAGAGCTTCCACATAACAATTCCCTTTAGGATTTTTGCCAATTGTCATGTTGTCCAGCTTATTTGTGAGTACCTGGTCGAGGTGACCTTTTAATTCCGGGGTATCCTTCTCCGGGTCGTAATCAACATAGACCTTGCACTCACGTATTTCGACGTCGCCGACTGCCATACCGATTAGTGCACCAACACTGGCACCTTGCCCCTTTGTCTGGTCCGGGTCAGGGGCTTCATGAACATGGGGATTCACGATGGTAATATTATGATAGCTGCCGCCCTCAACCATGGAGAACAGTCCGCCGTATCCGTTTTCCGCCACAATGTACATATTGCGGATCTCATGATCTTGCCCGTCGTATTCGTTCAGGGCCCCGTTGTATATCTCGTGGAAATCCCTAAACTTATCTTGCCCGTTAGCAAAACTCTCATCCGGAGCCGGATACGTACTGCCCCAGTAATAATAGATAGGATCCGCCGAATCCTTGGCAGTTGCCGCGAAGTTAATATCCCTGATTTGCTTTGCCCCGGTGATGCCTGTCACCCCGGACGTATCGTCCAGATTCTGCAAATGCCGCCCGTAAGCGATCTTCGCGGTGCCCCCGTCCACGCTCTCGAAGAGGCTGTTGCCCTGGACGATGACGGTCTGGGGCATGAGGTTGGTATCTGTTCCGTTGATGTTGACCGTGCCATTATAGTGCAGCTTGACGGCGACGGTCAGATCCTCACCGGGCTGGGGGAGTTCCTTGTCAGCGCCTTCCAATTTCTTGACCCATTCTTTGTACTGCATACCGTAGGTCCAGCTTAGGGCTCCATCAGAAGGCCCGCTGCTCTCATTATAGTTATCGTTGTATGCGGTTGTTTTCAGCGTGTCCAACACAACGGTCCCGACACGCGATTTACCGGGATTGTTATCAGGCCAGAGCTTAGCGTCCTTGACGATTGTAACGCCGTCCACGAGGACATCGACCAGAACGTTATCATCATGATAACCGCTGCCCGTGCCGAAGCTCATAGCCGGGACGGTGATTTCGACCCGCAGCTCCTCGGCATTGATGAGCTTGACATTGGGGAAGGGCATCTGCTTGAAGGTGAGCCGGTCGATCTTGTCCCCGCCGTAGTAGCCCACCATCTTCCCGGCGTCGAGCCGGTCGTTCTTATCCGGCGACACCGAGTTATAGGCGTCAGTCTTATAGTCAAAGCTCTCCTTCTCCCAATACCACACCGCGAAGACCGCCCCGGTTTTCGGGTCGATCTCCACCACGTAGTGGTTGTCGTGGAGCTGCGGGTCGATGGAACCCCCCGGCACCAGGGCGGCAAGATCGTCGCTCTCCGTCACGGGATTGACCTTGGCCGTTCCCCCGGATACCGTTACCTCTATCTCCGTGCCGCCCAGCTTCGTCAAATCCGTCCCCGCGCTCTTCAGCGCCGTCAGGCGGTTTTGCGCGGCCACGAAGATGCTCCGGGCGCTGTCGTCCAGCTCCGTCAGCTTCAGCGACCGGTAATAGCCGATCACGTTGGGGATGGCAATGGCCAGCAGGACCGCGATAATCGCCACCACGATCAAAAGCTCCGCCAGGGAGAACCCCTTTCTTCCTTTTCCGTTTGTCATAGTCGGTCACCTCGCCGCGGCCGGCCCCGCCTGGTCCAAAAGGTACACCTTTTGGGACAGAGAATAAGGACCGGGATTTTTGTGTAAAGCCGTTAGAAAGCGCTACATAATATTTTATCACAGTGTTGAAAGTAATTCAAGTGCGTTTGTCCCAAAAGGTGTACTTTTTGCGACAGGCCCCGCCGCCACCCACCGCAAAAAGGTGTTGCGGGAGACGCCCAGCTCCTCGGCCGCCTGCCGGGAGCCCAGCCCGCCGGAGGCGTACCGTGCCGCCACCTCCGCGAAGCCCTGGGGCCGGCTGAGCGCGGGACGCCCGAACCGCACGCCCCGCCCCTTCGCCGCCGCGATGCCCTCCGCCTGCCGCTGGCGGATGAATTCCCGCTCCGTCTGGGCTACGTAGCTCAACAGCTGTAAGACGATGTCCGCGATCAGCGTCCCCGTCAGGTCCCGCCCCTGCCGCGTGTCCAGCAGCGGCATATCCAGCACCACAATGGCCGCCCGCTTCTCCTTGGTGATGACCCGCCACTGCTCCAAAATCTCCTCATAGTTGCGCCCCAGCCGGTCGATGCTCTTGACCACGAGAGTGTCCCCGGCCTTTAATTTGCGCATGAGCCGCCGGTATCCCGGCCGCTCGAAGTCCTTCCCCGACTGCCTGTCCGTGACGATCCGCCCCTCCGGCACCCCGAACTTAAGCATGGCGATGAGCTGCCGGTCCTCGTTCTGCTCCCGGGTGGACACCCGGATATACCCGTACATGGTTCCGTCCATAGTCTCTCCTCCTTAGAAATTCTTTGCGCAATCGAATCGCTCTTTATGCGCTTTACGAGGATATTTTAGGACGTCTTACCGCCATTGTGCCGGAAAATCCGTTCCCCTCTTGAATTGCGCGCCGGAATTTGCTATACTGGAGCCATCAATGGAAGCAAATTGGCAAATCGGACGCGTACACAGGAGGTGCCCTATGGCAGCGAAGGATAAAAAGCCGGCCCCGGAGGCCGAGGAGACGAAGACCCCGGCCCCCAAGGCCGCGAAACCCGAACCCAAACCCGCGAAACCCGCCCCCAAGGCGGTGAAACCCGCGGCAAAACCCGCCCCCGCCGCCCCGGCGGAGGCCAAGCCCAAAAAGCCCCGCGTGAAAAAGCCCCCGGAGCCCCCCGTTGAGCCCGCCCCGGAGCCTGTCCCCGAAGCCCCCATTGAGCCCGCCCCCGAGCCCATTCCGGAGGCCCCGCAGGAGCCCGTCTACGATACCCCCCGCCGGAGCGTGGCCTTCATCGCCTCGGAGTGCTACCCCTTTGTGAAGACCGGCGGCCTGGGCGACGTGATGTACGCCCTGCCCAAGGCGCTGGTGAAGCAAAACTGCGACGTGAAGGTCATCCTCCCCCGCTACAA
>CANQSD010000036.1 GCA_947626385.1 uncultured Oscillospiraceae bacterium | reverse complement strand
GCGCCGGATGAGGTGGGAGGGTACGTTCATCGGGGCCTCTCAAAGCCCTTCGGCTCCCACCTCACCCCTGCCCCTCCATCTCCGGCCTAAGAGCCGCCGCTGCGCGGCGGTTGGCCTCCGAAACGCGCCTGCGGGCGCAGCCGCCCTGCGGGGAGGGCTCCGAGATGGGGGCGGGTGCCTTTTTTTGAAACCGTTCCGGTAACGCACCTGTCCCCGACGCGGCCGCCCCTATCTTAAAGGTTTGCAAAACCCCTCGCCCTGTGGTATAATATCCCCAAACCAGGGAGGTGACGGGATGGACGTGCTGGATCGGGAGATCTCCGAGCTTACGGGCTTGCGGATCGGGGAGCAGAGGCTGAAGGCGTTTCATAAGCTGGGGATCGTGACCCTGCGGGACCTGGTGACGGATTTTCCCCGGGCCTACGATGACCGGCGGGAGGTGCGGCTCATCTCCGAGGTCGTCCCCGGCGAGCCCAACTGCGTCCTGGCCACGGTGGGGGAGCCGCCGCGGCTCAGCCGGATCCGCAAGGGGCTGGACATCACCAAGACCTTCGTCTTTGACGGCATGGGGCGCATGGACGTGACCTTTTTCAACCAGCCCTACGTCAAAAACCTCCTGAAAACCGGGGAGACGTACTATTTTTACGGCCGGGTGGAGCGAAAGGGGACCTACCGTCCCCAGATGCAAAACCCCGTCTTCGAGCCGGAGGGGAGCGAGCCCGTGACGACGCGGCGGGTGGTGCCGCTTTACAGGCTCACCGCCGGGCTCAGCCAGAAGATGGTCATGAGCGCCGTCCGGCGGGCGCTGGAGCTGTGCGGGGACCGGCTTCCCGAGCAGCTGCCGGCGGCCGTGCGGGAGCGGTATCAGCTTGCGCAGACACGCTTTGCCTACGAGAACATCCACGCGCCACGGGACCTGGAGAGCCTGGAGCTTGCCCGCCGGAGGCTCATCTTCGAGGAGCTTTTCGTTTTGTCCGCCACCCTTGCCTTCATGCGCTCCTGCCAGCGCAAAAAAAGCTCCTACCGCATTGAAAACGCGGACCTCACAGACTTCTACGCCGCCCTGCCCTTCAAGCTCACCGGCGCGCAAAGCCGCGCCATCGCCGAGATCCTCCGGGATATGGCCGGGGACCATCCCATGTCCCGCCTTGTCCAGGGAGACGTGGGCTCCGGCAAGACGGCGGTGGCCGCCGCCGCGGCCTACGCCTGCGTGAAGGCCGGGTATCAGGCGGCGTTCATGGCCCCCACGGAGATTTTGGCGGAACAGCATTTTAAGAGCCTGGGGAAGCTCCTGGGCCCCCTGGGGGTCCGGGTGGACCTGCTCACCGGCGGGCTCACGCCCAAGGCCAAGCGGGAGGCGCAGGAGAGATTGCGCTCCGGCGAGACGCAGCTTGTCATCGGCACCCACGCTCTCATCTCCGACAAGGTGGAGTTCGCCGACCTCGCCCTCATCATCGCCGACGAGCAGCACCGCTTCGGCGTCCAACAGCGGGCGGCCCTTTCGGACAAGGGCGACACGCCCCACGTGCTGGTCATGTCCGCCACGCCCATCCCCCGGACCATGGCCCTCATCGTCTACGGGGACCTGGACGTCTCCGTCATCGACGAGCTGCCCCCCGGCCGGCAGGAGATCGACACCATTCTGGTGGGGGAGGACAAGCGCCGGCGGGTCTACGACTTCATCCGCGCCCAGGTGGCCGAGGGGCGGCAGGCGTTCATCGTCTGCCCCGCCGTGGAGGAGAACGAGGAGGACCCCGGCGGCCTCAAGTCCGTGAAGGAGTACGCCCGGGAGCTCCAGGAGAACATTTTCCCGGACCTGCGGGTGGCGCTGGTCCACGGCAAGCTGCGTCCGGCGGAGAAAAACGCCGCCATGGAGGACTTCGCCGCCGGGAGGACCGATATCCTGGTGGCTACCACGGTCATTGAGGTGGGCGTGGACGTGCCCAACGCAACGCTCATGGTGGTGGAGAACGCCGACCGCTTCGGCCTCTCGCAGCTCCACCAGCTGCGCGGCCGCGTGGGGCGCGGCGAGCACAAGTCCTACTGCGTGCTCTTCAAAGGGAACGCCGGCGAGACGGCGCTGGAGCGCCTGCGGGCCTTCCGCAAGACCCGCGACGGCTTCAAGATCGCCGAGGAGGACCTGGCCATCCGCGGCCCCGGCGACTTCTTCGGCTCCCGCCAGAGCGGCCTTCCCGACATGACCATCGCCAGCTTCACCGCCGACATCGCCCTCCTGAAAACCGCCCAGCAGGCCGCCCAGGAGCTGCTGAGTACCGATCCGGCCCTGGAGAAACCGGAAAACGCCGTCCTGCGGGAGAGCGTCATGCGGATGATCGAGAGAAACCGGGGGACGTTTAACTGAGGGGGGTGGGGGAAAGGTTCGCGGCTTTGCCGCGGAACCACCCCTGCCGCTTCGCGGCTGTCCCCTCCGTAGGAGGGGCAACGTAGTCGGAGACGGGTGCGATTTGTCTGAACCGCTCTGTCATCCCACGCTCGCTTCCCCCCTGCCCCCCTCCTACGAGGAGGGGGCCCTGAAACGGGAGCGGGTGCGTTTTATTGGAACCGTTCCCTCAACGCACCATCTCCAGCCCCTCCTACGGAGGGGTGGCCGAGCGAAGCGAGGCCGGGGTGGTGCTGCAATCCGTTTATCGGGAGCCCCAGCGACGCTCAACGAGCTCGAATACCCCGGCCCTGCGGGGCCACCCCTTTTTCCGAAAAAGGGGTCAAGGGGAATAAGGTTGCGGCGCTTTGCACCGCTTTTTTAAAAATTGCGCCGCAAAGCGGCGCAAACCTTTTTTCGCCCCCTCCTCGTAGGAGGGGGGCAGGGGGGTAGCGAAGGTCGGACGACAGAGCGGTATCGAAAAACGTCCTTGCTGCCTCCTCCCAAAAAACTTCTCCATTTCCCTCCTTGACAACCGCCCCTCCTTATGCTACAATACCGTTAATTTAAATAAGCAAACCGTTGAAGCGGGAGTAAAGGCGGGTATGACCCCACAGAGAGTCCGGGGTGGTGGGAGCCGGATGGGAAACAGGCCGTCAAATGGGCCGCTGAGGGCGCGGGGAAAGGTTGGCGCGACGCTTGAGGGCGCCGGCCGAGTATGCCGCGACGTTTCGGCAGACGTGACTTGCCGGGGGATATGGACGTATCCCCGCGAAGGGCACGGGCTTGGCCCGTGAAATCAAGGTGGCACCGCGGATAAGCTTTTATTCGTCCTTGACAGAAGACCTGTCAGGGACATTTTTGTGCCCGGAACGGAGGAAAAGATGAACGTAAGACCGACCCTCGACGAGGTCCGCGCCCTGGCGGCGCGGGGGGAATTTGACTGCGTGCCGGTGAGCGCGGAGATCTTATCCGACTTCACCACGCCCATCGAGGCCATGCGGGTGATGAAGAACGTCTCCGACCACTGCTACATGCTGGAGTCCGCCGCCCCGGACGAAAAGTGGGGGCGGTACACCTTCATGGGCTTCGACCCCAGGCTGGAGGTGGTCTGCGCCGGGGGCGAGATGCGGGTGGGGGAGCGGGTCTTCCGCACCGACGACCCCTCCGGGGTCCTGCGGGACATTTTGAAACGCTATCGCAGCCCGCGCCTTCCGGGGCTTCCGCCCTTCACCGGGGGGCTGGTGGGGTATTTCAGTTACGACTACCTGGGCTACTCCGAGCCCACCGTCCGGCGGGAGGTGGAGGACACGGAGAGCTTCAAGGACGTGGACCTGATGCTCTTTGACAAGGTGGTGGCCTTCGATCACCTCCGGCAGAAGATCGTCCTCATCGTCAACATGCCCCTCACCGACGTGGAGGCGGAGTACGACAAGGCGTCAACGGAGCTTGCGGGGCTTGCGGAGCTTCTGCGCCGCGGGGCCAAGAGCGCGGAGCCCGCGGGGCGGCTTACGGGGGACGTGACGGCGCTATTTGACCGGGAGCGGTTTTGCCAAATGGTGGAGCGGGCCAAGGAGCACATCCGGGAGGGGGACATCTTCCAGATCGTCCTCTCGAACCGCCTCAGCGCCCCCTTTGAGGGGAGTCTTCTCAACACCTACCGGGTCCTGCGGACCATCAACCCCTCGCCCTATATGTTCTACTTCGCCGGCACGGACGTGGAGGTGGCCGGGGCCTCGCCGGAGACGCTGGTGAAGCTGGAGGACGGCGTTCTCCACACCTTCCCCCTGGCGGGCACCCGCCCGAGAGGCCGGACCGACGAGGAGGACCGGGCGCTGGAGGCGGAGCTTTTGCGTGATGAGAAGGAGCTTGCGGAGCACAATATGCTGGTGGACCTGGGGCGCAACGATTTGGGGAAAATAAGCCGCTTCGGCACGGTGGAGGTGGAAAAGCTCCACTCCATCGAGCGCTACTCCCACGTGATGCACATCGGGTCCACCGTCCGGGGTCTCATTCGCCCGGATAAGGATGCTTTGGACGCCATCGAGGCGGTCCTGCCCGCCGGGACCCTCTCCGGCGCGCCGAAAATACGGGCCTGCCAGCTCATCGCGGAGCTTGAGAACAACAAGCGGGGCATCTACGGCGGGGCCATCGGGTACGTGGACTTCACCGGCAACATGGACACCTGCATCGCCATCCGCATCGCCTATAAGAAAAACGGGAAGGTCTTTGTCCGCTCGGGCGCGGGCATCGTGGCGGACTCCGTGCCGGAGAAGGAATTTCAGGAGTGTCTCAATAAGGCCAGGGCGTCCCTCCGGGCGCTGGAGCTGGCGGGGGAGGCGGACGCATGATCCTGCTCATCGACAATTACGACAGCTTTTCCTATAACCTCTACCAGCTGGTGGGGGAGCTGGAGCCGGATATCCGGGTCATCCGCAACAATGAGCTGACCGTCGAGGAGATCCGGGCGCTGGAGCCGGACCACATCATCCTCTCCCCCGGCCCCGGCCGGCCCGAGGACGCGGGGGTCACCGTGGAGGCGGCGCGGGTGCTGGGACGGGAGATCCCCACGCTGGGCGTTTGCCTGGGGCACCAGGCCATTTGCACGGCCTTCGGGGCGACGGTCACCTACGCCAAGCGGCTCATGCACGGCAAGCAGTCCGTGGTGCGCTTCGATCTAACGTGCCCGCTCTTTGCCGGGTGTCCGGAGACGGCCCCGGTGGCCCGGTATCACTCCCTGGCCGCCGACCCGGCGACGATCCCGCCCTGCCTTGCGGTCACGGCGTGGACCGAGGACGGGGAGGTCATGGCCGTCCGGCACCGGGACTACCCCCTCTTCGGCGTCCAGTTCCACCCGGAATCCATCCTCACCCCGGACGGGAGGACTATGCTGAGAAACTTCATCCAATTGGGAAAATCATCATAAAAAGGAGACGCGCCTTATGATCAAAGAAGCCATCGCCAAGATCGTCAGCAAGGGGGACCTCACCTACGACGAGGCCTACGCCGTCATGAACGAGATCATGAGCGGCGAGACGACCCCCACCCAGAACGCCGCCTTTCTGGCGGCATTGTCCACCAAGAGCGCCAAGGCGGAGACCACCGACGAGATCGCCGGCTGCGCCGCCGCCATGCGCGACCACGCCCTGCGGCTCCGGACCGACCTGCCCATCTTCGAGATCGTCGGCACCGGCGGCGACGGGGCCCACAGCTTCAATATCTCCACCACCAGCGCCCTTGTGGCCGCCGCCGGGGGGATGAAGGTGGCCAAGCACGGCAACCGCGCCGCCTCCTCGAAGTGCGGCACCGCCGACTGCCTGGAGGCGCTGGGCGTCAACATCGACCAAAGCCCGGAAAAGTGCGCGGAGCTTCTGGAGGAGGTGGGGATGTGCTTCTTCTTCGCCCAGAAGTACCACGCCAGCATGAAGTACGTGGGCGCTATCCGCAAGGAGCTGGGCTTCCGCACGGTCTTCAACATCCTGGGGCCCCTCACCAACCCCGGCAGTCCCAAGATGCAGCTTCTCGGCGTCTACGACGAATACCTGGTGGAGCCCCTGGCCCAGGTGCTCATCTCCCTGGGCGTCCGGCGGGGCATGGTGGTCTACGGGCAGGATAAGCTGGACGAGATCTCCATGTCCGCCCCCACCAGCGTGTGCGAATTTAAGGACGGCTGGTTCAAAACCTACACCGTGAAGCCCGAGGACTTCGGCCTCACCCGGTGCCAAAAATCCGACCTGGTGGGCGGCACGCCGGCGGAGAACGCCCGGATCACCCGCGATATCCTTAGCGGCGTCAAGGGTCCCAAGCGGGACGCGGTGCTCATGAACGCCGGCGCGGCCCTTCTCATCGGCGGCAAGGCGGAGACCTGGGCCGAGGGCGTGAGGCTGGCCGGGGAACTCATCGACTCCGGCGCCGCCGCGAGGACATTGGACGCGCTCATCGAAGTGTCCAACAGGGCGTGACCATGAGCATTCTCGACGAGCTCGCCGCCCACGCCAGGGAGCGCGTGGCCGCGAAAAAGGAAGAATGTGACATCGAGGTGATGCGGGAGCTGGCCCTGCGGGGCGGTCCCGCCGACGGCGGGGCCTTTGCGCGCGCCCTTTCAAAGCCGGGGCTCTCCTTCATCTGCGAGGTCAAGCGCGCCTCCCCCTCCAAGGGGCTCATCGCGCCGGTGTTTCCCTATCTCGACATCGCCCGGGCCTACGAGGCCGCCGGCGCGGACGCCGTGAGCTGTCTCACCGAACCCAAATGGTTCCTGGGCTCTGACCAGATCTTCCGGGACATCCGGCGGGAGATCGGCCTTCCCATGCTCCGCAAGGACTTCACCGTGGACCCCTACCAGCTCTATGAGGCGAAGACCATGGGGGCCAACGCGGTCCTGCTCATCTGCGCCCTGCTGGACACTCGGACGCTGGCAGCTTATCTGGAGCTCAGTGCCTCCCTGGGCCTCGCGGCCCTGGTGGAGGCCCACGACGAGGGGGAAATTCGCTCCGCCCTCAGTGCCGGGGCAAAAATCGTGGGCGTCAACAACCGGAACCTCCGGGACTTCTCCGTGGACCTGGAGAACGCCGCGCGGCTCCGGGACCTCGTCCCGCCGGACCGGCTCTTCGTCTCCGAAAGCGGCGTCCGGCGGCCGGAGGACGCGGCGTCGCTCAAAAAAATCGGCGCGGACGCGGTGCTCCTGGGCGAGGCGCTGATGCGCGCCCCCGACAAGGCCGCTCTTTTGCGGCAAATGCGGGAGGCGGCGGGATGACGAAGATCAAAATTTGCGGCCTCTGCCGGCCGGAGGACGTGGCGTATGTCAACGAGGCGCGGCCCGATTTCGCCGGCTTCGTCATCGATTTTCCCCCCAGCCACAGGAGCGTCAGCCCCCGCGCGGCCCACGAGCTCCGGCTGCGGCTCCGTCCCAGCATCGCCCCCGTGGGGGTTTTCGTGGACGCGCCGGTGGACACGGTGGCGGACCTCTACTTCTCCGGCACCATCAAAATCGCCCAGCTCCACGGGCACGAGGACGAGGAAACCATCGCGGCCCTGCGCCGCGCCGCCCCCGGCCTTGCCGTCTGGAAGGCCTTCAAGGTCCGCGCGCCCGAGGACCTGGCGCGTGCCGCCGCCTCCGGGGCGGACCTGGTGGTCCTGGACAACGGATACGGCACCGGGGAGCGATTCGACTGGTCGCTTTTGAAGGATTTTCGCCGGCCCTATATCCTCGCCGGCGGCCTGACGCCGGAGACGATCCCGGCGGCCCTCGCGGCCCTGCGCCCCTGGGGCGTGGACGTGAGCTCCGGCGTGGAGACGGACAAACGCAAGGACCTTACAAAAATCATGGCGGCGGTGACAGCCGCCCGAAAGGAATGAGTTTGATGGCGGGACGCTTTGGCATCCACGGCGGGCAGTACATCCCCGAGACGCTGATGAACGCCGTTTTGGAGATGGAGGAGGCCTACGAGCGGTACAAAAACGACCCGGAATTCAACCGGGAGCTGACGGCGCTCCTCAACGATTACGCCGGCCGGCCCTCCCGGCTCTACTTCGCCGAGAAGATGACGGAGGACCTGGGCGGGGCGAAAATTTACTTGAAACGGGAGGACCTGAACCACACCGGGGCGCATAAGATCAACAACGTCCTGGGGCAGGCGCTCCTGGCGAAAAAAATGGGCAAGACGCGCCTCATCGCCGAGACCGGCGCGGGCCAGCACGGCGTGGCCACCGCCACGGCGGCGGCGCTCTTCGGCATGGAGTGCGTGGTCTTCATGGGCGAGGAGGACACAAAGCGCCAGGCGCTGAACGTCTACCGGATGCGCTTACTGGGCGCCCAGGTCGTCCCCGTCACCACCGGCACCGCCACCCTCAAGGACGCGGTCAGCGAGGCCATGCGGGAGTGGACCCGCCGCGTCGCCGACACCCACTACTGCCTGGGGTCCGTCATGGGCCCCCACCCGTTCCCCACCATCGTCCGGGATTTCCAGGCGGTAATCTCCAAGGAGATCAAGGCGCAACTTCAGGAGAAGGAGGGGAGGCTTCCCGACGCGGTCCTCGCGTGCGTGGGCGGCGGGAGCAACGCCATTGGGTCCTTCTACCACTTCATCAACGACCCCTCCGTCCGCCTCATCGGCTGTGAGGCCGCGGGCCGGGGGGTGGATACCTTCGAGACGGCGGCCACCATCGCCACCGGACGCCTCGGCATCTTCCACGGCATGAAGAGCTACTTCTGTCAGGACGAATTCGGCCAGATCGCCCCGGTCTACTCCATCTCCGCCGGCCTCGACTACCCCGGCGTGGGCCCGGAGCACGCCTGGCTGCACGACACGGGCCGGGCGGAGTACGTCCCCGTCACCGACGACGAGGCCGTCAATGCCTTTGAGTATCTGGCCCGCACCGAGGGCATCATCCCCGCCATCGAGTCGGCCCACGCCGTGGCCCACGCCATGAAGCTGGCCCCCACCTTGGGCCGGGACAAGCTTCTCGTCATCACCATCTCCGGCCGGGGCGACAAGGACTGCGCCGCCATTGCCCGCTATAGAGGGGAGGATCTCCATGAATAAGATCGCCGGCGCTTTTGCCAACGGAAAAGCCTTCATCCCCTTCCTGACCTGCGGCGACCCGGATCTGGAGACGACGGCGGCGTGCATCCGCGCCATGGTGGAGGCCGGCGCGGACCTCATCGAGCTGGGCATCCCCTTCTCCGACCCCACCGCCGAGGGGCCGGTCATCCAGGAGGCCAACCTCCGGGCCCTCACCGGCGGCGTCACCACGGACAAGGTCTTCGACTTCGTCCGTAAGCTCCGGCGGGACGTGACGGTGCCCCTGGTCTTCATGACCTACGCCAACGTCATCTTCTCCTACGGGGCCGAGCGGTTCATCGGCGCCTGCGGGGAGCTTGGCGTGGACGGCCTCATCCTCCCGGACCTGCCCTTCGAGGAGAAGGGCGAGTTTGCGGACGTCTGCCGCCGCCACGGCGTGGCCCTCATCTCCATGATCGCCCCCACCTCCGAAAACCGCGTGGCCCGCATCGCCCGGGAGGCCGAGGGGTTCATCTACCTCGTCTCAAGCCTCGGCGTCACCGGCGTGAGAAGCGAGATCAACACCGACCTCGCCTCCATCGTCAAGGTCATCCGTGAGAACACCCCCCTCCCCGTCGCCGTCGGCTTCGGCATCTCCACCCCCGCCCAGGCCCGGAAAATGGCCGCCCTCTCCGACGGCGCCATCGTGGGATCAGCTATCGTCAAGCTCCTGGCCCAGTACGGCAAGGAAGCGCCGGCAGTTGTGGGGGCGTATGTAAAGGAAATGAAGGCCGCGGTGCGGGAGGCGTAACGGCGGCCGCCGCGATTTATCGGGACCGTTCCGACATCCAACGCTCGCTTCCCCCCTGCCCCCCTCCTACGAGGAGGGGGCTCCGAGACGGGGGCGGGTGCGATTTGGCGGAACCGTTCCGATAACGCACCTTTCTTGCCTCTCCTAGGTCGGGGTGGTGCTACAATCTGTTTATCGGAAGCGTCCGTTACGCTCCACGGGCTCGAATACCCCGCCGCGGCGGGCAAATCCAAATCTGCGGCGAAGCCGCAACCTTTTTAAGCCCCCTCCTCGCAGGAGGGGGGCAGGGGGGAAGCGAAGGTGGGACGACAGGGCGGTATCGATGACCCGCACCCACCCCCTGCCCCATCCCCAAGGGAGGGGCAAAAGAGGTTGCGGCAACGCCGCGCAAAATCTGCAACGGAGGACACATTCGTGCCCTCCGTTTTTTCAAGACGCGCTTTGCGGGAGATGCACCTTGTCACCAGAACAAGGCTTTGAACTCCTTTTGGGATCGCTTTTGACCTTTCGTCCGCGTTACGGTCAGGGTACAGGCCCTTTCGGCTTTTCGGACACCGGTCTGATGGAAAGCGCCCCGCGCGTCTGAGGGTATTATGTGCGGGAGCGCTTGATTTATTTGAAGATATGTGGTATAATAAATTGCCAAAATCGGAAAATCGACACAATATCTTGTTTTTCGGGTGATACCATGAGAAAGAACGCCAAGGCGGAATACGGAAACGACAGCATCAGCCAGCTCAAGGGCGCGGACCGGGTGCGCAAGCGGCCAGGGGTCATCTTCGGGTCCGACGGGCTGGAGGGGTGCGAGCACTCGGTGTTCGAGATCCTCTCCAACTCCATCGACGAGGCCAGGGAGGGCCACGGGGACCGGATCATTCTGACCCGCTGCGCCGACGGCTCCATCGAGGTGGAGGACTTCGGGCGCGGGTGCCCCGTGGACTGGAACCCCAAGGAGGAGCGCTACAACTGGGAGCTGGTCTTCTGCGAGCTTTACGCCGGCGGGAAATATAAAAACGACAACGGCGGGGACTACGAATACTCCTTAGGCCTCAACGGTCTCGGCACCTGCGCCACCCAGTATTCCTCGGAGTACATGGACGTCACCGTCTGGCGGGACGGGAAAAAGTACAGCCTCCACTTTGAAAAGGGCGAGAACGTGGGCGGCCTTGTGAGCGAGCCCTACAACGGCCGGCGCACCGGGTCCCTCATGCGCTGGCGGCCCGACCGGGAGGTGTTCACCGACACCAACATCCCACGGGAATACTTCGAGGACGTCCTCAAAAAGCAGTCCGTGGTCAACCCCGGCGTCAAGTTCGTCTTCCGCTTCCAGACGGGGAGCAAATTTGAGGAGACGGAATACTGCTACGAGCACGGCATCCTCGACTACGTCACTGAGCTTGCCGGCGAGAACCCCATCACCGCGCCCTACTTCATCGAGGGTGAGCGCCGCGGCCGGGACCGGGAGGACAAGCCGGAATACAAGGTGAAGCTCTCCGCCGCCTTCTGCTTCTCCAACGCCGTCCAGGTCATCGAATACTACCACAACTCAAGCTGGCTGGAGCACGGCGGCGCGCCGGACAAGGCCGCCAAAAGCGCCTTCGTCTCCGCCGTGGACGCGTATCTCCGGCAGACCAACAAGTACCAGAAAAACGAATCCAAGATCGGGTTCCAGGACATCGCCGACTGCCTCATCCTCGTCACCAACTGCTTCTCCACCCAGACCAGCTACGAAAACCAGACCAAGAAGGCCATCACCAACAAGTTCATCCAGACGGCCATGACGGAGTTCTTCCGCTCCCAGCTGGAGATCTACTTCATCGAGCACAAGGCCGAGGCCGACCGGGTCTGCGACCAGATTTTGGTGAACAAACGAAGCCGTGAGCAGGCCGAGCGGGCCCGCGTCACCATCAAGAAGAAGCTCTCCGGCAATCTGGACATCGCCAACCGTGTCCAGAAATTCGTCCCCTGCCGCTCCCACGACGCCACGAAGACGGAGCTCTACATCGTGGAGGGCGATTCGGCCCTGGGCAGCGTGAAGCTTTCCCGCGACGCGGAATTCCAGGGCGTCATGCCCGTGCGGGGGAAGATCCTCAACTGCCTCAAGGCCGACTACGCCCGCATTTTTAAAAGCGACATCATCACCGACCTTGTGAAGGTCCTGGGCTGCGGCGTCTCCGTGCCCGTGAAGCTCAAAAGCGACCTCACCGCCTTCGACCTGGACGCCCTCCGGTGGAGCAAGGTCATCATCTGCACCGACGCCGACTACGACGGGTATCAGATCAGGACGCTGATCCTCACCATGATCTACCGCCTTATGCCCGCCCTCATCGACGAGGGGCGCGTTTTCATTGCCGAGTCGCCCCTTTATGAGATCAATTCCGGCGACAAGACCTGGTTTGCCTACACGGAAAAGGAGAAGGCCGACATCCTCCAGAAGCTGGAGGGCAAAAAATACACCGTCGCCCGCTCCAAGGGCCTTGGCGAGAACGACCCGGAGATGATGTGGATGACCACCATGAACCCGGCGACCCGCCGCCTCATCAAGGTCCTCCCCACCGACGCCGAGGAGACGGCGCGGGTCTTCGATATGCTTTTAGGCGACAACATCCAGGCCCGCAAGGACCACATCGCCACGGACGGGTATAAGTATCTGGAATTAGCCGACATTTCCTGAAAACCGCTGAGAGGGGGAGCGCGTATGTCCATTTTCGACATCCTTGGCCCCGTGATGGTGGGGCCGTCCAGCTCGCACACCGCCGGGGCGGTGCGGATGGGGCAGATCGTCCGTCGTCTGGTGGGCGGGGAGCCGGTGCGGGCGAAAATTTTGCTGGCCGGGTCCTTCGCCTCCACGGGGGCGGGCCACGGCACGCCGCGGGCGCTGGTGGCGGGGCTCATGGGCTTCGACCCCGACGACGAGCGCATCCCCAGAAGCTTCGAGATCGCGAAGGAGCGGGGCCTTGCCTTTGAGTTCGGCACGGTGACCCTCCGGGACGCCCACCCCAATTCCGCCCTCATCACCGCCGTCAACGACCGGGGCGAGCAGGTGGAGGTGGGGGCGTCGTCCCCCGGCGGCGGGCGCATCCGGGTCTTTGAGGTGGACGGCCTGCCGGCGTCCTTCTCCGGAGAGGTGCCCACCCTCATCGTCCGCAGCGACGATATGCCCGGCTACGTCAGCCGTGTCACCGGCGTCATCGCCGCCCAGGGCATCAATATGTCCAAGCTCCAGGTGGAGCGCAATGCCCGGGGCGGCCGCGCCCTCATGGTCATCGAGTGCGACCAGCGCATCCCCTACCGGGTGAAAACGGCCATCACCGCCATCGAGGGCATCCACAAGGTCACGAGACTGAATCCGGGGGAGGAGTCCAAATGAGTACCTATTCGTCCATGGCCGAGCTCCTGGCGCTTTCCGAAAAAAACGGCACGCCGGTCTGGAAAACCGTCCAGCTTTCCGACTGCGCCGAACAGGACGTGACGCCGGAAAGCTCCTGGGAGACCATGAAAAACCTGCTCTCCGTCATGCGGGAGACAGACCGGGGCTACGACCGCCGCCAGCGCTCCCTCAGCGGCCTTTCCGGCGGGGACGCGGGGCTGATGGAGGACCGTATCGCCTCCGGAAAGTCCATCCTGGGCCCGCTGGTGTCCCGCGTGGCCGCCGCGGCGCTCCGGATGGGCGAGTGCAACGCCTGCATGAAGCGCATCGTCGCCGCCCCCACCGCCGGGGCCTGCGGCGTCCTCCCGGCGGTGCTTTTGACCGTCGCCGAAGAGCGGGAGATCCCCGACGACCGGGTGGTGGAGGCCCTCTACGTGGCCGCCGGCGTGGGCTCCGTCATCGCCCAAAGGGCCAGCATCTCCGGGGCCGAGTGCGGCTGTCAGGCGGAGATCGGCTCCGCCGCCTCCATGGCCGCCGCCGCGCTGGCGCATCTCCTGGGCGGCACGGGGGAGCAGATGTCCAACGCCGCCGCCCTGGCTCTCAAGTCCCTCCTGGGCCTGGTCTGCGACCCGGTAGGGGGCCTTGTGGAGGTCCCCTGCGTCAAGCGCAACGTCACCGGCGCCCTCACCGCCCTCACCTCCGCCGACCTCGCCCTCGCCGGCATCCGATCCCGCATCCCCGCCGACGAGGTCTTCGACGCCATGCGGGAGATAGGCGAGAAAATGGACCGAACGCTGAGGGAAACAGGCGAAGGAGGCCTGGCCGCCACGCCGACGGGGATGGGGGAGACGAAAATGCGGGAGTAACCGGTCCCGAAAAAGCCGCGGCGGGAAAAGGTTTGCGGCTTCGCCGCATTCTTTGATTCCCACCCGCCCACCCCCGCCGCCGCACGAACCACCCCTGCCGCTGCGCGGCTGTCCCCGACCTGGGAGGGGCAACCCCTCAGTCACGGCCTTCGGCCGTGCCAGCTCCCCCAGGGGGGAGCTTAATACCCCCCCTGGGGGAGGTGCCGAGCGCAGCGAGGCGGAAGGGTTTTGCCCCTCCTATGGAGGGGTGGCGCGAAGCGCCGGGGTGGTGCCGCAATCCGACCGCACACACATCTGTCGCCTCCGGCGACGCCTTCCCCTGCGGGGAAGGCAACCCTTCTGCCGCTTCGCGGCACCTCCCCTAAAGGGGAGGCTAAGAAGGTTGCGGC
Source organism: uncultured Oscillospiraceae bacterium (assembly GCA_947626385.1). Lineage (GTDB taxonomy): Bacteria > Bacillota > Clostridia > Oscillospirales > Oscillospiraceae > RUG626. The sequence goes on along the minus strand of CANQSD010000036.1, from coordinate 4,141 downwards.
TTCGCCGCATTTGCCCTCTAATCCAACACAAAGGACACGATACCCATGCCTAAGAAAAAACAACCCACCGAACCCGCGAAAAAAACCACCTCCCCCAATGTGCTCGGCCTCCACGCCCAGGTGCTGGACCAGGAGATCACGGACACGCTGGAGGTCAACTTCATGCCCTACGCCATGTCCGTCATCGTCTCACGGGCGATCCCGGAGATCGACGGGTTCAAGCCGGCGCATCGGAAGCTCCTCTACACCATGTACAAGATGGGCCTCCTCACCGGCGGGCGGACGAAGTCGGCCAACATCGTGGGGCAGACCATGCGCCTCAACCCCCACGGGGACGCGGCTATCTATGAGACGATGGTCCGCTTATCAAAGGGCTACGAGGCGCTGCTGACGCCCTTTGTGGACTCCAAGGGCAACTTCGGCAAGGTCTACTCCCGGGATTTGAGCTACGCCGCCTCCCGGTACACGGAGGCCAAGCTTGCCCCCGTCTGCGCCGAGCTTTTCCGGGACATCGACTCCGACACCGTGGACTTTGTGGACAACTACGACTCCACTATGCTGGAGCCCACCCTCCTGCCCACCACCTTCCCCAACGTGCTGGTGTCCGCCAACACGGGCATCGCCGTGGGCATGGCCTCCAACATTTGCTCCTTCAACCTGGAGGAGGTCTGCCGCGCGGAGATCGAATATCTCGCGGACCCCGACTTCGACCTCTACTCCGTCCTGCGCGCGCCGGATTTCACCACCGGCGGGGAGGTCATCTACGAATCGGACGCTATACGGGAGGTCTACGAGACGGGCAAGGGCAGCGTGAAGCTCCGGGCCCGGTGGCGGTTTGACAAGAAGGAGAACCTCATCGAGGTCTACGAGATCCCCTACACCACCACCGCCGAGGCCATCATGGACAAGGTGGAGGACCTGGTCAAGACCGGCAAGCTCCGGGAGATCAGCGATATGCGGGACGAAACGGACCTCTCCGGCCTCAAGCTCACCATCGACCTCAAGCGCGGGGTGGACCCGGAAAAGCTCATGGCCAAGATGTTCAAGCTCACGCCCCTGCAGGACGCCTTCGCCTGCAACTTCAACATCCTCATCGCCGGCACGCCCCGCGTCATGGGCATCCGGGAGATCCTGGCCGAGTGGACCGCCTGGCGGGAGGACTCCGTCCGCCGCCGGGTCTTCGCCGATCTTTCCAAGAAAAAGGACCGGCTCCACCTTCTCAAGGGCCTGGGGAAGATCCTGCTGGACATCGACAAGGCCATCAGGATCATCCGCGAGACCGAGGAGGAGCGGGAGGTGGTGCCGAACCTGATGATCGGCTTCGGCATCGACGAGACGCAGGCCGAGTTCGTGGCGGAGATTAAGCTTCGCAACATCAACAAGGAGTACATCCTCAAGCGCCTGGAGGACATCGACAAGCTGGAGAGCGAGATCGCGGACCTGGAGGACATCCTGAAAAACCGCCGCCGGGTGCGGACCATCATCCGCCAGGAGCTGGAGAACGTCATCAAAAAGTACGCCGAGCCCCGGCGCACCGGCATCGTCTACCCCCACGAGATCGTGGAAAGCGTGGAGGAGCCGGAGGCGGAGGACTACCCCGTCACCGTCTTCTTCTCCCGGGGCGGGTATCTCAAGAAGATCACGCCCCAGTCCCTGCGGATGTCCGGCGAGCAGAAATTCAAGGAGGGCGACAGCCTCCTCACCACCTTCGAGGCGAAAAATTCATCGGAGCTACTGGTCTTCACCGACCGGTATCAGTGCTACAAGACCCGCCTTTCCGACATCCCCGACGCCAAGGCCTCCGCCCTGGGCGCGTACCTGCCCACACAGCTGAAAATGGACGAGGGGGAGAACGCCTTGTACATCGCCGACCCCGGCGACTACTCCGGGAGCATCCTTTTGATGTTCGAAAACGGCAAGGCCGCCCGGATCTCCCTTGCCGGCTTCGAGACGAAGACCAACCGGAAAAAGCTCACCGGCGCCTACTCCGACAAGAGCCCCCTGGTGGGCTTCCTGCCCGCCGACGAGGACTTCGAGGCCGCGGCCATGACCTCCGACGGCCGGTGCGTCGTCTTCTCCACCGCCCTCCTGACCCCCAAGCCCACCAAAAATACCCAGGGTGTGGCGGTGGTGACCCTCAAAAAGAACCGGACCGTCACCGCCCTCGCCCGCCTTACGGACACGCCCATCAAGAACCCCGCCCGCTACCGCGTCCGCTCCATCCCCGCCGCCGGCGCGCTCCTCAAGGAGGAGGACCGGGGCGAGGAGCAGCTGACCCTCCTCGGCCAGTGAAAAAATTTCAAGTTTACCCTTGACAAACCGCGCCGGAGCGTGTATAATCAATCACGTTCCGCGCCGCGGCCTTAGCTCATCTGGTAGAGCGCCACCTTGCCAAGGTGGAGGTAGCGAGTTCGAGCCTCGTAGGCCGCTCCAGCAACACCGTCTCATGTGAGGCGGTGTTTTTTTGCGCCCAAAACCTCCCCCTTGGGGGAGGTGGCGCGCAGCGCCGGAAGGGTCCGCCGCCGCGTCACCACCCCTGCCGCTTCGCGGCTGTCCCCTCCGTTGGAGGGGCAAACCCCTCAGTCACGGCCTTTGGCCGTGCCAGCTCCCCCACGGGGGAGCTTAATAACCTCCCCCGTGGGGGAGGTGCCGAGCGTAGCGAGGCGGAAGGGTTGCCCCTCCTACGGAGGGGTGGCCGAGCGCAGCAAGGCCGGGGTGGTGCTACACTCCGATTATCGGAAGCCCCAGTTACGCCCAACGGGCTCGAATACCCCGCCGCCGCGGCGGCACCCCTTTTTCCGAAAAAGGGGTCGGGGGAATATGGTTGCGCCGCAAGCGGCGCGTTTATATTCAATTGCGGCGAAGCCGCTCCTTTTGGACCCCCTTTGGGGCAAAGGGGGCAAGGGGGATTCGAGCCCCCGTCCCCGCCGCGCGGACAAATCAAAACCGCGGCGAAGCCGCAACCTTTTTTGCCCCCTCCTCGTAGGAGGGGGCAGGGGGGAAGCGAAGGTGGGATGACAGAAAGGTTCCGATGAACGCACCCGCCAAAGCCCCTCCCTCCGGGAGGGGTGCCCGAGCGAAGCGATGGGCAGGGTGGGGACGTCTATCAGACTGCTCAAATAATCGGACCCACCCCCTGCCCCTTACGCCTCCCCCCCTCATCCTCTCTATCGCGGCGCGTGTGCGGGCGATGTCGGACTCGGTGATGGGCGGGAAATTGAGGGACGGCGGGGCGTTGGAGGGGCGGAAGGGGGAGGGCGTTGGCTGTTTCTTCCAGCGGGACCAGGATTCCGCGCCGCGAAGGGCCGCGCGCCAGTCGACCATGGGCGTGCTCCCTACCCGCCAGCCCTTGCTGGCGTAGAAGTCCACGAACACTTTGGGGTCCACCGGGCTTTGGCGCTCCTTGACGTACGCCTCCACCTCCTCCAAGGTCGGAGGATCAAAAATAATAACATCCTTCTCCTCAAAATTTTTTTGTCCCCCGGTTTTTTCCACGGTCCCGTTCTCCTCACGCGCGGGATTTGAAAAAGCATCTTGTGATGGAGTTGTTTTTGTTGTTGTAGTTGGAGTTGAGGTTGAAGTTGTAGTTGTAGTTGGCATCTCAGGCATTTCGTCCGGATACGTGGCGATGCCTGGCGATGCGTCCGCATCCGTTGGAAGCTCCTCCCGGGCGTTCCAGCGGGCGAGAGCCGCGGCCTGGGCCTTCTCCACCTTGCGCTGGTAGGCCGCGCGGTCGGCGTCCACGCGGGGCTTCAGGATGCACCAGGCCATGGCGAGGGCCGAGCCCTCCAGCTCCGGCTCCGCGCCGGTCATGGCGTAGCGCAGCATCCCTTTCATCAGCGCCCCGCACTGCTCGTCCGTCAGGAGCTCCAGGCACCCTACCATATCAAAATAAATGAGCACCCCCGGCGCTTTCTTCTCCGCCACGGTCAACACCCCTTCTGTTTATTGTAGGATAAGCATAGTATAGCACAAATATAAGCAAATGTCAAGCATTATTTTTTAAGTATTCTAAAATTATTTCGGGAAACAAAAAGCCCCCGGCGCTGACGCGCCGGGGGCGATGGAGCAGATAATGGGAATCGAACCCACCTCTACGGCTTGGGAAGCCGTCGTTCTACCGATGAACTATATCTGCATC
>CANQSD010000035.1 GCA_947626385.1 uncultured Oscillospiraceae bacterium | reverse complement strand
TGTGATAAAGGACATATTCAAGTGGCGCAAGGTCCATTACAAGGGGATCCATAAGAATGCGTGCTACGCCAATTTGGTCCTGGCGGGCGCGAATCTGTATATGCTGGCGGAGGCGAAAAAGAAAAGCTACGCATAACAAGGGCGTAGTGCGCCCAAATCCGGGAATTCCCCCTCCATTTGAGGGATAATAAAGGAGAAATAGAGGAAAATCGCCCTTCGCGATCCGCTGATCCTCGCCTTTTTCCATTTCTGAGGTGAGTTAATCAGTGGTTACCAAGGGGGAGGTTTAAAAAGGTTGCGGCGCTTCGCGTCGCCCTTATAAAAAATGCGCCGCAAAGCGGCGCAAACCTTTTAAAGCCCCTCCCTCCGGGAGGGGTGCCCGAGCGAAGCGATGGGTAGGGTGGGGGCGCCTATCAGACCGCTCAAATCATCGGACCCACCCCCTGCCCCCTCCCAAAGGGAGGGGCAACCGTGTCGGGGGCGGGTGCGCTTTGCCGGAACCGTCCCGTCACGAACCCGCCCGTTAACCTCCCCCCCTGGGGGAGGTGCCGAGCGAAGCGAGGCGGAAGGGTCGTCCCCGCCGCAGCGGATTAATCAAAACTGCGGCGAAGCCGCAACCTTTTTCGCCCCCTCCTCGTAGGAGGGGGGCAGGGGGGAAGCGAAGGTGGGACGACAAGAGCGGCCCCGATAAACCGCGCCCGGCAAAGCCCCCTTCGGGGCTATTTTTCCCGCCCTAAAAGCCAGTCTACGGAGACGTGCAGGACGTCGGCCAAAGCGCACAGCTCAAAATCCGTTACCGGCCGCTTTTGTCCCTCCAGCAGGGACAGGGCCGGGATGCTGATATCCACGCCGGAGGTCTGCAGACGGGCCAGCAGCTCGATCTGCTTCATCCCCAGCCGCAGCCGCGCCTGCGTCACACGGGCGCCTACGAGATTCCGATTGCCCAATTCAAGCTTCCTGGTCTTCATAAAGCACCTCTTTTCTTTAAGTATAAGAAAAAAAGTGCTTTACAAATTTGGTAATACCAAATATAATATTTATATTGACCTCCGCTTCATTTGGCTTTCTGTTCGGACTGCGTCGGAGCGGGGGAAAAGAAACCATATTAGAAAGGAGGAATCGCCAATGGTCAAACTGACAAGCTCAAAAATGGAGAAATGGGCTGTCGCCGCCGGGTGCATCGGGATCCTTTGCTTTTTTCTCCCCTTCTACAGGCTGGAGGACGTAAGCCTTCCGGGCTTTCTGTTTCTTGGGGAGCTGATCCCCGGTTTTGAGGACGTAAGCGCGGAGGAGAAGGTTTTTGCTTATTGGCTGGTCGGCGCTGTCGTGGCGGGTATCGCCGGCGCGGTGAGCACCAGGGTCATAAACGGGGACCTGTTCAGCGCCCTGGCGGATGTGGCGGGCGCCGTCTGCCTTTATCTTTCGAGGAAAAGCTTCCTCGATCTGTACGATGACGGAGCCGTTAAGATCGGCTGGACGTTGATGCTGATCGCATATGTGCTCGCATCGGTCCTGGTCCTTACCGCCTACCTTTTGACGCTCAAGGAAGCGGAGGAGCAGAGGAGAAGGAGGGAAGCCCCGTACACCCCGGCCGTCCCGGCGCCGCCCGACGGCGAACCGAAGCAGTCCGGCGCCGACGGTAACGTGAAACAGTGAGCGGCCCTGCAAATCATTATACATGATCATACATGATAGAAAAGAGGAACCTGAAAATGACATTGACACGTGAAAAGGCGGCGATGTGGACGCGCGTCCTGGCGCTTGCCGCGCTCCTTTGCTTATTCCTCCCGACGCTGAAAATAAGCCTCGAGATCGGCTTCTTAGGAGTCGATGAGTCGGAGAGCATCTCCGGCTACAAGTGCATCCTCAACGCCTCCGATGTGATGGACGACCTGGACACGGACAGCCTCATGTTCGGCGTATGGCTGGGCGGCGCCGTCGTGGCGGGGATCGTCGGCCTGATCGCCGGCAAGGGCATGATCGGCGTCCTCGCGAACGTGGCGGGGGTCGTCTGCCTTCTCTTCACGAAGGACGAATTTGACACCGTCACCCTGGGGCTCGGGACCACGGATATCGGCTGGACGCTGTCGCTGGTCGCGTTCATCCTCGCCGCGGTCATGGCGTTAGCCTCCTGCTTTTTGGCGGGCGCGGCAGCGCCGGAGCGGACGAGGAGCCAGAGCGCCGCGTTCACGCCGGGCGCGGGAGCGCCGGAGCCGGCGAGGAGCAAGGACGCCGCGTCCATGTCGGACGCGGACATCATCAAGCTTCGCGACGAGCTGAAGAAATTTCGCGTAAACGACAGCGACGACAAATGACCAACGCGGCCGCGGGGTACGGAGATAAAGCGTATCCCGCGGCCCTGTTTGCACTTTGCCCAACAAAAGGCGCAGGAAAAACGGTTGGATTATTTAAAGTGTAAAATCGAAAAACTTCCACTTGACAGTGCCGAAAGTGTGTTGTATGATGTTTGCAAATCAAAAAAGGCTAAGATGGGAACAAGGACGTTCGTGATGCTTCAGAGAGCCGCCGGGTGGTGCGAGGCGGCGCGGGGCGGACTGTCTACTCCTCCCTGAGCCGCGAGCTGAACGCGCAAGGCAGCGCCAGTAGGTACAGCCGGGTTCTCCCGTTACAGAGAGGCCGCGTTGACGGACGCGGGTTGAGCGGGCGAGCATCGCCAAGAAGAGTGGTACCGCGGAAGATTTCTTTCGTCTCTTTATCCAAAAATATTTCAGAGTATTTTGGGTAAACGAGACTTTTTTTGTACCCAAAATCACCCGGAAAGGAACAAGTATGGAAGGCTTCGAAAAGTACACAAGACAGTATTTTCTCCCCCAGGGCGACTATTTCGACTGGGCGAAAAAGGACCGCGTGGAGGAAGCGCCCACCTGGTGCAGCGTGGACCTGCGGGACGGCAACCAGGCCCTCATCATCCCCATGAGCCTGGAGGAGAAGCTGGAGTTTTTTGAGCTCCTGGTCAAGATCGGCTTCAAGGAGATCGAGGTGGGATTCCCGGCGGCCAGCGAGACGGAGTACGAGTTCTGCCGGACGCTCATCGAGCGGGACATGATCCCCGACGACGTGGCCATCCAGGTGCTGACCCAGTCGAGGGAGCATATCATCAAAAAGACCTTCGAGGCCGTTTCCGGCTGCAAGAACGCCATCGTCCACCTCTACAATTCCACCTCCGTGGCCCAGCGCCAACAGGTGTTCAAAAAATCCAAGCAGGAGATCATCGACATCGCCGTCTCCGGGGCGAAGCTCTTCAACGAGTACGCCGCCAAAACGCCGGGGAGCTTCCGCTTCGAGTATTCCCCGGAGAGCTTCACCGGCACGGAGCCGGAGTTCGCCCTGGAGATCTGCGACGCGGTGAGCGAGGTCTGGAAGCCCACCCCGGAGCGGAAGGTCATTTACAACCTGCCTGTCACCGTCAGCCACTCCATGCCCCACGTCTACGCCCAGCAGATCGAGTATATGTGCAAGAACCTCAAATACCGGGACGGCGTCATCGTCTCCCTCCACCCCCACAACGACCGGGGTTGCGCCATCGCGGACACGGAGATGGGCTTACTGGCCGGCGCCCAGCGCGTGGAGGGCACCCTTTTCGGCAACGGCGAGCGCACCGGGAACGTGGACATCATCACGTTAGCCCTCAATATGTACTCCCAGGGCGTGGACCCCAAGCTCGACTTCCACGACCTGCCCGCCATCACCCGTGTCTACGAGCGGGTGACGCGTATGCGCGTCTATGAGCGGCAGCCCTACTCCGGGGCGCTGGTCTTCGCCGCCTTCTCCGGGTCCCATCAGGACGCCATCGCCAAGGGGATGCGCTGGCGGGAGGACCACCCCACAGAGCCCTGGACCGTTCCCTATCTGCCCATCGACCCCACGGACCTGGGGCGAGTCTACGAGGCGGACGTCATCCGCATCAACTCCCAGTCCGGCAAGGGCGGCATCGGGTACATCATGGAGACGCAGTTCAACATCGCCATGCCCCCCAAGATGCGGGAGGATTTCGGCTACTTCATCAAGGGCATCTCCGACCGGGAGCACCGGGAGCTCCAGCCCCAGGAGGTCTACGACTACTTCAACGAGCACTACTGCAACCGCAAGACCGTGATGAACGTGCCGGAGGCCCACTACGTCCAGGAGCCCGACGGCATCACCGCCACCGTCACCGTCCTCTACAAGGGCGTGAAGCAGAAGGTCACCGCCTTCGGCAACGGCCGCCTCGACGCCGTCTCCAACGCCGTGAAGCTGGTCACCGGCCTTCCCTACACCCTGGATATCTATTCCCAGCACGCGCTGGAGGAGGGCTCCACCTCCAAGGCCGCCAGCTACGTGGGGCTCAGGACCCCCGGCGGCGAGCTCATCTGGGGCGCGGGCATCAGCCGCGATATCATCGTCAGCTCCATCAAAGCCCTGGTCTCCGCCGTGAACCGGCTTCTGGAGAAGAAATAACGCCTCCCGCCGATCCCGTTATCCGCGGCGATCCACAGACTGGGGTGAAAATGATCGTGACATTGCACGATGTTTATCAAGAGGTGGAAAAGCGGCTCGACAGGGTGGATTTTCCCGCCCTGTGGAAGGGGTTTTCTCCCTTCAGGTTCGCGCTCTATAACGACGCGAAGTGTTATTTCGGCGGCCGGTATGTTGACAAGACCGCGAGCTTTGCCGCGAACACCTCTATCGAGTATGACGGCGAGCAGATCGCCATATGGAAGCTCACGGAGGAACCGCGGGACTTGGACGAACTTACGGCGTCCCTGGTCCATGAGATGTTCCACGCTTTCCAGGAGACCCGGGGCGAGAGCCGTTGGGCGAACGAGATGGACGCGCTTTTCAATTATAAATACTCGGCGGAAAACATCTCCCGTAAGCTGGCCGAAGCGGCGGTGATGGAGGATATCCTCGTCAAAAAGAACGTCTCGGCTTTTCCGGAGCTTCTTGCTCTGCGGAAAAAATGGGCCGAGCTTTTTCCACGGGAGTACGACTACGAGTCGAGGATCGAGCAGATCGAGGGGAGCGCCAACTATGTTGAATTAAGCGCCCTGACGCAGCTCACCCCGGAGAAGGGCGCGGCCAGGTGGCGAAGCGCCATCGCCCGTATCCTCGACCCCGACGCCTATACGCCCATACGGGTGGTCTCCTATTATGTGGGAGCGGCGTTTCTCGACTGTATCAAAGCATGCTCCGCCTTTGACTTCACCGGCTTCGGACCTGAGACCTTTGCCCAAGCGGTCATTGAGGACGTCCCGCCCTCGAACCGCGTTTGCCCCATCGTCCCCAAAGCGGAGAGGTGTATAGGGGATTTTCTCGACAACACAAGGGGGATCATTCAAGGCGCGTTATCCAAAAACCAGGTGGTCCTGCGGGGCGAGTACCGTCTTTGCAGTCTGAACATCTGGGACGCCCGATGGGACGGGAGGTACGCCATTTCGAATTCCTTCGTGTCCTATTATGACGGAACGGAGAAGAAGCTCCTGACCGGCGACTTTGTTGTGGAGATGGGCCGGGACCGCCTTATTCACACGGTATATAGACAATAAACAACAGACTCAGACAGCGAATATTCGCAATAATCCAGAGGTTAGGAGAATGACATGAAACTTACAGGAGCGCAGATTGTGGTGGAGACCCTCATCGAGCTGGGCGTCACCGACGTGTTCGGTTACCCCGGCGGGCAGGTCCTCAACCTCTATGACGCCATTTATGAAGCCGGCGACAGGCTTCACCATATCCTCACCGCCCACGAGCAGGGCGCGTCCCACGCCGCCGACGGCTACTCCCGTGCCACCGGGAAGGTGGGCGTGGTCATCGCCACCTCCGGCCCCGGCGCCACGAACCTGGTCACCGGCATCGCCACGGCCATGCTGGACAGCGTCCCCATGGTGGCCATCACCGGCAACGTGCCCCAGGACCTCATCGGCCGGGACTCCTTCCAGGAGATCGACATCACCGGCATCACCCTGCCCATCACCAAGCACAACTACTTCATCCACGACGTGAACAAGCTGGCGGACAAGATCCGCGAGGCGTTCCGAATCGCCAAATCCGGCCGCCCCGGCCCGGTGCTCATCGACATCCCCAAGGACATCCAGACCTCCGTGGGGGAGTATGAGCCGAGGCCCATCGACCCGCCCTTCCCCCAGCACACCCCCAGCGACGCGAGGATCGCCCAGGCCGCCGCGCTCATCGACTCCAAGTCCCGCCCCTTCATCCACATCGGCGGCGGCGTGATAGGCTCTCAGACCGAGGAGCTGGTGCTGGAGCTGGCGGACAAGATCGACGCGGTCATCGGCTGTTCCCTCATGGGCCTTTCCGGCATCCCCACGGACCACCCCCGCTTTCTGGGGATGCAGGGGATGCACGGGCACTACGCCTCCTCCGTGGCCTCCAACGACGCCGACCTCATCATCGCCATCGGCACACGCTTTTCCGACCGGGCCACGGGCAACAAGGCCAAGTTCGCCCAGCACGCCAAGATCATCCACATCGACGCGGATTTCGCGGAGATCAGCAAGAACATCACCGCCAACGTGGGCATCACCGGCGACATCGCCGTGGCCCTCCGGAAGCTCATCGACTCCGTCCACGAGGCCAACCACATGGACTGGATGGACCACATCGAGGACCTGCGGGACAAGGAGGCCGGCTTCCTTATGGACCCGCCGGGGGTTTTGACGCCCCTGAAGGTCATGGAGACCATCAACAAGTATAAGACCGCCTACACCCCCGTGGCCACGGACGTGGGCCAGCACCAGATGTGGGCCGCCCAGTATATCCGCTTCCAGAAGCCCCGGAAGATGGTGTCCTCCGGCGGGCTCGGGACCATGGGCTTCGGCCTGGGCGCTGCCATCGGCGCGGCGGTGGGCACCGGGGAGCACACCGTCCTCGTCACCGGCGACGGGAGCTTCGGCATGAACCTCAACGAGCTTGCCACCGCCGTCACCTACCACGTCCCCGTCACCATCGTCCTCATCGACAACAAGACCCTGGGCATGGTCCGCCAGTGGCAGACGCTCTTCTTTGACCACCACTACGCCGACACCAACCTGGACGTGCGCCGGACCGACTTTGTGAAGCTGGCCGAGGCCTTCGGGGCCGTGGGCGTCCGGGCGGAGACGCCGGAGGAATTCGAGGCGGCCTTTGAGAAGGCCATGGCCTCCGACGAGGTCACCGTCATCGACTGCCTCATCGACAAGGACGAATTCGTCCTCCCAATGCTGCCCCCCGGCGGGGCCATCGACGACATCATCACCGTGAAGAAGGAGGTGTGAACCGTGGCGGACACAACGGGAAACAAATTTGTCATCGCCGTCTACGTGGAAAACAAGTTCGGCGTCCTCACCCGCGTCACCAGCATGTTCACCCGGCGCGGCTTCAACATCGACTCCCTCACCGTGGGCGTCACAGAATCCCCGGAGTATTCCCGCATCACCATCACCATGTCCGGCGACGGCTACGCCCGGGCGCAGATGCTCAACCAGCTCCGCAAGCTCTTCAACGTCAAGAAGGTGGAGCTTTTAGAGGAGGTAGACGCCATCGAGCGGGAGCTGGTGCTGGTGAAGATCAAAAACGACCCGGATAAGCACCAGCGGGTCCTGGCCGCCCTCGATATCTTCAAGGCCAAGATCATCAACTACTCCGTGGACGCCCTCTGCATCGAGGTCACCGGCACCCCGGATAAAATAGACGCCCTCATTGAGATGATCAAGCCTCTCGGCATCATCGAGCTTTGCCGCACCGGCATCGTGGCCCTCCAAAAGGGCGGCGGGTCCATTCTGGAGCAGCCGGATATCAACTGAGGCCCTCAAACGGGCCGCCGTGGGCGGCGGCCCCTACGGCATTATTCGTGCGGCTGCGTTAGAGGCCGTACGGGCCGCCGCCCACGGCGGCCCACCCACAAGCTGCTTTCCCCGGCGTTTGCCGAAACGATAATCTAATTTACTTTAAAAGGAGATAGGAACATGAACAGGATCTTCTACGAACAGGATTGCGACCTCCACCGTCTGGACGGCAAGACCGTGGCTATCATCGGCTACGGCTCCCAGGGCCACGCCCACGCGCTGAACCTCAAGGATTCCGGCGTCAACGTCATCGTCGGCCTCTATAACGGGTCCAAGAGCTGGGCCAAGGCCGAGGCCCAGGGCCTCAAGGTCATGACCGCCGCCGAGGCCGCGAAAGAGGCCGACATCATCATGATTTTGATCAACGACGAAAAGCAGGCCAAGCTCTACAAGGAGAGCATCGAGCCCGGCCTTACCGAGGGCAAGACCCTGGCCTTCGCCCACGGCTTCAACATCCACTTCGGCTGCATCAAGCCTCCCAAGAATGTGAACGTCATCATGATCGCCCCCAAGGGCCCCGGCCACACCGTGAGATCCGAGTATCAGGCGGGCAAGGGCGTGCCCTGCCTCATCGCCGTGGAGCAGGACGCCACCGGCGACGCCTGGGATCTGGGCCTTGCCTATGCCGCCGGCATCGGCGGCGCAAGGGCCGGCGTGCTGGAGACCACCTTCCGGACCGAGACCGAGACGGACCTCTTCGGCGAGCAGGCGGTCCTGTGCGGCGGCGTGTGCGCCCTGATGCAGGCGGGCTTTGAGACACTGTGCGAGGCCGGCTACGACCCCCGGAACGCCTACTTTGAGTGCATCCATGAGATGAAGCTCATCGTGGACCTCATCTACCAGTCCGGTTTCGCCGGAATGCGCTACTCCATCTCCAACACCGCCGAGTACGGCGACTACGTCACCGGTCCCAAGCTCATCACCGAGGAGACCAAGAAGACCATGAAGAAGATCCTCTCCGACATCCAGGACGGCACCTTTGCCAAGGAATTCCTCCTCGATATGTCCGACGCCGGGGCCCAGGTCCACTTCAACGCCATGCGCAAGAAGGCCGCCGAGCATCCCTCCGAGATCGTGGGCGCGGAGATCCGCAAGCTGTACAGCTGGTCCGACGAGGATAAGCTCATCAACAACTAAAATAACCAGTACTAGCGGGCGGGTTTAGAACCCGCCCCTACAGCATTTTCCAAAACCACAGGGAGGAACGACTTATGATCAAAGACACCGTTGTCAACGGCTACGAAAACGCCCCCCATCGCTCCCTTTACTACGCCCTGGGCCTTACGGACGAGGAGCTCCGGCGGCCCCTCATCGGCATCGTGAGCAGCTATAACGAGATCGTCCCGGGACACATGAACCTCGATAAGATCACCGAGGCCGTGAAGACCGGCGTGGCCATGGCCGGGGGCACCCCCATCGTCTTTCCCGCCATCGCCGTGTGCGACGGCATCGCCATGGGCCACGTGGGGATGAAGTATTCCCTGGTCACCCGGGACCTCATCGCCGACTCCACGGAGTGCATGGTCATGGCCCACGGCTTTGACGGCTTAGTTATGATCCCTAACTGCGACAAGAACGTCCCCGGCCTTCTCATGGCCGCGGCGCGGCTCAACCTGCCCACCGTCTTCGTCTCCGGCGGCCCCATGCTGGCCGGGCGCGTGGACGGGCACAAGACCAGCCTCTCCAGTATGTTCGAGGCCGTGGGCGCGTACTCCGCCGGGAAGATAGACGAGGCCAAGCTGCGGGAGTACGAGTGCAAGACCTGCCCCTCCTGCGGCTCCTGCTCCGGGATGTATACCGCCAACTCCATGAACTGCCTCACCGAGGTCCTGGGCATGGGCCTCCGGGGCAACGGCACCATCCCCGCCGCCTACTCGGCGCGCATCTCCCTTGCCAAGCGGGCCGGGATGCAGGTGATGGAGCTGGTGCGGCGCAACATCCGCGCCCGTGACATCATGACCGAGGCCGCTATCCGCAACGCCATCACCGCCGACATGGCCCTGGGGTGCTCCACCAACTCCATGCTCCATCTCCCCGCCATCGCCAACGAGTGCGGCGTGGACTTCGACATCAGCATGGCAAACGACATCAGCGCCCGGACCCCCAACCTCTGCCACCTGGCCCCCGCCGGTCCCACCTACATGGAGGACCTGAACGAGGCCGGCGGCGTTTACGCCGTTTTGAAGGAGCTGACGAAGCGGAACCTCCTGGACACCTCCGTCATGACCTGCACCGGCAAGACCCTGGGGGAGAACCTGGAGGGCGTGGAGAATCTGAACCCCGCCGTCATCCGCCCCATCGACGACCCCTACTCCGAGACCGGCGGCATCGCCGTCCTCTACGGGAACCTGGCCGAGAACGGCTGTGTGGTGAAGCGCTCCGCCGTGGCCCCGGAAATGCTGGTCCATGAGGGCCCGGCCCGTGTCTTCAACAGCGAGGAGGAGGCCATCAAGGTCATCCACAACCGCGGCATCCATCCCGGCGACGTGGTGGTCATCCGCTACGAGGGCCCCGCCGGCGGCCCCGGTATGCGGGAGATGCTCAACCCCACCTCCGCCATTGCCGGCGCGGGGCTTGACAAGACCGTGGCCCTCATCACCGACGGGCGCTTTTCCGGCGCCACCCGCGGCGCGTCCATCGGCCACGTGAGCCCCGAGGCCGCCTCCGGCGGGCTCATCGCCTATGTCCACGAGGGGGACCTTATCTCCATCGACATCCCCGCGCACACCATCACCCTCAAGGTTCCCGACGAGGAGCTGAGCGCCCGCAAGGCCGCCGAAAAGCCCCTCACAAAGACCGACATCACCGACTACTTAAAGCGCTACGCCCAGCAAGTCAGCTCCGCCGACAAGGGCGCCATCATCAATAAAAGGGTGTGATCTCATGGGAATGACCATGTCGCAAAAAATCCTGGCCGCTCACGCCGGCCTGGAGCGCGTGGAGGCCGGACAGCTTATCCTCTGTGCGCTGGACCGCATCCACGGCAACGACATCACCTCCCCGGTCGCCATCCGGGAATTTAAAAAGATGGGGTTCGAGAAGGTGGCGAACCCCGACCGCGTGACCCTCATCATGGACCACTTCGTCCCCAACAAGGACATCAAGGCCGCCCAGCAGTGCAAGTGCTGCCGGGACTTCGCCAACGAGCAGGAGCTTGAGAGCTTCTTCGACGTAGGCCGCATGGGCATCGAGCACGCCCTCATCCCCGAGGAGGGCCTGGTCGTCACCGGGGACGTGGCTATCGGCGCGGACTCCCACACCTGCACCTACGGCGCGCTGGGGGCCTTCTCCACCGGCGTCGGCTCCACGGACATGGCCTTCGGCATGGCAACCGGCAAGGCGTGGTTCAAGGTCCCCTCCGCACTCAAATTCGTCCTCACCGGCGCGCTTCCCAAATACGTCTCCGGCAAGGACCTCATCCTACATATCATCGGCAAAATAGGCGTGGACGGGGCCCGGTATAAGTCCATGGAGTTCACCGGTCCCGGCGCGCGCACCCTCTCCATGCCCGACCGCCTCACCGTCTGCAACATGGCTATCGAGGCCGGCGCGAAAAACGGCATTTTCGAGGTGGACGACGTGACGCTGGCCTACGAGGCCGAGCACGCCAAACGCGAGCTTCGCGTCTTCAAGGCCGACGAGGACGCCGTCTACGACGCCACGTATGAGATCGACCTTACCAAGCTCCGCCCCACCGTCGCCTTCCCCCATCTGCCGGAGAACACCCACACCGTGGACGAGATCGGGGAGGTGAAGATCGACCAGGTGGTCATCGGCTCCTGCACCAACGGCCTTTTCAAGGACATGAAGGAGGCCGACGAAATTTTGAAGGGCCGCAAGGTCGCCCGTAACGTCCGGGCCATCATCATTCCCGCCACCCAGGACATCTACCTCAAATGCCTGGAGGCCGGCTTCATCCGGGACTTCATTGAGGCCGGCTGCGTCGTCTCCACCCCCACCTGCGGGCCGTGCCTCGGCGGGTACATGGGCATTCTCGCCGAGGGGGAGCGGTGCGTCTCCACCACCAACCGCAACTTTGTGGGCCGCATGGGCCATGTGGACAGCGAGGTCTATCTCGCCAGTCCCGCCACCGCCGCCGCCAGCGCCGTGCTGGGCCGCGTCGCGTCCGCCGAGGAGGTCATGAAATGAACTATACCGGTAAGGCCGTCAAGTACGGCGACAACGTGGATACCGACGTGATCATCCCCGCCCGGTATCTGAACACCAGCGACCCCCGTGAACTGGCCGCCCACTGCATGGAGGACATCGACAAGTCCTTCCACGACAAAATAGCCCCCGGCGACATCCTGGTGGGCGGGGAGAACTTCGGCTGCGGCTCCTCCCGTGAGCACGCCCCCATCGCCATCAAGGCGTCGGGCATCTCCCTGGTGATAGCCAAGAGCTTCGCCCGCATCTTCTACCGCAACTCCATCAACATCGGCCTGCCCATCGTGGAGTGCCCCGCCGCCGCCGAGGCCATCGAGGAGAGCCACGAGGTCACCGCCGACCTGGATGCCGGCGAGATCCGCGACCTCACCACCGGCCAGACCTTCAAAACCGAGCCCTTCCCGCCCTTCATCCAGAACATCATCTCCGCCGGGGGCCTGGTGGAGGCCGCCAAAAAAGGAATCATTGCTTAAAAACAGGTGATCGACATGACATACAACATCGCCCTTCTCCGGGGCGACGGCATCGGCCCGGAGATCGTGGACAGCGCCGTGCGCGTCCTGGAGGCCGTCGGTAAGAAGTACGGCCACACGTTCAACTTCACCCCCTACCTCATCGGCGGCGCGGCCATCGACGCCACCGGCGCGCCGCTGCCCCAGGAGACGGTGGACGGGTGCCTCGCCTCCGACAGCGTGCTTCTGGGCGCCGTGGGCGGGCCCAAGTGGGACACCCTGCCGGGGAATTTGCGCCCCGAGAAGGCGCTTCTCGGCATTCGCGCCGCGCTGGGACTCTTCACCAACCTCCGCCCCGCCAAGCTCTACCCGGCCCTCGCCGGCGACTGCCCCCTGCGGCCGGACATCGTGAAGGACGGCTTCGACATCATGATCGTCCGGGAGCTCACCGGCGGCATCTACTTCGGCGACCGGGGTTACCGGGAGGGGAAATACGGGCAGGAGGCTTTTGATACCGAGTGCTACTCCCGCTTTGAGATCGAGCGCATCGCCCGCGTGGCCTTTGAGACGGCCCGCAAGCGCCGCGGCAAGGTCAGCTCCATCGACAAGGCCAACGTCCTGGAGACTTCGCGCCTCTGGCGCAAGACCGTCCACGAGATCCAGGCGTCCGACTACCCGGACATCCAGTGCAATGACGTGCTGGTGGACAACGCCGCCATGCAGCTGGTGAAGAACCCGGCGCAGTTCGACGTCATCGTCACCAGCAATATGTTCGGCGACATCCTCTCCGACGAGGCAAGCCAAATCACCGGCTCCATCGGGATGCTCCCCAGCGCCTCCCTCAACGAGACGACCCGCGGGATGTACGAGCCCATCCACGGCTCCGCGCCGGATATCGCCGGCCGCGGCATCGCCAACCCCATCGCCACCATCCTCAGCGCCGCCATGATGCTCCGCTACTCCTTCGACCTCACCGCCGAGGCCGACGACATCGAGGCGGCGGTGGATAAGGTACTGAACGACGGCCTTCGCACCGCCGACATCGTGGGCGCCTCCGGCAGGACGCCTCTGGGCACTACGGCCATGACCGACGCCGTCATCGAGAGGCTCTGAGATGCTGGACACCATGCCGAACGCCGCCGCGTCCATCGCCTCCGTCGTGGTCTTTCGCGGCGTGAAAAACGGTCCGGTGCTCCGGGCCCTCCGGGACCTCTTCGAGTGCGAGGGGGACGAGTCCGAGCGGGTGGAGCACTACGCCGACTTCGTCGCCGCCCTCGCCCAGCACGGCTGGGACCTGAGCCGCTACCTTCTGGACGCCGCCGCCGAGGACGAGAACCAGTATACCGTCCTGCGCGCCAACGCCGCGCCCATCCCCCCGGCCCTCCGGGCGTGCGTGGAGGGGGAGCTGGAGCTCTTTTCTGAGCTTGCCGCCCTCACGCCGGAAAAGCTCCGGGCCCTCATGGGCTACGTGGGGTACCTGCCGGCCTATGAGACGACCGAACTCGACTTCCCCGCGGCCTTCGAGGCCCGGATGGCCGGCATCCGCACCTCCGGCTACGGCCAGTACGCCCGCCACACCATGTTCCGTGTGGTGGAGGGCGAGATCCGCCCCGTCCACACCCCGGACACCACCAGTATGTCGGACCTCGTGGGCTACGAGCTCCAGCGCGGCCAGCTCCTGGACAACACCCGCGCCCTGCTCGCCGGACTCCCGGCGGCTAACGCCCTTTTAGTGGGCGACGCCGGCACGGGCAAGTCCAGCTCCGTCAAGGCGGTGACCAACCTCCTCGCCCCGGAGGGCCTGCGCCTCATCGAGGTCCCCAAGGCCGAGCTTGCCCACATCCCCGCCATCATGGAGCACCTGCGGGACAACCCCCTCAGGTTCATCCTCTTCATCGACGACCTGAGCTTTGAGAAAAACGACGACGCCTTCTCCGCCATGAAGGCCATTCTGGAGGGCTCCGTCAGCGTCCGGGCGGCCAACACCGTCATCTACGCCACCTCCAACCGCCGCCACCTGGTGAAGGAATCCATGTCCGACCGGGACGGGGACGACATCCATTTAAACGACACCATTCAGGACACCGTGGCCCTCTCCGACCGCTTCGGGCTCACCATCCTCTTCACCAAGCCGCCCAGGGCGCTTTATTTACGCATCGTCCACGAGCTTGCGGCGAAGAAGGGCATCCCGGAGACGCCGGACCTGGACACGCGCGCCTGCGCCTTCGCGCTCCGGCGTGGCGGCATGACGCCCCGTGCCGCCGAGCAGTTCACGGACAGCATCCTGTCCAAGCCATGGGAGGAAACCACATGATCTCACTTGACAAGATCTACCACGCCCGCTACGTCCTCAAGGAGGTCATCCGGGACACGGACGTGATCTATGCCCCGCGCCTCAACCCGGACGCCCAGGTCTATTTGAAGACCGAAAATCTCCAGATCACCGGCTCCTTCAAGGTCCGGGGCGCGTACTACAAGATCAGCCAGCTTTCCGAGGAGGAGAAGGCCCGGGGCGTCATCGCCTGCTCCGCCGGCAACCACGCCCAGGGCGTGGCCCTGGCCGCCCAGAAGGCCGGCATCCGCGCCGTCATCTGCCTGCCCGACGGGGCCCCCATCTCCAAGGTAGAGGCCACCAAGCGCTACGGCGCGGAGGTCGTGCTGGTGGAGGGCGTCTACGACGACGCCTACGAGCGCGCCCTCCAGCTCCGGGACGAGAAGGGCTACACCTTCATCCACCCCTTCGACGACGAGGCCGTCATCGAGGGCCAGGGCACCATCGGCCTGGAGCTCATGGAGCAGCTGCCGGATCTCGACGCCGTCATCGTCCCCGTGGGCGGCGGCGGGCTCATCTCCGGCCTCGCCTTCGCCGTGAAGGCCCTGAACCCCGCCGTGAAGGTCTACGGCGTCCAGGCCGCCGGCGCGCCCAGCATGGTCAATTCCCTGAAGCAAAAGGAGATCGTCCACCTCCCCGCCGTCTCCACCATCGCCGACGGTATCGCCGTCAAGGTGCCGGGGGAGAACACCTTCGCCCTCACCAGCCAGTATGTGGACGACGTGGTCACCGTGACGGACGACGAGATCGCCGCCGCCATCCTGGCCCTCATGGAACAGCAGAAGCTGGTCACCGAGGGCGCGGGCGCTATCTCCGTGGCCGCCGCCATGTTCAACAAGGTCCCGGTGAAGGGCAAAAAGGTGGTCTGCCTCCTCTCCGGCGGCAACGTGGACGTGAGCATCCTCTCCCGCGTCATCGACCGCGGCCTTCTCATGTCCGGCCGCCGCTGCCAGCTCACCATCGAGCTTGTGGATAAGCCGGGCCAGCTGGAGAAGGTCGCCGGGTGCATCGCCCGGGAGGGCGGCAACGTCGTCTCCGTCCACTACGAGCACGCCAACGAGGGCTCCGACATCAACGGCTGCTACCTGAGATTGGAGCTGGAGACCCGCAACTTCGAGCACATCAAGACCATCCGCCAGGGCCTGAAGTCCCAGGGCTTCAAGCTGGTGGACGAATAAGGGACCCGTCAGGTCATTTTTAAGGAGGAGCATCCACATGAACAAAACCGTCCATACCGACACCGCCCCCGCCGCCATCGGCCCCTATTCCCAGGCCGTCGTCGCCGGGGACCTCGTCTTCACCTCCGGCCAGATCCCCATCGACCCCGCCACCAACACCGTGGAGGCCCAGGGCATCGAGGCCCAGACCCACCAGGTCATGCGCAACCTGGGCGAGGTCCTGAAGGCCGCCGGCTCCGGCTATGACCGGGCCGTCAAGACCACCTGCTTCCTGGCCGACATCGCCGACTTCGCCGCCTTCAACGCCGTCTACGCCCAATATTTCACCTCCAATCCCGCCCGCAGCTGCGTCGCCGTCAAGGCCCTCCCCAAGGGCGTCCTGGTGGAGGTCGAGGTCGTCGCCACGGTGAACCCGTAACACCTGGATTATACCACAAATTAAGCAATTTGTCAAGTATTATTTAGTAATAATAAGCAAAGGGCGGGTTCCAACCCCGCCCTTTAACCTCCCCCTTGGGGGAGGTGGCGCGAAGCGCCGGAAGGGTCGCGGCGGCGAAAAGGTTTGCGCCGTCGGCGCATTCTTTGATTCCCCACCCGCCCGCCCCCGCCGCCGCGTCACCGGCTTTCAATCTTTGCCGTAGGGGTCGCCGTTCCCGGCGACCCGCCCATCGTCAAATGACCCGCCTCGACCAACGCCGTACGGGCCGCTGCCCACAGCGGCCCACACCCTCCGATAACCGATATGTACCGTTTTATCGGAACCGTTCCCGTCTTGCAACATAGCACGGGCGGGTTTAGAACCCGCCCCTACAGGGGATATGGAAGGTTATCCCATTCAACCAACATCGGAGGTCATTGATACGCGGGTCGCCGGGGACGGCGACCCCTACGGCGTTATTTGAAAACAATATGGAATCTGTAGGGGCGGGTTCCAAACCCGCCCTTTCCTCATCCACTGCCCGCCTCGCCGCCGCAAGAACCACCCCTGCCGCTTCGCGGCTGTCCCCGACCTAGGAGGGGCTAACGTGTCGAGGGCGGGTGCGATTTTTCGGAACCGGTTTGTCAACGCACCATTTCTTGCCCCTCCTAGGCCGGGGTGGTGCTGTAATCCGATTATCGGCAGCGTCCGTTACGCTCCACGGGCTCGAATACCCCGCCGCCGCGGCGGCACCCCTTTTTCCGAAAAAGGGGTGAGGGGAATAAGGATGCGGCTTCGCCGCTTTTATAAAAAATTGCGCCGCAAAGCGGCGCAACCTTTTTAAGCCCCCCTCCTCGTAGGAGGGGGGCAGGGGGGTAGCGAAAGTGGGATGACAGAGAGGTATCGATAAAACGTACCAGCCCTCGACAAAGGGCCCTCCCCGCAGGGCGCCTGCGCCCGCAGGCGCGTTTCGGAGCGCAACCGCCCCGAAGGGGCGGCTCTTAGCGCGGAGATGGAGGGGGAGGGGTGAGGTGGGAGCCGAAGGGCTGCATCCGGTTGCGATGAACGCACCCACCTCATCCGGCGCCTGCGGGCGACACCTTCCCCGCCCTGCGGGGAAGGCCAGGACGGGGGAACCCTTCCGCCTCGCTGCGCTCGGCACCTCCCCCAAGGTAACCACTGATTAAATCCCCCCCAACCAGAGAAAATGTGGTATAATGTAAGAAAGGGGTGTTCAAGATGGAAAAACAGCAAAGCTTTACGGACATTGAGTATGGACAGCGCCGGCGCTCTACGAAAAGGGAAGTCTTTTTGGAGGAAATGGACGCCATCCTGCCGTGGGACCAGTGGGTGTCCTTCATAGAGCCGTTCTATCCGAACGGCCAGCGGGGGCGCCGGCCGCAGGAAATCGAGCGCATGCTGCGGATGCTCCTGCTGCAAACGTGGTTCAACCTGTCAGATGAGGGGATCGAAGATGCCATCTATGACAGCTATGCCATGAAAAGCTTTATGCGGATCAATTTCTCACAGGGAGAACAGGTCCCCGACGCTACGACTCTGTGCAAATTCCGCAAGCTGTTGAACGAACACGATCTTCAAAAGAAATGCTTTGCCCAGGTGCAGGAGCTGCTCGCACAGGAGGGCAAACAGGTCCGTGGCGGAACTATCGTGGACGCCACCATCATAGACGCTCCCACATCCACCAAGAATGAGGAAAAGAAGCGCGATGCTGAGATGCACTCCGTCAAAAAGAATAATCAATGGTATTTTGGCATGCGTCTGCATATTGGAGTTGACCCGGTGCATGGGTTTGCCCACAGCGCCGTTTGTACGGCAGGGAATGTCTCGGAATGCAAGGTCGCGCCCAGGCTGCTTCGTGAAGATGATACGGTGGTCTATGGCGATGCAGGTTATCTGAAGATGGAACGGTATGTGGAGGATGGCGTTGAAAGAGAGTATCGTATCAATCGCCAGCGGGGAACGTTCAAACGGCACTATGGCGGGGGCTTGGCGTGGCAATTTGAGAAGGAGCTTGAGAAACGGAAATCCAGCATGAGGAGCAAGGTGGAGTATGTTTTTCATGTGATAAAGGACATATTCAAGTGGCGCAAGGTCCATTACAAGGGGATCCATAAGAATGCGTGCTACGCCGATCTGGTCCTGGCGGGCGCGAATCTGTATATGCTGGCGGAGGCGAAAAAGAAAAGCTACGCGTAGCAAGGGCGTAGTGCGCCCAAATTCGGGAAATTCCCCACAATTTGAGGGATAATAAAGGAGAAATAGAGGAAAATCGCCCTTCGCGATCCGCTGATCCTCGCCTTTTTCCATTTGTGGGGTGAGTTAATCAGTGGTTACCAAGGGGGAGGTTATTAAGCTCCCCCTTGGTAACCACTGATTAAATCCCCCCAACCAGAAAAAATGTGGTATAATGTAAGAAAGGGGTGTTCAAGA
>CANQSD010000034.1 GCA_947626385.1 uncultured Oscillospiraceae bacterium | reverse complement strand
AAGGGCAAGCGGCTCAAGATCTTCTACATGACCCAGGTCGGCGTCCGGCCCCCCACCTTTGTCATCTTCTGCAACGATGCCGAGCTTTTCCACTTCTCCTATCAGAGATACCTGGAAAACCAGCTCCGCGCCGCCTTCGGCCTCACCGGTACCCCCATCCGCCTCCTCATCCGCGAGCGCGGCGACCGGGAGGACGGCTGAAATCTGTTGTCATACCGGCCTTCAATGAGAAGGCCATGGTGAAAAGGCTCTCCGGCTCCCGCGGCCGGGGGGCTTTTTTGCAAATCACCGTAAAGTATGAAGCTATATCTGCAAGCCGTTCCGAAGCTGTTGAAGGATCCTGTCCGGTCCATTATAATGAATGACGGAAGGATCGGATGGGAGGGAGGACGCACTTATGAAAATCAGACTGGCCGTCAGTAAAGAGCGATATCCGGAATTGAGAGCCGCGCTTGAAAGCCACGGGATCGAGATAGATGATACTGCCGACTTCATATTATGTGAAGATAATCATTTTGTGGACAGCCTTCTTGTACGGGATCGGGAAACGGGCGAAAAGGTCGTTGTGTCTGCTGAGGATATCGTACTTATTGAAACCTACGGCCACAGTGTCGAGGTCCATTCTACGAAAGGAACGTTCCGATCCCCGGACCGCTTATATAAAATCTACAGCCTTCTGGATCAAAGCAAGTTTATTCGTATCAGCAATTCTGTGATCATCGCGAAAAATAAAATCTTGAAAATCACGCCAACGCTTTCCATGAAGTTTATTTTGACCATGATAAACGGAGAAAAGGTCGATGTAACGAGAAACTATTATTACATCTTCAAGGAAGCTTTCGGTATATAGGAGGCGTACATATGGGTTTTCCGATATTTTTTATTTTCGCGTTCTTTTTCGCGGCGCTGCTGATCGGCACGATCATTGTTTACTTACAGGTATATAAAAGCCATATCAACAGGGCCCTGCATCACGAAAAAAAGCCCTCGACGATGGCGCCGCCATACAAGGTCGCTCTTGTTCTGACGATCGCGGTTTTAACGGTCGGCGTATTCGTGAGCTTTCTGGCCGGCTTTAAGGTCGCCAATGACCGCTTTATGACCGCGAGCATGACGTTTGATGTGCATTCTTTTTATGCTGAAGTAAAAGAAGTAGACAAAAAAACGATCACCGTCGACGGGATCGCGCTCAACGAGGAAAAGTATCGGGGAGAGTTTCAGTATGAGGTTTATGACAGCGTTGGCATCCTTTGGAAGGATGAACCGATTGGCCTTTCAGAGCTGGAGCCGGGGGATCTTGTATGCGTGACGCTTGTGACCGGCGGAGGAGATGTTACCGAGCTTTTCAAAATACAGCTCCTGAGATGAGCGGACGGAAAACGAAAGCCTGCCGTTCTTTGCCGGACATTGGGCAGTTGACAGGGACTTTTTGGCGTGCTATAATGCCGAAAACCGAATGTTTTTTTGAGGCGATCATCCTATGAACAGGTTAGCATCTATGAAAGAAACGCTCCGTACAGGGCCCTGGCAGCGGCGGCTGCGCATCGCCCGGTATGTTTTCGTGTGCGCGTCCTTCTTTCTGCTGGATATGTGGCTCAGAGTGTCCACCAGGGACATCGGAAAGCACAGCCCCCTGTACATCCCCGCCAATGTCTTCTCCGTGTTCTGGTCCATGATCCTGGCCTCCGTCTCCCTGGCGATGCCCAAAAGGACGGCGGGGCGCGTCGTTTACGCGGTGCTCTATTACGCCGCCGCCGTTTACGTGGTGGTACAGTATGGATATTACCGGCTCATGGGCTCCTTCCTCTATTTCAGCGACCTCCTCTACGCCGGGGAGGGGAGCGGGTATCTTGGCTATGTGGACAAGATTTTGAGCGCGGGCTTCGTGCTCCAGGTCCTGCTGCTCCTCACCGTGGGTCTTGCGGGTATTGCCGTTTTCCCCGCGCCGGAGCGGGAGCGGGTGCCCCTGCGGACTCTGGGCAAGACGCTCCTGGCGGGGATGCTGGGCGTGGCGCTGACGCCGCTCCTTTACGGCACCTATAACGAGACGAAGTGGAACGCCTACAAGTCCCCGGCCTTCCAGTACCGGAAGTTCATCAACGCCACGGCGGACCTGGAGCTCACCGGCACCTACCAGTTCGTCTTCAAAAACGCGGTGATGGCGGTGCAGGACACCGGCGTCTTCACCGACGAGGCGGAGGCGGACGCCTCCGTACAGAAGGTCGAGGAGTTCTTCGCCGCCCGTCCCGACCATGAGAACAACGACATGACCGGCCTGTTCGCCGGCCGGAACGTCATCGTGGTGATGATGGAGAGCATGGACGACTGGCTCATCACGAAGGAGGACACCCCCACCCTCTACCGCCTGCGGGAGGAGGGCATCGACTTTACCCATATGTACACCCCGGAGTACGCCAGCGGCTACACCTTCAACACGGAGTTTGCCGCCCACACCGGCGTCTACCCCTACACCAACTCCAACGCCGCCTACGGCCTTCCCGGCAACGATTTCCCCTACGCCCTGCCCCGGCTTTTCGCTGACGAGGCATACCGGGTCAACTCCTACCACCGCAGCGAGGCGGATTTCTACAACCGGGGCATGATGCACGCGGCCTTCGGCTATGAGCTCTACCACAGCTATTTTGACTACGTCCTCGAAGGCGAGGGGGCTGTCAGCCAGGATAACGACACCTTCCTCACCCGGTGCCCGGAGCTTTGGGAGGATCTGTTTGCCGCCCAGCCCTTCATGGACTTCGTCATCACCTACAGCGGCCACCTGCCCTACGACGACCTGACGGAGCCGCTGACCCAGGAGGCCCTGGCCCTCCACCCGGAGTACGCCCAGGAGCCCCTGACGGAGCTTTCCGTGTTGAAGGCCAAGATCCGGCTGACGGACGATATGTTCGCCGAGCTCCTCGCCTGTCTTGAGGAGAAGGGCCTTTTGGAGAACACCGTCATCGTGGCCTTCGGCGACCACTACTGCTACGGCTTTTCTGACGAGGCGTATCTGCAAAGCGCCTCCGAGGCCGCGGGGAACGCCATCCTCCAGCGCACGCCCTTCTTCATCTGGAGCGCGGACGTGGAGCCCCGGAAGGTGGAGAAGACCGTCCAGACCATAGACATCATGCCCACGATCGCCAACCTCTTCGGCCTTCCCGTGCCGCGGGAGGTCATGGGGCGGGACGCCTTTGACCCGGCCTATGAGGGTTGGGCCGTCTTCCCCGACGGCACCTGGGTCCACAACGGCACCTACGTCGCCGCCGGCCAGGTCCAGTGGAACGGGGACGGCCTTCGTGATGAGGACATCGAGCGCATGAATAATTACGTATACACAAGCTATGAGATCAACGATCTCATCCTGGATACCGACTACTACCGCGCCGCCCTGGCAATGGCCCAGGAGCCCACGGACGCCGCCGGGGACGGACTCGGCGGCGGTCTATCCAACGACTAAGAGAAAAGAAGGGCAGGCAATGGACAAGCTCCTCTCTGTGGTGATCCCCGCCTTCAATGAGGAGGCCATGGCGGAAAAGGCCGCCGCCACCGTGGCCGGGGTCCTCCGGGACGCCGGGATCCCCTATGAGCTCATTTTCGTGGACGACGGCTCCCGGGACGGCACCTGGGAGGCGATTCTGCGCGCCCACGAGGCGGACAAGCACGTGCGCGGCGTCTCCTTCTCCCGGAATTTCGGGAAGGACCGGGCCATTTTCGCGGGGCTCAGCCGGGCGAAAGGCGCCTGCGTGGCCGTGCTGGACTGCGACCTTCAGCACCCGCCCCAGGTCCTCCCCACCATGGCTGCCCTCTGGGAGCAGGGCTTTGAGCTGGTGGAGGGCGTCAAGCGCGACAGGGGAGAGGAGTCCGGCTTCCACCGCCTGTGCGCCGGGGCGTTTTACGCCGTCATCTCGAAGCTCGCCAAGCTCGACATGAAGCGCTCCTCGGACTTCAAGTTCCTGGACCGCAAGGTGGTGGATACGCTCCTGGCCCTGCCGGAGGAGGACGTCTTCTTCCGGGGCCTCACGGCCTTTGTGGGCTTCAAAAAGACCGAGGTGGAGTTTGACGTGGCGGAGCGCACGGCGGGGCAGTCCAAGTGGTCCTTCCGGTCCCTGGCCCGCTACGCCATATCCTCGGTGACAGCCTTCTCCACCGCGCCGCTGCGGCTTGCCACGGTCTTTGGCGCGCTCTTCGCGCTCATCGCCGTCATCACCGGCATTCTCTATGCCGTCGTGGGCTATGACGCCTCCGGGTGGCTGGTGTTCCTGGGCGTGACGGGCCTTCTGGCCCTGGCCTGTGTGCTCGTGTGCCTGGGGATCATAGGCTACTACCTGGGCCGGATCTTCCGCCAGAGCCTGGGCCGGCCCAGATTTATCGTTTCCAGAGAGTGCGGTGAGTGATTTGAAGGAAAAACTCAAGAGCTTCCTCCTGCTTTTCTTCGACAAGACTTTTCTGAAGTTTATTCTCGTGGGCGTTGTCAACACACTCTTCGGCACGGCCATCATGTTCGGGTTTTATAACCTTCTGCACTTAAGCTACTGGATATCCAGCGCCGCCAACTATTTCTTCGCCAGCATCCTGAGCTACTTCCTCAACAAGCACTTCACCTTTAAAAACACTGAGAAGGGCAAGGGCACGCTCATAAGGTTCGCCCTTGAGATCTCCGTCTGCTACCTCATCGCCTACGGCGCGGCCAAGCCTCTGGCGCGCCTCGTCCTCTCCGGCGCCTCCAAGACGGTGCGGGAGAACGTGGCTATGCTGGTGGGCATGGGCCTTTTCGTGATCCTCAACTACATCGGCCAGCGCTTCTTCGCCTTCGCGGACAAGAGAGCGGAGGACAAGTAACGCGCGTGAAAGGAAAATGACTATGAATCCCGCTCTCCAGTGGCCGTTCGACGCCCAACTCATTCTGAAAAAACGAAGAAGCCTCCGCCGGGAGCTCTTGGCCGACGGGACCCCGCGCCTTCATAAGCGCGTGGCCGTGCTGGGCGGGTCCACCACCCACGACGTCACGGCCACGCTGGAGCTTTTCCTGCTGGACGCGGGCATCGAGCCGGAGTTTTACGAGTCGGAGTTCGGCTTATATTACGAGGACGCCATGTTCGGAGAGGAGCTGGAGACCTTCCGGCCGGAGATCGTCTATATCCACACCTCCCTCCGGAACATCCCCGTTTTCCCTGTGCCCGGGGACAGCGAGGAGGCCGTGGAGGAGAAGCTCCGGGCGGTGTACGGGCGCTTCGAGGCCATGTGGCGGAGGCTGGGGGAGCGGTTTGCCGCGCCCATCATCCAGAATAACTTCGAGATGCCCTTTTACCGGCTCCTGGGCAACCGGGATGCCTGGGACCACCGGGGACGGGTGAGCTTCGTCACACGGCTCAACGAGCTGTTCGCCCGCTACGCCAGGAGCCACACCGGCTTTTACCTCAACGATATCAACTACCTCAGCGCCGATTACGGCCTGTCCCGCTGGTCCGACCCGTTATATTGGCATATGTACAAGTACTGCCTGTGCCTGGACGCTGTCCCCGCGCTGGCCTATAACGTGGCGAACATCGTCAAGTCCGTCTACGGGAAAAAGAAGAAGGCGCTGGTGCTGGATCTGGACAACACTCTGTGGGGCGGCGTAGTGGGCGACGATGGGGTAGAGGGCATCGAGATCGGCCACGAAACCAGCATGGGCCAGGTGTACAGCGAGTTCCAGCGGTATGTGAAGGAGCTGGCGGGGTACGGCGTCATGCTGAATGTGGACTCGAAAAACGACGAGGCCAACGCCTGGGCAGGCCTTCAGCACCCGGAGGGGACGCTGCGGCCGGAGGACTTCATCGTCCTCAAGGCCAACTGGGAGCCCAAGGACCTGAATTTTCAGGAGATCGCCCGCGAGCTCAACATCCTGCCGGAGAGCATGGTCTTTGTGGACGACAACCCGGCGGAGCGGGCCATCGTTACGGGACAGCTCCCCGATGTGGCCGCCCCGGCGCTGGACGCCCCGGAGCATTACATCGCCGCCATCGACAAAAACGGATACTTCGAGGTCACGGAGCTTTCCGGGGACGATCTGACGAGGAACGATATGTACAAGGCAAACCTCCAACGCGCGGCGCTGGAGAAGAGCTTTGCCAGCTATACCGACTACCTCCTGTCGCTGGATATGCGGGCGAAGATCGGCCCCTTCGAGCCGGTCTACATCCCGCGCATCGCGCAGCTGACCAACAAATCCAACCAGTTCAACCTGACCACCCGGCGCTATACGGAGAGCGAGATGCGCGCCGTCGCCGCCGACCCCCAATATCTCACGCTTTACGGGAAGCTTACGGACCGGTTCGGGGACAACGGCGTCATTACCGTGGTCCTCGGACGCCTGGCGGGGGAGACGGTGGAGATCGAGCTTTGGCTCATGAGCTGCCGGGTGCTCAAGCGCAACATGGAGCACGCCATGCTGGACGCCCTGGCGGAGAGCGCCCGCCGGGCCGGCGCCCATACGCTGCGGGGATATTATTACAAGACCGCCAAAAACGCCATGGTCCGAGATTTTTACCGGGATTTCGGCTTCACCCTCGTCTCCCGGAACGGGGAGGACACGGTGTGGGAGCTGGACATCACGGACTACGCGGCGAAAAATCACGTGATAAGGCTGGAGGATTGACCAATGGACAGAAACGAAATCTTTGAGCGCCTCAACGGCGTCTTCCGGGACGTCTTTGACGACAGCTCCATCACCGTGGGGGAGGACACCACCGCCGCCGATATCGACGGCTGGGACTCCCTGATGCACATTACGCTGATCTCCGCAGTGGAGGACGAATTTGGCGTCAGCTTCAATATGCGGGACGTGGTAAAAATGAAGAACGTAGGAGACATGGCCGACCTCATAGAAAACGAGGCGTGATATGCTGTTCACCTCCTTCCGTTTTCTTGTCTTCCTGCTGGCGCTTTTCGCCGGTTACTTCCTCCTGCCCAAAAGGGTCCGGTGGATGTGGCTCCTGCTGGGAAGCGCCTTCTTCTATCTGTGCACCGGCCTCAAATATTGCCTCTTCCTGCTGGCTTCCATCCTGTCGGCCTGGGCCTTCGGGCTTGCGTGCGGGAGGCTGGACCGGAGGGCGGAGGCCTATGACGCCGAGGAGCACAGCCGGGAGGAAAAGCGGGCGTTCCGTGCCGCCCTGGACAAAAAGCGCAGGCTGGCCGCCGCGCTCGTCATCGTCTTCAACCTGGGTGTGCTGGCGGTCCTGAAGTACGCCGATTTCGTGCTGGCCAACGTCGCCGCCGCCGTCCGGCTCTTTGTCCCCTCTTTCCAAATCCCCTCCCTGGGCCTTCTCCTGCCGCTGGGGATCTCCTTTTACACCTTCATGGCGGTGGGCTACTGCGTGGATGTGTACCGGGGCGTGACCGAGGCCGAGCGCAACCCCTTCAAGCTGGCGCTTTTCCTCTCCTTCTTCCCCCACATCACCCAGGGCCCCATCGACCGGTACGACGCCCTGGCCTCCCAGCTTTTCGAGGGCCGCGGCTTCGATTTCGACCGGGTCCAACGGGGCCTTTGCCGGATGCTGTGGGGCTTTTTCCAGAAGCTCGTGGTGGCGGACAGGCTGGCCATTCTGGTGGATCACGTCTTCGACGCCCCCGGAAGCTTCAGCGGCCTTTACCTCGCCTTCGCCGTGGTGTGCTATGCCGTCCAGATCTATGCCGACTTCGCCGGGTACATGGACATCGCCCTGGGCGCGGGCCGCGTCCTGGGCATCGAGCTTGCGGAGAATTTTGACGCGCCGTACCTGTCCTCCGGCATCCCGGAGTATTGGCGGCGGTGGCATATCACCTTGGGCGCGTGGTTCAGGGATTACCTTTTTTACCCCATTCAGCGCAGCGCCCCCATGAAAAAGCTGAGCCGCGTCCTCCAAAAGCGCCGGAGCCGCGCCTTCGCCTCCCTGGTGACAACCTCCGCGGCCCTGGCGGTGGTGTGGTTCGCCACGGGCCTCTGGCACGGGGCCAGCTGGCATTATATCGCCTGGGGCGTCTATTACGGCGTCCTCATCATCCTCTCCACGTGGACGAAGCCCCTCGCCGACCGCGCCGTTCGGAAGCTGCGGATCGACCGGGAGACCTCCGGCTGGCGGATGTTTTGCGTGCTTCGGACCTTCGCTCTGGTGCTGGTGGGGTACGTCCTGTTCCGGGCGGCCAATATGGCCCAGGCGGCGGAGATCTTCGGCCGTATCGTCACCAGGTTCCTGCCCTCCAACAACGCCCCCGGCGTGTCCCTGGGGCTGGATATGGCCGACCTGAAGGCGGCGCTTTTGGGGACGGCGGTCATCTTCATCGCGGATATGCTCAAGCTCCACAAGGTGGATGCCTGGAAGCTCTTTCGCGGCCTGCCGCTGGTGATCCGATGGGCCGTTTTGTACGCCGCCATTGCCGCCGTACTGGTCTACGGCGTCTACGGACCGGATTACAACGCCGCGTCGTTCATCTATTTCCGGTTCTGAGGGGGTGGGCGTATGAAAACAGTCAAAAGAGCGGTCGGCGTCGTTTTGTTTCTCCTCATCCTCGCCCTTCTCGTCAGCGCCCTTACGCAGATACTGCGCGACAAGAACGAGGCGAACATCGTCTATCCCTTCTACGACGAGCCGAAGGACTCGCTGGACGTGGTGTTCGTGGGCTCCAGCTTCACCATGTGCGGGATGTACCCCATGGAGCTCTACGACCAATTCGGCATCGCTTCCTATAACTACGCCTCGTCGGCCCTAGTCTTCCCCCAGGCGTACTACCAGACGGTGGAGGCCCTGAAATACCAGAGCCCGAAGGTGCTGGTCATCGACGCCTCCGGCGCGGTCTACGCGGATGATAAGGTGGGCTCGAAGGAGTACGTCCACGTCCAGCTGGACAACATGAAGTGGTCGATGAACAAGCTCAGAGCCATTCAGGACCTCATCGAGGACCCGTCGGACAGGCTGGAGTATTATTTCCCCCTGCTCAAATTCCACACCCGCTGGAAGAACGTGACGGAGGAGGATTATAAGCCGATCACCGGCCCGTCCAAGGGCGCGTTCGTCAGCGACGCTATCCTGGCCGATCCGACGGTCTACCCCACGGTCCCGGCGGAGGAGAAGGCGGCGCTGTCCCGGACGGCGGAGACGTACCTTCGAAGGATCCTGGACACCTGCCGGGAGGAGGGCGTCACCGTCCTGCTGGTGAACTACCCCACGCTGTCCAATGAGGACGACCAGAGAAAATATAACGCCGTGGCCGACATCGCCGGGGAATACGGCGTGGAGTACCTGAACCTCCTCCACGGCTTCGAGGAGCTGGGCCTGGACCCGTACACGGATTTTCGGGACCAGTACCATCTCAACCGCAGCGGCGCCCTGAAGGTGACCGCGGCGCTGGGCGCGTATCTCAAGGAGCGCTATGACCTCCCGGACAGAAGGGAGGACCCGGACTACGCCCCCCGCTGGAACGACGCCCTGTCCCTTTACCGGGAGACTTATCCGGACTAAAAAAGCACCCCGTCCTTTCGGACGGGGTGCCGCGGTTTTTAAAGATTCAATTACACCGCACGGGTGACCTTGCCGCTGCGGAGGCACCGTGTACAGACGTAAACGTGGCGGGGGGAGCCGTCGACCACGGCCTTGACACGTTTGACATTCGGTTTCCAGGTACGGTTGGATCTTCTGTGGGAGTGGCTCACCTGAATACCAAATGAGACGCCCTTGCCGCAAAATTCACACTTTGCCATCTGCTGCACCTCCTTGCATGAAAACTTTAGATTCGCAAGCTTTGCTATTATAGCAGAACTTATCGGAAAATGCAAGAAAAATTTTTCGTTCCGAATAAAATATTTATATGCCCCAGGCTCTTGCAAAAGCGACGGTTTTTAGATAAAATAGGAACATGCTGTTAGTCAAATCGTCAAGGAGGAGCTTATGGACACGGAACATGGGATCACATTGAAGGCGCTGGCCGAGCAGGTGGGGCTGGAGGTCTTGTACGCCTCCTCGGACTTTGCCTCCAAGCTCATCACCACCGCGGTCATCAACCGCCCGGGACTCCAGCTCACGGGCTTCTACGCCAATTTCACCACGGAGCGGCTCCAGATCCTGGGCTGGAACGAGGACGCCTACCTCCAGCAGTTCTCCGAGGAGGAGCGCCGGGCAAAGCTGGACCGTCTCATGGCCAGCGGCGTGCCGGCCCTCATCATCGCCCACGACGTGAACATCCCGGAGGGGACGCTGGACTCGGCCAAGGAGCATGACGTCACCATCCTCAAGTCCCACCGGGAGACGAGCGAGCTCATCATTGAGCTCACCACCAAGCTCAACAACGCCCTGGCCCCCACCATCATGCGCCACGGCGTCTTCCTGGAGGTCTACTCCGAGGGCGTGCTGATTTTGGGTGAGTCCGGCATGGGCAAATCGGAGACGGCCATCGAGCTCATCAAGCGGGGCCACCACCTTATCTCCGACGACGCCGTCATCATCAAGAAGGTCAACTCCACCACCCTCACCGGCACGGCGCCGGACCTCATCCGCAACTACATCGAGCTGCGCGGCATCGGCGTGGTGGACGTGCGGCGCATCTTCGGCAACGGGGCGGTGAAGTGGAGCGAGAAGGTGGACCTGGTTATCAAGCTGGAGA
Organism: uncultured Oscillospiraceae bacterium; assembly: GCA_947626385.1. Classification (GTDB taxonomy): domain Bacteria; phylum Bacillota; class Clostridia; order Oscillospirales; family Oscillospiraceae; genus RUG626. The sequence continues at coordinate 8,299 of CANQSD010000034.1, read as the reverse complement.
ACTGGAACGCGGAGAACAGCTACGACCGCATGGGGTCCGAGACGGACTTTATCGACATCCTGGGCGTCAAGGTGCCCTACATCGTGGTGCCCATAAGACCCGGGCGCAACCTGGCTGTCATCATCGAGGTGGCCGCCATGAACAACCGGCAGAAGAGGATGGGCTACAACTCCGGCAAGGACTTTGCCGAGCAGCTGGACGACTATTTTGACAGCCTGGAGGCACAATGAACGACGGACTTGACCGCCTGCTGGCGGACCTTCGGGGGGAGTACCCGGAGACGGGCGTGACCCTGGGCGAGCCGATGAGCCGCCACACCACCTTTAAGATCGGCGGGCCCGTGCGGGCGCTTCTGGAGCCCAAGAGCATCGGGGCCTTCGTCTGGTGCGTCCGGGAGCTGGAGGGGCGGGAGCTGCCCTACTTTATCCTGGGCAACGGCTCCAATCTGCTGATTTCCGACGGCGGACATAAGGAGGTCGCCCTCTCCACCGCGCGGCTCGACACCGTGCGTGTCAGCGGCGACAGCCTCATCTGCGGCGCGGGCGTGGTGCTCTCGCGCCTTGCCAACGCGGCCCTTGGCGAGGGGCTCACCGGCCTTGAGTTCGCCCACGGCATCCCCGGCACGCTGGGCGGGGGCATCACCATGAACGCCGGGGCCTACGGCGGGGAGCTGGGGGATGTGGTGGAGTCCGTTACCTTCGTGGAGCGGGACGGCCAGGTGCGGGTGGTCCCCAAGAGCGAGTGCGCCTTCGCTTACCGCTCCTCCCGCTTCCAAAAGGGCGGCGCGATCCTCTCCGCCACCCTGCGCCTGCGCCCCGGCGACCCCAAGGCGATCAAGGCCAAAATGGAGGAGCTCATGGAGGCGCGGCGGGAAAAGCAGCCCCTCAACTACCCCTCCGCCGGGAGCACCTTCAAGCGCCCGGAGGGGGACTACGCCTCCCGCCTCATCGACCAATGCGGCCTGAAGGGTCTGCAGGTGGGCGGCGCGCAGGTCTCGGAAAAGCACGCGGGCTTCATCGTCAATTTGGGGAACGCCACCTTCTCCGACGTTTATGCCCTCATGGCCATGGTGGTGACAAAGGTCTACAAGGAGACCGGCGTCCGCCTGGAGCCGGAGGTAAAGATCATCGTTTAAAGGTTTTGCCTATTTTTACTTACGAAACGGGGTGACACCATGGAAATGCTCATCATCTCCGGCCTGTCCGGCGCGGGGAAGAGCCGCGTGGCGGCGGCGCTGGAGGACCTGGACTTTTACTGCGTGGACAATATGCCGGGGGAGCTCATCCCCCGCTTTGCCGAGCTGTGCGCCGCCACCAGAGGGCGGTATGAGCGTGTGGCGCTGGTGTCCGACATCCGCAGCGGCGACGGCTTCGGGCATCTCTTCTCCGCCCTGGAGGAGCTGGAGCGGGCGGGCTTCGCCTACAAGATCCTGTACGTGGACGCCACGGTGGAGACCATCGTCAAGCGCTACAAGGAGACGCGTCGCCGCCACCCTCTGGACGGCGAGGCCGTGGGCCTGGAGGCCGCGGTGCGCCGGGAGATCGAGGCCCTGGAGCCGGTGCGGCGCAGGGCGGACTACGTCATCAACACCACCGGCCTCACTCTGGGCAAGCTCCAGCGGACCCTCTACCGGCTCTTCGGCGCGGGGGACGAGCAGAAGCTGCGGGTGACGGTGATGTCCTTCGGCTTTAAGTACGGCATCCCCATAGAGGCCGACCTTGTCTTCGACGTGCGCTTCCTGCCCAATCCCTTCTATGTGCCGGAGCTCATGGAGAAGAACGGCCTGGACGCGGACGTGTTCGACTACGTGATGAGCTCGGACCAGTCCAGGGAGTTTTTGCGGAAGCTGACGGACCTCATCGACTTCCTGCTCCCCAATTACGAGGAGGAGGGGAAGATGAACCTCACCGTCTGCGTGGGCTGTACCGGCGGCCACCACCGGTCCGTGGCGGTGACGGAGGCGCTGGCAAAGCACTTGGCGCTCACCGGCCACGAGACGGAGCGCGTCCACCGGGACATCGCCAAAAATTAACTGAGGAATATGTTATGTCCTTTTCCTTTGATGTGAAAAATGAGCTCTGCCGGACGGAGATCGGAAAGCGCCCCCAGGCCATGGCCGAGTGTTACGGGGCGCTTTTGTTCTGCAACCGCTTCGACCGGGAGGAGATCCGCTTTCTCACGGGCTCGGAGGCGTTTGCCGGAAGGCTCCCCAAGCTCTTTCTGCGGGCCTTCGGCGTCTCCTTCGACGAGGTGAGCCGGGTGAGCGCCGGGGGCAAGCGCACCGTCCTCATGCGAAGGCCGGAGAGCATCCGCGCCGTGGCGGACGCCTTGGGCTACGGCCCCGGCGTCATCTCCCACCACGTCAATCTCGGCCTTTTGGAGGACGACGAGTCCCGCGCCGGGTTCCTGCGGGGCGCGTTCCTGGCCGGGGGGAGCGTCACGGACCCCGCCAAGCGCTACCACCTGGAGCTGGTCACCGGCCACTACACCGTCAGCCGCCAGATAACCGCCCTCTTCATCGACATGGGCTTCGAGCCCAAGACCGTGGCGCGGGCCGGCAACTATATCATCTACTTCAAGCAAAGCGCCCTCATCGAGGACATCCTCACCACCGCTGGGGCCCCCGTGGCCGCCATGCGCGTCATGTCCGCCAAGATCGAGAAGGACATGACCAATCTCGTCAACCGCAAGGTCAACTGCGACACCGCCAACGTCGCCAAGTCCGTGGAGGCCAGCGCCCAGGTGCTGGTGGACATCAAAAAGCTCCGGGACAGCGGCGTTCTGAGTTCCCTTTCGGATAAGCTCCGGGAGGCGGCGCGGCTCCGGGAGGAAAACCCCGAGCTTGCCCTTTCCGAGCTTGCCGACCTTGCCGGCCTTACAAAATCCGGCCTCAACCACCGCCTGCGCAAGCTCTCCGAGATCGCGCGGGCGCTCAACTGACCGCTGCCGAAAGGAGGCAAACCCATGGCCTTTACCCACCTGCACGTCCATTCTGAATACAGCCTCCTGGACGGGGCATGCCGTATCAAGGAGCTTCCCAAACGCGCCAAAGAGCTGGGCCAGACGGCCCTGGCCGTCACGGACCACGGGGTCATGTACGGGGCCGTGGCCTTCTATGAGGCGTGCTTAGCCGAGGGCATCAAGCCCATCATCGGGTGCGAGGTCTACGTGGCCCCCCGCACACGCTTTGACAAGGAGCACGGGGAGGACTCGGTGCGCTACCACCTTATCCTGCTGTGCAGGAACGAGACGGGGTATAAGAACCTCTGTTATCTCGTCTCCATGGGCTTTGTGGAGGGGTTTTACATGAAGCCCCGGATCGACATGGACCTCCTCCGGGCCCACGCCGAGGGGCTCGTCGCCCTCTCCGCCTGCGTCCAGGGGCAGGTGCCCCAGCTTCTGCTCCACGACCGCTACGACGAGGCCAAAAAGACGGCCATGGAATTTCAAAGCATCTTCGGCGAGGGGAACTATTACCTGGAGCTCCAGGACCACGGCATCGCCGACGAGCGCCGCGCCGCTCAGGGCCTTATCCGGCTCCACCGGGAGACGGGCATCCCCCTGGTGCTCACCAACGACGTCCACTACCTCCGGCGGGAGGACGCCTACGCCCAGGACGTGCTCATGTGCATCCAGACGGGCAAGACCCTCACCGACGAAAACCGCATGAAATTCGAAAGCGACAGCCTCTACCTCAAGAGCGAGGAGGAGATGCGCGCCCTCTACCCGGACCTCCCCGAGGCGGCGGAGAACACAAACGTCATCGCGGATAGGTGCAACGTGGAGTTTGAGTTCGGCCACTACCACCTGCCGGAATTCAAGGTCCCGGAGGGGTACACGGCCAAGGAATATCTGGAAAAGCTCTGTTACGAGGGCTTCGCCCAACGCTATCCCCATTCCCCGGAGGTGGAAAAGCAGCTGCGCTATGAGCTCGACATGATCGACCGCATGGGCTTCACCGACTACTTCCTCATCGTCCAGGACTTCGTCATGTACGCCAAGCGAAACGGCATCCCCGTGGGGCCGGGGCGGGGGAGCGCCGCCGGGAGCGTGGTGAGCTACTGCCTGCGCATCACCGACATCGACCCCATCAAGTACAGCCTCTATTTTGAGCGCTTTCTGAACCCGGAGCGCGTCTCCATGCCGGATATCGACATGGACTTCTGCGAGCGCCGCCGGGGGGAGGTGGTGGACTACGTCAAGCGCAAGTACGGCGCGGACCACGTGGCACAGATCGTCACCTTCAACACCCTGAAGGCCAAGAACGCCGTGCGCAGCGTCTCCAAGGTCCTGGGTCTCACCTTCGCCGAGGAGAACGAGCTGGCCAAGACCCTGCCGGACGACTTTCGTATCACCCTCTCCGACGCCATTCGCGTCTCCCAGCAGCTCCGGGACAAGATGGCGGAGGACCCGCGGTTCGAGCAGGTCATTAACACCGCTCTCGCCTTGGAGGATATGCCCAAGGACTCCGGCACCCACGCCGCCGGGGTGGTCATCACCCGCAACCCCGTCCACACCTACGTGCCCCTGACCCTCAGCAAGAAGGACAACACCATCGCCACCCAGTACACCATGACCACCATTGAGCACCTGGGGCTTTTGAAGATGGACTTTCTGGGGCTTCGGAACCTCACCGTTATCGACGACGCGGTGCGCGACATCCGCAAAAAGGTGCCGGACTTCGACATCTCCGCGATCCCGGATGACGATAAGGAGACTTACGATATGCTGGCCGCCGGCAAGACCTCCGGCGTCTTCCAGCTGGAATCGGCCGGCATGACCGGCGTGTGCGTGGGCATGAAGGCCAAGAGCATCGAGGATATCACCGCCGTCATCGCCCTCTACCGCCCCGGCCCCATGGACTCCATCCCCCGCTTTCTGGAGGCCAGTGCCAACCCGGACAAGATCCGCTACAAGCACCCCCTTCTGGAGCCCATCCTGAACGTCACCTACGGGTGCATCGTCTACCAGGAGCAGGTCATCGAGATCTTCCGCAGGCTGGCCGGCTTCTCCCTGGGCCAGGCGGACATGATAAGGCGGGCCATGTCCAAAAAGAAGATGGCGGAGATCCAGAAGGAGCGGCAGACCTTCATCTTCGGCGACGAGGAACGGGGAATCCATGGCTGCGTGAAGAACGGCGTGGCGGAGGACGTGGCCGGGTCCATCTACGACGAGATCACCGATTTTGCCAATTACGCCTTCAACAAGGCCCACGCGGTGAGCTACGCCGTGGTGGCCTACGAGACGGCTTACCTCAAGTGCCACTACCCACGGGAGTATATGGCGGCGCTGATGACCTCGGTGCTGGGCTACGCCGAGAAGGTGGCGGAGTACACCGCCGAGTGCGCGGCCCTGGGCATCAGGCTCCTGCCGCCGGACGTGAACAGGTCCGCCAACCGCTTCAGCGTGGAGGGGGACAACATCCGTTACGGCCTTGTGGCGGTAAAGAACATCGGCTCGAAGTTCATTGAGAGCGTCATGGCTGAGCGGGAGGCCAACGGGCCCTTCACCTCCTTTACCGATTTCTGCGAGCGGGCCTTCGGGCCGGATATGAACCGGCGGGCGCTGGAGAGCCTCATTAAGGCCGGGGCCTTCGACTCCATGGGCCTCAAGCGCCGCCAGCTCATGGAGGGCGTGGGCCTGGTGCTGGACGAGATCGCCGACCGCCGCCGGAAGAACGTGGAGGGGCAGATGGACCTCTTCGGCATGACCGCCGAGGAGGAGACTCCCAAGGGCCGGGTGGAGCTTCCCGACGTGGAGGAGTATTCCCCCATGGAGCGCATGGCCATGGAACGGGAGGTCACGGGCCTCTACCTCTCCGGCCACCCCATGGACGGCTGGCGGGAGGTGGCGCGGCGCCTGGGCGCCGTGAGCATCGGCGCCATCGAGGCCGACTACAGCGAGGAGCGGGAGACCCACCGCTACCACGACGACCAGGAGATCACCCTGTGCGGCGTGATCACGGCGGTGAAGACCAAGGCCACGAAAAACGGCGGCCTCATGGCCTACGTCACCCTGGACGACGGCACCGGCGACATGGAGCTTCTCGCCTTCCAGCGGGTGCTGGACGCCTCCGGCGGCTATATGCGGGCCGGGGAGCTGGTGAGCGTCGCCGGACGGCTGTCCATCCGGGACGAGAAGGCCCCCCAGGCGGTGGTCAATTTCCTGCGCCCACTGGCCGACAACCGCCGGGAGCCGGAACGGCCGAAAACCGAGGCCACCAAGCTCTACGCAAGGCTTAAAAGCCGCGACAGCGCCGCTTATCAGCGCATTAAGCTCGTCCTCACCATGTTCCCCGGCGACCAGCAGCTCATCCTCTACTTTGAGGACACGAAGGCGCGCCAGGGCGCGCCCTGCGTCATCCACCCGGCGCTGGTCCAGGAGCTCCGGGAGCTTCTGGGGGAGGAGAACGTGGTGGTCAAATGAGAGGGGAGAACGATATTTTGACGGAACAGAACGCGACCATCCGCAGGGCCGAGGCGCGGGACCTTCCCGCCCTCGGGGCCCTTCTGGAGCAGGTGGAGATGGTCCACCACCTGGGCCGGCCCGATCTCTTCAAAAACGGGGGCCGGAAATACCATGACGGCCAGCTCCTGGAAATGCTGCCGGACGAGCGCCGCCCCATCTTCGTCTATGACGACGAACAGGACGGGGTCCTGGGCTACGCCTTCTGCCTCCTGGAGGACCACGCCGGGGACAACGTGATGACCCCCATCCGCACCCTCTACGTGGACGACATCTGCGTCTTCGATCACGCCCGTGGGCGGGGCATCGGACGGGCAATTTACGAGTACGTCCGGGAATACGCGCGCCAAATCGGGTGCCACAATCTGACGCTGAATGTCTGGGAGTGCAACCCCGGGGCCAGGGCGTTTTATGAAAGGATGGGCATGAGGCCCTATAAAACAGGCATGGAGGACATTTTGACATGAAAAAGGTACTGCTGATCGCCAATCCCAAGTCCGGCAAGCAGAAGATACAGACGGAGCTCTTCCACATCGTGGACAGGCTCAACGACGCGGGTTACCTCCCCACCGTGGCCCTGACGGCTCATCGCGGCCACGCCACGGAGCTCGCCGCCGGAGCGCGGGGGTACGACCTCCTGGCCTGCACCGGCGGGGACGGGACCCTCAACGAGGTCATCAGCGGCCTTGTGGAGGCGGGCCTGGACATCCCCATCGGCTACATCCCCCTGGGCTCCACCAACGACTTCGCCGGCTCCCTGGGCATCCCGGACACCATCGACGGGGCCCTCGATAACCTGCTGGAGGGGACGCCCGCCCCGGTAGACGTGGGGCTTTTCAACGGCCGCGCCTTCCTGGACGTGGGGCTTCTGGGCATCTTCTCCCGCACCTGCTACGAGACACCCCAGAACATGAAAAACACCTTGGGCTTCCTGGCCTACGTCCTGGAGGGCATCCGGGAGGTCCCCACCGTCCACCCCATCCCCCTGCGGGTCGAGGTGGGGGAGCAGGTCTTCGAGGGGGAGTACCTGGCGTGCGTGGTGTCCAACTCCCGGAAGCTGGGGGGCGTGGTGTCCCTCAGCGAAAACCAGGTCAGCCTCTCCGACGGGCTCTTCGAGCTCCTTCTGGTGGAGAAGGAGAAGACGCCCCTCCAGCTCCACGGCTACGTGAAGGCCCTGCGCACCGCCACCTTAGAGGCCGAGGGCCTGACCTTCCTCTCCGCCCCCTCCCTTCGCATCACCTCCCCCGACCGCGAGCCCTGGACCCTGGACGGCGAGCGCGCCGACTGGGATGGCGCCGCCAACATCCGCGTTGTACCGGGGGCGGTGAGGATACTGATGAAATGACCCCGGATGCGGAACCACCCCTGCCGCTTCGCGGCTGTCCCCGACCTGGGAGGGGCTAGCGTGTCGGGGGGCGGTGCGGTTTATCGGGACCGCTCGGAAACTCTACACCCTCGCTGCCCCCCTGCCCCCCTCCTACGAGGAGGGGGCCCTGAGTCGGGGGGTGGTGCGAATTCTCGGAACCGCTCTAATAATCGCACCCTGTAGGGGCCGCCACTCCTGGCGGCCCGCGCTTCCCGGAAGCCCCAGCGACGGGCAACAGGCTCGAATACCCCGGCCCTGCGGGGCCACCCCTTTTTCCGAAAAAGGGGTCGGGGGAATGAGGTTGCGGCGCTTCGCGCCGCATTTTAAAAATTGCGCCGCAAAGCGGCGCAAAACCTTTTTTACCCCCTTTGGGGCAAAGGGGGCAGGGGGGAGCGAGGGTGGGATGACAGCGTCCTCCAAAATCTCGCAAAAAACACTTGCCATTTCCAAACTCCTGCGGTAGAATAG
>CANQSD010000033.1 GCA_947626385.1 uncultured Oscillospiraceae bacterium | reverse complement strand
AGCGGTATCCCCCTGTCCTTCGTCCACTTAAACGTCAAATATTCCTCGCCGCTCAGCTTCCCTCTGTATGCCCGGAATTCCTCCGCCGTCATCCCCAGCATCCGGGAGGGCCGCTTTTCCTTCCAGTTGATCTCCGGGATATACGGGATATTGGCTCCGCTGGTTTTATCTATAAGGTCGACCGTCATTTTCCCGTACCCCTGAACAAGCAGATTTTCCGCCTGCGGCTTTTTTCGCCAAAGGGCCAGCCAGTCGACGAGCTTCCGGCCCCCGGCCTTTATGTAAAGATCAAGCTTGCAGTTTTCCGCCGTGGTCCCCACAAGCTCCGCCGGGTCCCACGGCCAGAGAAGTCTGTATTTACCAAAGTCGTTTCTGAATTTTGTGTTCTGCCGGAGGGGAGCTTCGATTTGCTGGCCGTACATCAAATTCGTATAGCCGGCGGTTCGCACAAGCTTCCGCTCCTCCACAACGTAAGCGTCCCACAAAAATGTTCTGTACCGGCTCACCCCCTGCCGGTCTATGTGCCGCTCCGTGACCCACTCCACAATGGCCAGCCTGTCTGTCTTCCCCTCCGCGGGGATCCGCGTCACCTGTGCCGTCCACTCTCTCAGGGCAAACAGGTCTCCTATCTCGGAGGTGTGCCGCACCTTTACAATGCTCCCGCACATCGGACAGGTGATCTCATCCCCGCTGTAGACCGGCTCATCCGTCTCCGGTGAATAAAACCCGATCCTCGGCTGTGCCCTCCAGCATTCCGGCTTTGCCTCCGCGCTTGCAAGCTCCATTTCACCGTGGCAGGCCGTGCAGACTGCCAGGGCGCAGCGCTCCTTTTTATTCCCTTGTTCGGCCGGACGCCAGCCGGACCGGTAGATGATGTACTGTTGCTTCAGATTTCCCTGACGTGCGGCCCACCTTGTCAGCCCCCCCGGAGGCTCAAGCTCGCTCAGATACGGCAGGTAGTTGAACTGTTCGCTCATCCCAACAGCGCCTCCAGGTCCAGATCCATTCCCCGTGCCGGCTGTCTCTTATCCGCGGCGCGCGTGGTCTCCTTAGCGGCGGCTCTCTCCGGCAGCCCATAGAATTTCCGAAGTATCCCGTCCGCCTCCTGCGGCGTCACGCAGGAGAAATTTCCCGTCTTGTGATCATCGGCAAACGCCTTGATGCGTTTCTCCGCCTGCGCTATACTCATTGCGTTGTTCTCCAGGTCCTGGGCGATAAGCTCCGCGCTCAGTGGCTCTTCCCGGCATATGTCCTTGAGCTGCTGCCCCACCATCCACACGGCGCTCCTCGGCGACACTTTTTCCTGCTGTTCTTCGATCATGCCAACAGCTTTGGCCGTAAAGTCTTCCATTTTTCATCCTTCCTTTCAAAAGTACTTGTTTTCAGAGGAAGAATGCGGTATAATATCCATGTTCCCATCCCAACCGCATCATCCCCCAGCCGCCGCGGCCCCAAGCCGCGGCGGCTCTTTTTTTACATCATCACCACGACATTCCCGGCATCGATCTCCGCCCGGAGCTCCCTGGCGAAGTAATCCGCGATGTTCCTCTTGGCCGCCAGCCGCCAGAAGCCCCCGTCCGCCTCGAAAAGGCCCACCTGGCCGTCGTCGCTCAGGCGCAGGAGGAACTCGCTTTCCGGCTGCTCCACCTCCGTGAAGGTCCTGTACGGCGCGAGGGCCACCCTGGGCTTGACCTGGACGTTCCTCTTGAGGCTCACCCCCTGCGTGGCGGTGACGATCTGCGAGACCCCGTTGTCCTCCGTCTGGACCCCGTCGTCCTTCCGGATGGACCCCAGCAGGTCCAGGAGGTACTCCAGGTCCCCCGTCTCCACAAAGCCGCTGCGCAGCTTGATAATGGCCGTCTCGTGGTCCATCCACCCCGGATTGAACATGGGCGCGTCGCAGGCGACCCTGTAGAGGTTGTCCCGCTCGAACCTGTCGTCCCACTCCGAGAACACCTCCACCACGCGCGGGCTCTCCACCCGGACGTAAACCGGCAGACTCCTGATCCTTTTGATCTCCCGCTGAATGAGCGCCACACAGCTGTCGAGGCCGTTGACCGTCAGCATCTCCGGCCTGTCCACCGGCGGCGCGATCTCCACCAGGGGCTTGTCCGAATAGGTGCGTCCCCCGATCTCGTATGTCTTGTTCTCCGCCTTTGTCAGTAAAAACTCCGCAAATTCTTTCAGCATATTCTTTCCTCCTTCTTACCCAACATTGGGCAGTTTTAAGATCTTCGGTCTTTCCTGCTCGGCGCCGCTCAGGCCGATCTGTCCCGGCACCTGAGGCGTCGCCTTCGTCCTCACGCGAGCCGCTTTACCTCGCCCCGCCGCAAGCGGCAGGGCTCAGGCGCAGGCTCGGTTCGTCCTCTCCCCACCGGGCCACGGCCCGGCGGGGGCCCCATTTGCCTCCCCCCTGGGGGAGGTGGCGCGAAGCGCCGGAAGGGCGGCCTCCGCCTTGGCGTTGGGGTCCAGAATATTCTCGATCACCCGCGCCATCTCCACGTTCACCCGCTCCAAAATCGCCCCGCCGGACATCTCCATCACGCTCCTCGCTTCAAACTCTTCCGTCATGCTTTCACCTCCCTTCATCGTCCTCACGCGAGCCGCTTTACCTCGGCCTCCCGTTGGTCGGCCTCAGGCGCAGGCTCGGTTCGTCCTCTCCCCACCGGGCCACGGCCCGGTGGAGGCCCCATTAGCCTCACGCATCAAACGGCTCCACTTCGATCCAGTAGAGCTTATTCCGCTCTTTCAGCTTCGCCGGGTCCAAGACGCTCCCGGTGCCTTCGGCAAACCAGAGCTTGTCCGACTGCGGATCCGCCTTTTTCAGCGTCCCCACCCGGTGCTCTACCCTTGCAAACGGGCCCCCGCTCTTCGGCTCGACCCGCATCACAAAGAGCCGCCCTTCCTCCGGCCGCGTCTCACTCTTCCTAAGGTCCAGTTCCCTCCACCGCTTCACAGCATTTCACCTCCTTTAGCCTCCCCCTCGGGGCTGCGCCCGCAGGCGCGTTTCGAAGGCCAACCGCCCCGAAGGGGCGGCTCTTGGGCCGGAGATGAGGTGGCGCGAAGCGCCGGAAGGGCAGCCTCCCCTTCAGGGGAGGTGCCGCGAAGCGGCAGAAGGGTCCTCCGCGCCCTCATCTCCAGCACCCGCTCCCTCGTCCTCACGCGCATCCACTCCCGCGCGGCCCCGGCGATATCCCGCGCCAGGGACTCCAGGAGCGCCCAGAGCACCACAAGGCTCACGAAGATGACCCCGGCGTCAAACCGGCTGAGCCCCCCGGCGGCCCTCCCGCAGAGCGCCGCGCTGACGGCCCAGGCCGCCGCGACTACCGCCGCCCACTTCAGCACCCCCAGCGCCCTCCGCCGGACAGCCCGCGCCCTCGCCCGTTCCATCCTGGCCACCTTGTCCATCCTCCGTTCTCTCATCTGTTCCCATCCTTTCTAATAATCTAACCTCCCCCTGGGGGAGGTGGCGCGAAGCGCCGGAAGGGCAGCCTCCCCTTCAGGGGAGGTGCCGCGAAGCGGCAGAAGGGTGGCTCCCTTTCGTAAAGGGAGCTGTCGAGCGAAGCGAGACTGAGGGATCGAGGCCCCCGTCCCCCGGGGCCCCGCCGGAGCCCAGCGCAGCGGGTCCGGTGGGGAGAGGAGGAGCCGAGCCTGCGCCTGAGGGCGACCAACGGGAGCCCGAGGTAAAGCGGCTCGTGCTCCGACGAGGGCACCACGCCGGAGCCCCGATCTCCACCTTCCACGGGTCCGCCCCCTCCGGGACGGGCCTGTCCACCGCGAACCCCACCGTCGACCCCGCCGGCTCCCCGCTCCCGGGATCCACCAGCCTCCCCTCCGGGTTAAAACACCGGTAGATGACCCTCCCCCGCACCGCCTTCTCCCGCCTGACGCACTCGCACTCAATACATCTCAAGTCCCGCTCACGTCCTTCCTTACACGGGCACCCTGGCCCGCTCCAGCTTCTCCGCGATATCCGTCGCCTGATACTTCGGCCGCCCGTTGATAATCACCTTGGGCACATCCAGGAGCCACTTCTTGGCGGTATTCAGGCTCCCCGCCCCCAGCACCTTCTGAACCTGCGTCGGTGACAGATACCACCCGTACTCGTCCCTCAACGCCCGCCCCAGCTCCCGCTGGTGCTCCGACATCCTATGAATCTTCGGCATCCCGCTCACGCCCCCTTTAAAAACTTTTTGTTGTTAATCTGCGCATTTTGTGGTATAGTCTTCACGTCCCTTTCTTCGCCCCTCCCCGTCCTCCCCCGATTTCTCAGGAGAGGAGGTGAGAATATGGCAAAGAAGAACAGTGTCCGTACATCCTCCGGCGTGGCCTCCACCGCGTCGAAGGTCCTGCGCGACGACCGATACAGCAAGGCAGCTAAAACCACCGCCGCTTCCGCGCTGGTTAACCGGAAGTCCAAGTCAAAATAATTTGTACGGGCAGCCGGTGAACGTGCTCCAACGCGTTCGCCGGTTTCTTATTTCTCCCGCTCAAACGCGATCTGTTCAAACGGTATGCCCGTGATCCTGCAGAACGCCCGCGCCTGCCCGACAGTCACAAGCTCCGGGTTTTTCTCCAGCTTCATGTAGCGGTCCCTGGAAATTCCCATCTCAGCCGCCGTCTTTTCCTGCGTCAGCCCCGCAAGGAGCCTCGCCTGTTTCACCGTGTAAACCCGCTCCATCCCCGCTCACCTCCTCTAAAAAATTTCGCTTTCATTTCCTGTTCATCCCGCTCGCGCTGTGATATAATGGCAGCGAAAGGGGGTGAAAAAATGGTTTACTTGATTTCTTATGACTTGAATAAAGCCGGCAAAAATTATGAAGGAGTTTATAAGGCAATAAAAGACGCTTCTACCGGCGCGTGGTGCCATCCGCTCGAATCCACCTGGCTCATAAAGTCCGCTTTGAGCAGCGCAAATGCGGTTTTTGAAAAAATCCAGCCTGAGTTGGATTCCGATGACCGTTGCTTGGTAATTGAAGTGAAAGACAATTATCAGGGATGGTTGACAAAAAAGATGTGGGATTACATCAGAGAAAATTTGTTCAGTTAGCCCTTGATCCATCTCCACCACATGTAATTTCAAGTCCATCAGCACTCGAATGTGTCGGCGTAAATTTCTTTTTCGGTTCCGGCACCTCGTCTAACCGATTCGTTGAAAATTCCGCACTCCGCCGCTCTTGTACCGCAATTACAAGAGCGGCGATTTCCTGTGCACTACCTCTTATCGTGACTTCCATTTCCCTCACCCCCTTTCACGCGCTCCCAATCGCCTTCAAAACGATTTCCAGCAGCCCCAGAAACTTCCGAAATTCAGCCTCCGGTCCTTTGACAAAGTCCGAAACAATCCTGTATCCGAGAATTGTCGCCACGGCCCCCGGTACAGCGTTCGCTGTCGCGTCCCACCGCTCAAATCCCGGCTCCTTGGAGTATTTCTTGACCAATGCATTTACTTCTTCGTTTCGCTGCATTGAGCGCCCGATTTCGGCTTCAAAGACTTCAACGTCTTCAAAACGTCTAACCTTTCTGAACCCAGGCATAGAGAGGGACACGCATTTAAGAAACCGGTTGATTACCTCTTGCTCATCCCTTGAGAATTGTTTGTCCATCCCCGCTCACGCCCCTTTCTCAAACAGCTCGTCCACCGTACATCCCAGCGCCCGACATATCGGCAGCACCTCGTCAGCGTAGACAACGCGCTTTAGGTTCAGAATCCTTGAAAAGACGTCTCTCCTGATACCCGCTTTGTCAGCAATCGCGCTGGGCCGCTTGTCTTCTCTGTCGATAATTTCCTTGATTTTCAAATTGACCTCCATACTTCTCACCCTTCGAACCCCCTTTCTATTTTTGAATCTCGCAAAACTCAATAAACCGTTGAGTTTATGAGTACACTATACTCAATAATTTGTTGAGTGTCAAGACCTTTTTTGAAATTTTCTAAATAAATTGTTGACAAACCAGCAACAGCGCTCTATTCTAATTATTGAGGTGATTAAAATGAGTGTTACTGAAATAGGCCGCAGACTAAAAAATGCCCGATTAAACGCTGGATACACGCAGGCGGAAGTCGCAGAAAAGCTTAAGGTAACCTATCAGGCCATCAGCAACTATGAGCGCGGTATCAATAAAGTTGACACAGGAACGCTGACAAAGCTTTGTGATATTTATGGCATTCATGTCTCTCAGATTCTTGTTGCTCCTGTTTGGGACAACGACATGATAAATATGTACCATAATGCCAAAACAGACGAAGAAAAGCAGCGCTTCATTGAATTGTGGGGAACTCCTGCCGAGCTAATGGAGGATGAAAATAACAGGCGTGAACCGGATACTGCTCCGCTTTCTGCCGAGGACGAAGCAGTATTATATGCTTATCATCACGCCGAATCAAAAGACTATAAGGCTTTAGTCGCTATAATCGGAAAATACATCCCGACATCTTCTTTACATGAGAGCAGCATTCAAAAGCTTATTCGTCTTTGTGAAGAACTCAACCCCGAAGGACTGGAAAAACTGACCGACTTAGCCGATGATATGGTCCGTTCCGGCAAGTATAAAAAATATAACCCGGATAGCATGGGCAAGAAAGAAGCTTGATGGGTAGCCGTCCAAAAAAAGATAATTTTGCAAGGAGTATTTACTATGGAACAGACAAGTTTGCCTAAGTGGACCATCGCTCTTGCCGTTGCTATTGCCATTATTCTTGTTCTCATTTCTAATAGCAAAGCGAGAAACGAAGGCTACAATTAGGGCTATGATCTTGGTTATGAGGAAGGATACTCTGATGGGTACAACAGTGATGTGGAGGATATAGATAACGCATACGGCGAAGGATACAATGACGCAATGATTGATGAAGATTATATTTATTCCGAGGGATATGACGAAGGTTATCTCAATGGGTACAAAGACGGTGTTAACTCCGTAAAGTAATGGAGGCTCCCCTATGTCCTACAAAAACATGACGCTTGTCAAGCCAGACTCAGCCGTTCATATAATAAGCAATATCAGGTATTCCATAGATGAGCCCGACATTGAATTGAACATCACCAAAGAACAGTTCCTTGTAGCTGTAAATCAGGAGCTTGCGGTTTCTCCCTATGTCCCCGCCAAGCACAACGGTCTTCGCAACCCATACACCGGTAAAATCGTCACTTCTGTTGCCGACTACGAGGAGTATATCCGCGAATACACCTTCCATCGGCTTTGTGAGGAGGGCACCGTCGCCGCGTACAACGCCAGAATCACCGCCGAGCTCCGCCGTGCCAACGCCCGCCACGAGGAGGCCCAGTCCCGCACACGTCTTAAATACCGTCTCCTGGCGGTCTTCCTGTGTATGGCTCTCGTTTCCTCGTTCATATACATAGGGATCTCATCCAAGCCCGCCGAAACCAAGGATAACGATTCCTATAATGCCGGATATTCCGCCGGCCTTTCCGATGCCCAATCTGGTGACGGTTCCACAAATGGGGCTCTCAGCGATACCACTGTTGTTTATATCACCCGCAGCGGCTCAAAGTATCATACGAAAGATTGTTCCTACCTGCGCGGAAGCAGTATCCCCATATCTTTATCCGAAGCAAAGAGCGAAGGCTACGGTCCCTGCTCCCGTTGTCACCCTCCCCGCTGACCCGGGAAACCTCCCCCGGCTTCCGCCGCGCCTACCACTGGCACGGCTCCTGACCATCCCGAAAGGAGGCTCCCCCATGAAAAACTCCTTTCCCGGCATCAGCTTCCCCCATCCGTGTTCACAAATTGTGATTTTTTCCACTTGACAAATCCATTCCAGGAGCATAAGATAGACTTACAACGTGAAGAGACCCATACAAGCAAAGACGTTGTAATAAGTATTAAGCTCCTGGCAGTACGCCTCCCACTCATCCGGGGAAGGCCGAGCCCAGGAGCTTTGCTATACTCTGTAACATAGGAGATAGAGAGATATGTCCAAAACTGCAATTCTTGTAGACGGTGGGTTTTACCGAAAGAAATTTGAAAAAGGTCTACGTCACACCCCCGTGGAAGCTGCCGACGCTTTGATCACCTACTGCTTTCGACATCTGACCGAGCATCACCTTCACCACGACTTATATCGAATATTTTATTATGACGCTCCCCCTTGCGGTAAAAAAATATACCATCCTCTGTATAATAGGACCTTCGATTTCTCTCGTACAGAGTATTACGCGTGGATGAACAGCTTTCTGAGCGAGCTAACCAAAAAGCGCAAGCTGGCTTTACGGCTTGGCTCCATAGATGAGGGTTCCGCAATATACGCTATAACTCCGTCCGCCACGAAAGACATCGTTCAAAAAACCCGCTCTGTAGAAGCGCTTACCGACAGTGACTTCATACCCTCGATCAAGCAGAAGGGCGTTGATATGAAAATCGGTATTGATATAGCTTCCCTTGCTTTCAAAAAGCAGGTTGACCAGATTGTACTGATTGCCGGAGACGCCGACTTCGTTCCCGCCGCCAAGCTGGCGCGACGCGAAGGAATTGATTTCATTCTCGACCCGCTTTCAATGCCGATCAAACCTGATCTTTTCGAGCACATTGATGGTCTCCGAAGCTGTGGAAACCCCTATCCGCGCACGCATACGCTGCCACCCGTTACCGTGGACTTATCAACACGTCAGTGAAACTGACCTGAACGCCACGCCATTGTAAGCACACCTTACGGAGGCTCCCCTATGAAAAACTCCTTTCCCGGCATCATCGGTCTCATCGGCGCCGCCCTCCTCAAGCTCATCTACGGCCCCGCGTATGAACGGCGCTGGTGGGCCGACCCGGATTCCGGCGTCAGGGGCGTGGAGGCCGTTCTGTCCTTCTGCGCGGTCCTGTGGGTGATGCTCCTGGTCCTCCTGTTCACCGACACCGTCCCGCTCCACGCCCTCATCTACATCGCCACCTTCCCCACCTTCCTCGCCATCTGGCTCCTGCTTGTACGGCGCAAACAATGACCCCCTCCACACAAAAAAGCGGACGGCTTCCGCCATCCGCTTCCTTTTTCCGGTCCCCACTAAGGCAGGGGCTTTCCTCTTTTGCGAAACCACTTAACGGCAGGTAACTCCGCTTTTCAAAAATTCAAGCCGGCCTTTTCCGAACATCTTCCTCACTTCATCGGCGTTCGCGTCTGATACGCTTCTACTGTAGCTCACCCTGCACCCCGGCTTGGCTGCCGCGTCGTCGAGAGCGCGGACGAGCTTCTTGGCCGATTTGCTGTCCTTGATACGGACAGTCTTATAAATGCTCTTAGTGGCCATGCCCGTTCACTCCTTTTCTTGACGGTGGTGGGCCCCACCGCGTCTATATTATACTATGCCCACTTCAATTTGTAAACTCCCTGTTGTTAAACTTTTTTATTTTTTGATACTCTTTGACACGCTCCCCGAAAGGAGGCCCCCATGAAGAAAAGTAAAGACGGTTACTACCGCGCCTCCTTGATGTACGAGGGCAAACAGTACCGCGTCACCGGCAAGACGCCGGACGAGGCCCTTGAGAAGAAGGCCGAGCTCAAGATCCGGCTCCAGCGCGGCGAGCGCGAGCTTGCCATCAACGGCAACATGACCGTGGAGCAGTGGTCAAAGGTCTGGCTTGAGACGTATTTAAAGCCGAAGGTCCGAGAGGCCGGCGCTGACAAGTCCGGCGGCACCATGACCCAAAAGTCCTACGATATGTACCGCCAGAAGCTGGACGGCTACATTCTCCCCGCCATAGGCCGCGTAAGGATGAAGGACATCACCGACGTCCACCTTCAGCGCGTCCTGAACGGCATGAACGGAAAATCCAAGTCCAGCGCCGGCAAGGTCCGGATGGTGATCCGTGCCATGTTCCGGCAGGCCACGATCTCCCGGATCATCCCCTATGACCCCTCCCTGGCCCTGACGCTCCCCGCCACCACCCAGGGCAAGCGCCGGAGCCTCACGGACGCGGAACGTGCGCTTTTGCTGAAAACCTGCACGATACACCGCTGCGGCCTGTGGGTGAAGCTCCTCCTCGCCACCGGCATCCGCCCCGGGGAGAGTGCCCCGCTCACCGTGGGGGATTTTGACCTGGAGCGCAAGCGTCTGAGCATCACCAAGGACATCGAATCCGGCACCTACTCCGTCTCCAGTCCCAAGACCTCCGCCGGCATCCGTCAGGTCCCCATCCCGGACGACCTCATCGACGAGCTCAAGGCCGCCCTCGCCGGCCGCGCCCCGGAGGCCCTCGCCTTCCCTCAGACGGACGGCAAAACCATGAAGTCCGTCACCTGTCTCCAGAACGACTGGCGCTCCTTCTCTCGCGCCATGGACATCCTCGGCGGTGCCAAAACCACCTGGCGCGGCCGGATCTACACCGCTGCCCAGGACGGCTACAAGGCCGCCGCCCATGGCCGTATCCTCACCGAAGAGCGTGATGGCGAGAACGGGAGCACCCTGGCCCCCGACCTGGTCCTCTACTGCCTCCGCCACACCTACTGCACCGATCTACAAAAAGCCGGCGTGGACCTCAACACCGCCCGCCAGCTCATGGGCCACGCCCAAATCAGCACCACCGCCGAGATCTACACCCACGTCAACGACGAGACTATCGACGCCGCCGCCAAAAAGATCAACACCTACAAAGCATCCAAAAAGCCTCCCGCCCAGCCTCCTTCCCAGTAACCGCAAGATTTTTTACTGTGGATTTTACTATTCGAGTTGATATTTTCTGATATTTTCTTACCCTCGCTCCCCCGCCCCACCCACAAAGAAAAGCCCGGAACCGCCTACAAATCAGGCACTTCCGGGCTTTTCCCTATATGGCAGCGGGAGAAGGATTCGAACCCTCACATACGGAGTCAGAGTCCGCTGTGCTACCTTTACACAATCCCGCTAAACGCAAGGGCTATTATACCCAGTTTGGGCGGGGTTGTCAAGACTTTTTTTCGTTTTTGCCGGAATTTTTACGCCGAATTTTTTACGCGCGGCCGAAGACCTCGCGGGCGATGCGGGCGGACTCCTGGGCGTCGCGGGCGTAGAAGTCCGCGCCCACGAGCCTGGCGTACTCCTCGTTGAGCACCGCGCCGCCCACCATGATCCGGCAGTCCGCGCCGCTCTCCCGGAGAAGGCGGATCGTCTCCGCCATGGCCTTGACGGTGGTGGTCATGAGGGCGGAGAGGCCCACGAGGCGGATGTGCTCCCGGTTTGTGACCTCCACAATGAGCTCCGGCGGCACGTCCCGGCCCAGGTCCACGATCTCGTAGCCGTAGTTGGAGAGGAGCATCTTCACAATGTTCTTGCCGATGTCGTGGATGTCGCCCCTGACGGTGGCCAGGAGGATCCTCCCCTTGCTCAGCACCTGCCCGGTCCCGGCCCGGTCACGGATGACGTCGAAGCCCAGCTTCACCGTCTCGGCGCTGGCCATGAGCTGGGGCAGGAAGAATTCGCCCTTTTCAAATTTGTCCCCGGCGGCGTTGATGGCGGGGATGAGCAGATCGTTGATGACCTCCATGGGGCTTTTTTCCTGAAGCGCCGCCTTGACCGCGTCCTTGATGAGCATCTTCCGGCCGGAGAGGACGATGGATGTTATGTCACCCGATTCGGTTTGCGCCGGGACCTGCGCGGAAGGCATCCGCGGGGCGTCCGCGTACCGGGCGATATAGCGGCCGGCCCCCTCATCCTCCCCGGAGAGGACACGCCAGGCGGCCACGGTGTCCATGTACCTTTGGCTCATGGGGTTGAGGATGGGCATACTCAGGCCCTGTCCGAAGGCGGCGGCCAGGAATCCGGCGTTGACGATCTCCCGGGCGGGCAGGCCGAAGCTCACGTTGCTCACGCCCAGAACAGTTTTGAGGCCCAGCCTCTCGTTGACCAGACCCACAGCCTTCAGCGTCTCCCTGGCCAGCGCCTGATTGGTGGAGACGGTGAGGGTCAGGCAGTCGATAAGCACGTCCTCCCGGGGGATGCCGTACTCCTGGGCGGTTTTAAGAATTTTTTCCGCGATTTTCAGACGGTCCTCGGCTTTGTCGGGGATGCCGTTCTCGTCCAGGGTGAGGCCCACCACCGCCGCGCCGTACTTTTTGGCGATGGGCAGGATGGTTTTCAGGGACTCCTCCTTGCCGTTCACCGAATTGATCACCGGCTTGCCGCAGTAGGCGCGGCAGGCCCGCTCCAGGGCCGCGGGGTCGGAGCTGTCGATCTGCAGGGGCAGGGGCGTCACCGCCTGGAGGGCGCGGACGAGCCGCTCCAGCACCGCCGGCTCGTCGATCTCGGGCAGTCCGGCGTTCACGTCCAGCAGGTCCGCCCCGGCCTCCTCCTGGGAAATGGCCTCGTTGAGGATGTAGTCGAAGTTGGAGGTCCGCAGGGCCTCCTTCACCCTCTTCTTCCCCGTGGGGTTGATGCGCTCGCCGATGACGGCAATTGAGTTATGTAAACTTACGAGCCGCTGGCCGCTGGTGAAGACGGTTTTGCGGGGCGTTTCCGGCCTTTTGGCCGTCCGGCGCTCCATCTCCGCCCGCAAAGCGGCGATGTGCGCCGGGGTGGTGCCGCAGCACCCGCCGGCAATGGTGACGCCCGCGTCCAGCATCCGCCCCAGGCCCGCGGCGAATTCCTCCGGGCCCACGTGGTAGACCGTCTCCCCCGACGTGGCGTCGGGAAGGCCGGCGTTGGGCTGGACGATGAGGGGGACGGTAGCCCATTTGAGCATTTCCCGGACGAAGGGCTCCGTCTCCGCCGGCCCCAGGGAGCAGTTGATGCCCACGGCGTCCGCGCCGAGAGCCGAGAGCGTGACCGCCGCCACGGCGGGATCGGTGCCCAGGAATGTCCGTCCGTCGGCCATGAAGGTCATGGTTATGTAAACCGGAAGGGTGGAATTTTCCTTCACCGCCAGCAGAGCCGCCTTGGCCTCCAGAAGGTCTGACATCGTCTCAATGATGACCAGGTCCGCCCCGGCCTTGACCCCGGCCAGGACCGTCTCCCGGAAAAGCCCGTATGCCTCCTCAAAGCTCATGGCCCCCAGGGGCGCCAGAAGCGCGCCGGTGGGACCGATGTCCAGGGCGACCCTTTTCGCCCCGGCCTCCCGCGCCAGGCGGATGCCGGCGGCGACGACCTCCTCGACCTTCTCGGCGCTTCCCAGCTTTTTCGAATTGGCGCCGAAGGTGTTGGCCGTGATTATGTCAACTCCTGAGTTTACATAATCTCTATGCACCGCCCGCACAATGTCCGGGTCGGTCAAATTCAAGAGCTCCGGAAGCCCGCCTGTCTTGAGGCCCCGCTTTTGAAGCTCGGTGCCCATGGCGCCGTCGATGAGTGTAAAACCGTTAGCCGCCACAGCCATAGCCCTCCTTTCTGAATGCGCAGGAATCGCGGTTTTCGCACCGCTCGCAGCTGGAGCCGCCCCGCTTGACCCCCAGCTTCTCCGGATAGAGGCCCACCAGGGCCGAGACGCTCTTTTTCGGGAGCATGAGCAGGGAGTCCGTCAGCGTGATGCCAAGGCGCGTGTCCGCCGCGATGAGCCCCAGCACCGCCCTTTGCTGCTCCAGGGGGAAGTCCCCGTAGCCGGGGCTGTACCGGTAGCCGGTGACCAGCCCCCGCGCCCGGGCATAGTCGCGTATCTGCCCGTCGCAGGCATCCGCCGCCGCCTCGATGAGGGCGGTGCAGGCGGCGTTGAAGATCATCTCCGAGACGGTGGACCGCTGTCCCAGCCGCAGCATCACCCGCTCCACCTCAAAGCCCAGCGTAGCGGCCATGACGGCACAGTACGCGGCGCCGGCGAGGTGCCGGCGGATGTCCTCCCCCAAAAGCCGCACGCCGTTCAGCGCCGGCCCCGGCTCCACGGGGAAGACCTCAAAAACCCACCTGGGCTGGGCGGCCTCCAGGCACATTTGCGAGACGCGGTCGATCTGCGCCTCCAGCTCCGGCGTCAGTGCCTGTCCCCGGTAGCCCAGGTAACGCAGGACCTCGGACCGCTCGATGGTCAGCTCAGAACCCGGCATCGCGCAGGGCCCCCCTCTCGAACCGCGCCACCTCCGGCTTGTTCATGGTGTAGATGTGGATGCCGCTTGCCGCGCCGGAAGCGGCCAACTCCACGATCTGGTGTGCGGCGTACTCCATCCCTGCCTTCAGCAGGGAGTCCGGGTCGTGCTCGTAGCGGTTCACCATGCGGATCACCGCCGAGGGGAGGCTGGCCCCGCACAGGAAGACCATGCGGGTGATCTGAGATTTTCCCATGATGGGCATGATCCCCGCGTCGATCGGGACGGTGACGCCGGCAGCCCGGGCCTTTTCGATGAAGCGGTAAAAGGCGGCGTTTTCAAAAAAGAGCTGGCTTAAGAAAAACTCCGCCCCCGCGTCCTGCTTCTCCCTCAGATGCCGGATGTCCGCGTCGAAGTCGTCGCACTCCACGTGTCCCTCCGGGTAGCACCCGCCGCCCACGCAAAAGTCCGTGGTCTGCCGGAGATACCGCACGAGCTCCGCGCCGTAGCGGAAGTCCTTCGTCTCACTCCCCGGCACCCGGTCGCCCCGGAGGGCGAAGACGTTGGTGATCCCCTGGGCCCGCAGGTCCGCCACCGCCGCGTCCACGTCGGCGCGGGTGGAGTTTACGCAGGTGAGGTGCGCCACCGCCGGGATGCCGTACTCCCGCTCAATGATCCCCGTAAGGGCGGCGGTGTTCTTCCCGTTCCCGGACCCGCCCGCCGAACAGGTGACGGAGATAAAGTCCGGCTCCGTCCCCGCCAGCGCGTCCAGCGTCCCCCTCAGCTCCTCCACCTTGAGCTCTCCCTTGGGAGGGAAGATCTCATAGGAGACGGGGAGTTTTTTGGATTGGTAAAACTCTCGGATGTACATATTATGTCAACCTTTCAAATCAGTCCGGCCGTATGGGGTGCCGGATCACGGTTTTCAGCTTCTCCGGGGTGCACTTGCGGGGGTCGGAGAGGTAGATCTCATGGTGGAGGCGGGTATCCGAAAAGTCCGGCTCGAAGCCATGTTTCTCCATATGTTCCCGCATGAGCCGCACCGTCTCCGGCTCCGTATCGTAGGACCCCAGGTGCATACACTGGACGCACAGGCCCTCGTGGACCGGCAAAAACTCCACTTTAGAGAAGTCCGTCTTCTTTTTACGCGTCGCCTCGTCCACGGCCCAGTCGAACTCCGCTCTCGTCACAAAATCCGGGAGGCGGATACAGGAGATGAATTCCAGGTCCTCCTTGCGGGCATAGTCGATGCCGCCCTCGCTCCCCTCCTGCCGCCAGAATCCCTCCAGCGGCGGGACCACGAAGTCGAAGTACCCCTCCATCCGGTGGTCCCCCATTTTGCTCATTTTAATGGTGAAGGCGACGCCGTAGAGCAGCCCAATGGACGCCTTATATTCCCCGCCCTCCTCGTTGGGGTCCCCATGCCCGCGCACGGCAATGTAGTTCATCGCCGGCACGTCCACGATGGACGGCGTATTTTTCGGAAGGTAGAATTCTTTGTATTCCCTTTTGAAGTCAAAGGGCATGGTCGTTACCTCTCTTTCTCCCGGTACAGTCTTGCCAGATTCGTCTGGTGTTCCACAATATTTGGGTTCCAGCTGATAAGCCCCGGAAGTCTCCCACAGGGAAACTCCGCGCACAGCCCGCAAAACTGTACGCCGTGATCTCTGGCGCAGGCGTGGACGCGGCAGCGGCCTGAGCCGGACCATTCGGGAACGCGCCCATCGGCCTCGATACAGCCAGGGCAGGCACCAGAGGACCTCTTCCCGCACCCGTCACAGCACTCGCCACAGGCGGTTATTCTGGTAAAATCAAGCTTCACGGCTTTGGTCTCCTTCGCATCTCTTCTCATATTCCACGAGGTATCCTTCGTTGCCAAAAGATTGGGAATCAATTTTTATGATCCCCAGCGGTCTCAATATGGCGTCTGTATCCTCAACCGTAGAGTAGAGGCGGGCGGCTCGGAGATAGGCAAGTCCCTCCTCCTCGCCGATGCCAAAGAGCTCAAACAGGCTTCTGTACGCATACCCGGTGCGGCCCTGGAGGACCATCACCATTCTGCCTCCCGGCATCAGGACCCTTGCCGCCTCTCGCAGGATCGTCGGGACCTCGCGACATTCGTTGAGGCCTTTCACACAGCATACCACGGAAAAGCTCCCGTCCTCAAAGGGGAGCTCCCAGAGACTACAGCACATCCCCAGCAGATCAACGCCGTAATATCTTCCAATGGCGTCGGCGTTTTTCGCGCACACAAAGTCGATGTCCACGCCGATCATGGCGTCCCGCTCCCGCATTTTGGCCGCCACCGCCCCGGTCCCGCCGCCGGCGCCGACGGTGAGCTCCAAAATCTGCTGCGGCGCGTCCCCAAGGACCCTGGCCGCGTACGCCTCCGCCCAGCTTCCTCTTGGGCGTTGGGCAAGCTCGCGTCCCCGTTCTACGCTTACATAGCGAAACGCACGCTTCAGCGCTTCAGGAGCGATGTCGTCAAGCCGCTGGCCGCGCCCGGAGACCCAAACGGGCTTCCCGTTCTTTTTGTAGTTGTCTATCCTCCGGCGAAAATCCTCTTTTCCAAGGATCGTGCTCTTATAAAAGGCGTCCCTGGCCTTCTCATACTCCGCGTGATTTCCGGCGTCAGGGTGATACTGCTCCAGCAACCGGCGTATCGTCTCCTTCAAAAGGGGGATCTCATCCCAATACAGAACCTCCTGTAAGCCAAGTAAAATCAACCTTCAACCTCCGATTCTTTGTTCCAGTACCTCTCTATCTCCGCCCGCGCGGCCTTGAGGGTGCCGGTGACGAGCTCCGTCTTGCCGCCGCCCTTGCCGTGGAGGGCGGCGTTCATGGCTTTGGCAGTCTCGCGCAGGTCCACAGTTTTGGAGGCTAGGACATACTTCCAGCCAATCTCGTCATCGCCAGAGAAGGCCGCGGCGACGGGGCATTTCTCCCTGGCGGCGGTGACGAGGAGCTGGAGCTCCTTCATGTCGAAGTCCGGCTCGAAGAAGACCAGATTTTCTTGGGTTTCTCGGATTATGTCAACCTTTTGTTGGATGATCCGGCGCTTGAGGCCGCCCAGCTTGTATTGTAGGGCGTCCCGGTCGGCCAAAAGCCGCTCCACCGCCGGCGCGACCTCGTCGGGCTTGGCCGAGAGGAGCGCGGAAATTCGAGAGACGGAATCCGCCCTCTTTGCGTAGTCCTCATACGCCCGGTCCCCCGCCAGCATACGGATGCGCACGCCGTTTTTCCGGCGGATGGACTCAAAGATTTTAATAACGCCGATCTCCCCCGTGCGCTTCACGTGGGGCGCGCAGCAGGCGCACACGTCCACGCCCTCGATGGCGACGAGGCGCACATTCTCCGTGAGGTCCAGCTTGCTGCGGTATTCTAAGCGGGGCAGCTCCTCGGGCGCGGGGAAGCTCTGGGTGACGGGGACGTTGCGCCAGACGACCGCGTTGGCCTCCCGCTCGATGTCCGAAAGCTCCTTATCGCCCACGAAGCCGTCAAAGTCCACGATGACGCCCTCCTCGCCCATGTGGAACCCCACGTTGGCGTATCCGTGGCGGCGGTGGACGATGCCGGAGACGATGTGCTCGGCGGTGTGGTTTTGCATATTGGAGAACCGCTTCTCCCAGTCGATTTCCCCGTGTACCGTCTCCCCCGCTTCCAGGGGCCCGTCGCACCGGTGGACGACCTCATCCCCCTGCTCGAAGGTATAAAGGACGTGCACCTTCCCCAGCGTCCCGATGTCCGCGGGATTGCCCCCGCCCTCCGGGAAAAAAGCCGTTTTGTCCAGCACGACCTCAAACGCGCCGTCCCGCTCCCGGCAGGAGACGACCACGGCGTCAAACTCCCGTATATGGGCGTCCTCATAATAAAGCCTTCGCGTCATTTCGAATCACACCTCATTCCGTAAGCTCTCTCGTTCCTCTTGCCGCTCAAATAGTTCACTCCCACGTCGCTGTCGATGACAAAGCCGCATTTTCTGTGTGTGGCAAGGGACGCCTCGTTTGTTCTGCTCACGCAGTCGTGGACCTCAAAGGGGCCAGTCTTTTCAAGGACCTTCAGCGTCTCGGAAAGCACCCTGGCCCCGTACCCGCGCCGCCGGTAGTCCGGGTGCGTCTCCAGCGCCTCGATGTAGTAAAAGCCCTCCCGGACGAAATAGAGCCGCAGGGCGCTGACCCAGACGCCATCCTCTTCCCAGACAAAATAGCGGTTGGCGCCGTTCAAAAAGTCCTTCTTGATAAACTCCACAAATCCCCGTCTGATTTTCTCCACGGCCTCCGTTCCGTCCAAATCCGGGTATTGGTCCTCGGCGTTTTCCTCGTTGCTCTCCCGGTATATGCCCATGAGCCTTTCCCCGTCCAGCTCTTCGGGGTTTGAGATCGTTATCAGCACAATATCTTTTCCTCCACAAATCGCGCCGCGCCGTCCTCATCACAGTGTCCCGCCACCACGTCCGCGACGGCCTTGACCTCCGGAATGGCGTTGGCCATGGCCACGCCCAGGCCGCAGGTTCGGACGGGCTCCAGGTCGTCCCAGTCGTCGCCGAAGTAGGCGGCCTCCTCGGGAGTGAGGCCGAAGGCGGCCAGCAGCTCCCGGACGCCGTGCCGCTTGGCGGCGGCGCGGCTCATGAACTGGTAGAGCTTCCCGCCCTCGATGGCCGTAAAGTATGTATCCTCCGTCACGGCGCGCCGGACGTCCGGCTCGGCGACGCCGCTGACCAGAATTTTATAGAGCTCCCCCGCCGGCAGCGTGGGGAAGCTTCCCCACACGGTGGGGTTCCACTCCGGGATGGGGGCGCTGGCATAGAGGCCGCCGCTCATCTCCACGGACACCACCGCGCCGGGGACGCCCAGGAGCCGGGAGACGATGATTTCCCCGGTTCTCGCGGAAATGCCGTTCAATAGGACCCGCCCCGGCAGGACCACCCGCGCGCCGTTGAGCGTCACCAGGGCTTCAAATTCCTCAAAAATGCCAAACTCCCGGATCGTCCGCTCCGGCCTGGCCGAGGCGGCGAACACCCGCAGTCCCCGCTCCCGGCACCTTCGCAAAACGCCCCGGGAGTAGGCCGATAAGCTCTTGTCGGACCGCAAAAGCGTGTTGTCCAGGTCAAAAATCAGGGCTTTGATCATCCCGCTCTCCATTTCCTATCTTTTTCATGGGTTAAACCGCATTATACCCCGTCCGCCGCGAAATTGCAACCGCAAGTTTCGTATCCAATCACGCGCAGCAGCTTCACGAACCGCCCGCATCCTCGCCCATCACCTCAAAGGGGCTGTTCAGCCGGAGGATCACAGGTACTTTCCTCCCTCCCGAAGGGTGAGGGCGGACAGCTTGTCCGTATTCCGCCTCAGAAAACCCCGCACCCAGGCCGGATCTGTCTTTGAGTAGTCCCGCAGGGCCCAACCGATGGCCTTGTTGATGAAGAACTCGGAGCTTCCCAGGTTGTTCAGAAGGATCTTCTCAAGAAGGGCGGTATCGGTCCGGTCCTTTCGGCCGAGCTGGTGGTCGATGGCGATCCGGCGGAGCCAGAGGTCCGGGTCCGTGGACCACTCCAGCATCAGGCCGTCCATTCGCCGATCGTCCAGAGCAATCGCGCCCACCACCCGGCACAGGAAATCGATGGAATCCCACCACTGCCTTGTCCGGGCGTACCTCTCCAGACGCGGCATGTCCTCAAAACCCAGGAATTTCCGAAGCTTGTAAAGATAATCGGTGACAAAATACTGGAATTCCCGGTCATGTGGTAAGGGCTCCTTCCGGTCGATTCTGTCTGTCCAACACCATCCGGATCTCCGCGATCTCCGTGCCCAGCTTCAGGGTCTGCCTCGCGCCGTCCGGCTGAAAGCCGCGTTTTT
>CANQSD010000032.1 GCA_947626385.1 uncultured Oscillospiraceae bacterium | reverse complement strand
TTGCCCATTTTTACCGCCACTCTTTATTCAAATTTTTTCGCGTTTGGGGTTGACTTTTTATTTGCAGGCTTTTTGATTTTGAGGGATGAGGGGATTTCTTTTGCCCTTAATGATTTTCACAAACTTGAGGGCGTATATGTACCGGCAGTGTCGAAGGAAGATACTCCAATTGTCGGTATAAATGTCAATCGGCCGATTACCCGCCAGCGTTTCACCGCCGCACATGAGCTGTGTCATCATCTGAGGGATGCTGACAAACAAATTGCCTGTCCAACCGGAGCCGTATCGCCCATTGAAAAATATGCCGATAACTTTGCTGCGGCATTGCTAATGCCTCTTAAGGAGCTTCGCGAACAAGTAGACCGCCGGAAGAACAACCGTGGGAATGTTAACTTTGACGCCGTTCTGGAGATTGCAGACTATTTTGGCGTCAGCTTTGAGACATGCCTATATAGAATCGCTTACAGGGTTCACGCAATTGAGGGAGACACCGAGCCAGGTGCGTTGAGAAAGCGCATCAAAAAATATAAACCAGACAACGTCAGACGAAGCAAGCACTTGTCCTATGCTCCATTATATGCAGGACTTATAGATAACTATAGGGAGCAGCTCTCTTTTCAACCGTCTGATTACGCCAGGTACATCTTCCAAAATGATTATATTTACAATGACAGCCGAATGGAGGGCCTGGATGTATCGCTGGAAGATGCCTCGGAGATAGTTACGGATCTTCGGATGCACTCACAGAACAGCATTTACTGTACTGATAAAAATGAAGTGTATATGTCAATTGCCGGTCATTATTCCATGTATCAAGATATCTTTGCTGAGCCTGTCAAGGAATCCATCTCGGTATTTGATTCTTTCCGATTGAACAAAACCTTATTTTCATTTTATCCACACCCTGAATTTGGCGGGCAAACACGGCAAACAAATACTTTAGTTCTTGGCGCAAAATTTGAGACCGTAGACCATAATGATATTTTCAAAAGATTGTCAGATATCGATGCTGATATCAAAGAGTATTTTTCCGCTCGGCACGATATGCCTCTGAGTGAGTTCATCATGCATGTCGCCAGGACTCACCATCAAATTACCGTTATACATCCGTTTTCAGACGGCAACGGACGCACCTCCCGCGCATTTATGAATATGGAATTTGTGCGGTCCAACTTGCCGCCAATATACATTAAAGTTGAGGACAAAGAAGAGTATCGCGAGGCATTGTCCAGAGCGGATCAAACCGGAGAATACGATGATCTCTACGAACTCATCTTCCGGCTTATTTTAAAATCACATGTGGCTCTAAATAAAGCGGTGCTGTAAAGACAGCGCACCCATTATGATCACAAAGGCCTCGGGGATCCCCGAGGCCGCTTTTTCGTATCGATGATCATTCTTTCGCCACAGCCTCTACAAGGGCCTGGAGGAGCTTGTCTACCTCCGGTTTATATTTCACGTCGATGTTCCGCACCCGCTCCACCGTGTCGCTCCAGGCGTCACGGTTTGTTTTTTCTCCGAAGAGCAGGAAGTCCGCGCCGCAGGAGAGGACGCGGCAGACGGTCATGAGCGAATCCAGGCTGAAGGTGGAGTCGCCGAACTCGATGTTGGCAATAAACCTGGGGCTCAGTCCGCACAGCTCCCCCAGCCGCTCACGTGTGTACCCCGCTCTCTCCCGGCACTCCCGAAGCCGCTGCCCAATCTCCTTTTTCGTATTCGCGTCCATTCCAGTCACCTCTTGCCACAAGTTTAATATGTGCAAAAAGATGTTGAAATGTGGTATTAACTCATGTATAATATGCGATGATAGATGATTTGCATAAGTATGGAGATGAGGGAATCGAAAGGCGGGTCCCAACGGCCGTAGTATCCGGAAAGCCGCCCGACCCGGCCTGATTGTCCTTCCATATCTCTATTATTCGGTCATCTCGGCCTTGATTATTGGCAAGCAAGGCAAGGTAAAAATAAATTTTTTGGGGGACGCTATGAAAAACATGGACAAAAAGCCAAAAAGAGAGCAGTTTTTCCTGGTACTTCTCATGTTTGCGGCCGTGGTCACGCTATTCTGTCTGACCGGATGCGGCGGAGCGGCTTGTGAAACGCCTGATTGTGGAAACGTAAACGCCGAAGGGATAAGCGGCCACGGCTGCTCTATTCCCGGATGCGGGGGATGTCTCTCCTCAGGGAGCGGCTGTGATTCCTCCTGCTGGGCACAGTCTGTAAAATGTGTTTCCGGTTCCGTCGAGGACGACACCGATGATTTTAAAGTCTGCGGCTGTGATATCAGATATTTCGGAGATGGGTGCCTCGGCTGCAATCAAACCGAAAAATATACTTATACCGGTTTTATGAGCGGAAATATAGATAACGGTTCGGACTCAGGCTGTTTTTGCTTCTCCGGTTCTTCCGAGAAGAAGGAGCGTTACATGGGCTGCGTCAACGGCTGCTTTGAGTGCAATGATTCTGATTATGCCGGCGGGGAAGCGCTGTCGATACTTGAGATCCTGACAGGGGTTGATTGAGCTATGTATCCGTATATCCACCTTGTTCTGCCCTCTTATGCCGTTATGGCGTTTCTGGGCGGGTTTGCGGTGCTGTGTCTGGTCTTTTTTCGGCTCGATCGTTTTGGAGTCACTTTTTCCGAGTTTATAAAGCTCCTGATACTGAGCATGGTCGGCGGTTATCTTGGCAGCAAGCTTCTGTTTGCTCTGACGCGGCTGTCCTGGCTCGTTGAAAACTTCTCCTTGCAAAATATGCTGATGCTGCTTTTCCAGGGTGGTCTTGTATTTTATGGCGGCCTGTTTGGCGTTATCTTCGCGTTGCTCATCGCCACAAGAAAGAATCCGGACCTGAGAAGCAGGGTCTTTCAACTGGCCGTTCCTGCCATGCCGCTCTTTCACGTATTCGGAAGAGTCGGCTGCTTTCTCGCGGGATGCTGTTATGGGATAGTTTTGCCCACGGCTGTTTCCGTAGGTTTTATTACATTTGTCCGGATCCCGATTCAACTGATAGAAGCATTGGCGGAGCTTCTCATATTTATAATCGTTATGCTCGCTGCGAAGGCAAAGAAAAGCACGGATCTACTTCGGTTATACTTGACGCTGTACGCATGTGTCCGCTTTGCCGATGAGTTCCTGCGCGGGGACGAAATACGCGGCATCTTCTTTGGCCTCTCAACAGCCCAGTGGATCTCGCTTGTCATACTGGCGTTTTATCTGATAAGAGACATAATAAAGCGCTTCCCAAAAAAGGAAGCGCTGTCATGAAAAAACGCCTGATCGCGTTTACATTCGCCGTGTGACTCCCCCTGACAGGCGGCTTGTCTTCGTGCGGCGGACAGGAGGAACGTCTGTGAAGACCATCACTGTTCTTGGAAAAAGCGTGACTATCAGCGACGAGCTGGCAGCCTATAACGAGTATCGGCAGTTATTCCAAAACGAGGCCGTCCATGCTGCTGCGCTTTTTCGCGAATCCTACCTTAAAAACAAATCTCTTGATGATGTAATCCAGTCCGCGCTCCCACAGATGGTGGCGGCAGTATCCCCCGCCGTAAATCTATGCATCAAAAAACTCATTTCCTATGACATCCTTGATATAGATGCCGACCGCTTCTGTCAGCTCTTTCCTCATTTCACTGAAATTCTGATGGACCCATATTGGGAGCTCCTTGACCAGTACGCTGAGATCGCAATGGATCAAAAGCAGCTGGACGAGTATCGTGTTGCCCGTCGGCAGAATAGGGCCAAGTGGGTCGGAGGAGGTTTCGGCATCAGCGGCGCCATCGCGGGCACCGTCACGGCAGGCTCTTTGAACCTTCTGTCCGGAGCCGGCCACATGGTTTTCAACGGAATTGGCAAGATGTTCTCCTCCATAGGCGCCAGCATACAGAAGGACAAGATATTTCGCGATGAGCATACTTACCGGAGCTTAGAAGAAGGCGTCTATCAGTCCGCCCTATATCTTCACCTCTCTTTGATCGACTGTCTGGCTGGTACCGGAGCCGACCCGCTTCCGTTTCAGGGCAGAATCTCCGAGGAGGATCAGAACAGCGTCCAGGCGGTAATTCACAATTTGGAATTTATCGAAGACAACGAGCGCTGTCGGGATGCTCTGGTCCGAATTTTCCCTCAAGATCCTTATAGCGAGGACTGGTACCACGTCGCGCTCAAGCGCTTCGGCGACCAGGACGGATCTCTCAGTGAGGCGGCGGACTTCTTTGGCGTCGGCGTTGTGAAGGCGGAGAAGGCCGCCCAACTGGAGGTGTTCGTAAGGTCGCTTCCGCTTGATACGGAGGCGCACGCACTGGCATCGCTGGAAAAGCTGAATCAGAAAAAGAAGCTTCTTCATTTTACCGGGGAAACGGAGTGGACCAGAAAAGTCCAGAATGCCGTCGAACAGTTCGACCGGGAATACAGAACCGTAGATGGCATACTTCTTGACACCCGGGAGGAGGCGTCGTCTGCCAGGGAAGATCTTCAAATCATCAAAAAAGTCGAGGGAGAGACGAATTATTCCAGCCTGTCCTCTTTGGCTGAAGCGCAACAAAAAATCGCCGGTCTGACATCTCCGGTGGCGAAAAAGCACCAGGAGGCGCTGCGC
Source organism: uncultured Oscillospiraceae bacterium (assembly GCA_947626385.1). Classification (GTDB taxonomy): domain Bacteria; phylum Bacillota; class Clostridia; order Oscillospirales; family Oscillospiraceae; genus RUG626. Next base: position 15,377 of record CANQSD010000032.1, on the reverse strand, counting down.
AAAGAGCAGGTCTCCCTTGATAAGCGCATCCGGACTGTAGAGCCCTCCTTGGAAGGGGCCGGAGCGATTCTCTGCGACAGCGCCGTTGAGGCCTCCGAGCTTCGCCAATTGGACCAGGAGTGGAGCCATCAGCTGATGCTGCTGGCGGAAATCCCAGAAAACGAGGAGGCGTTAAAACAGCTGGAGGCCCAGATAACCGCCCAATCATGCAGGGCGGAATTGAAAAAGCTATATCTTGCGGCCGTTCACTCAGAACTCCTCAAGGCCGATATAAAGGCCCGCACAGTCCTCGGAAAGGAGTACCCTACCAGAGAAGCGGCCAGGAATGCCGAGGATACGTATAACCGAATCAAGAATGGAATCGCCTCCCCGGATATCCGAAAAAAAGCATTTTTGCTGCGTGCGGAATTGTTGAAGGCTGATTTTTCCGAGGCAATTAAAAAGGAATTGCTGGAGGAGCTGTTTCAAGCCGAAAACGCCCCCGAGATCAAGGCGGCGAAGACCATCTCCAATATTGCCACGTTGATTCTGCTTGTGGTCATTGCCGCAAGCTACCTCATGGTCATGCGGGGCACTTGGGACTTTGCCTCAAAACGTGTGGAGCTATTCGGGAACCAGCTGCTCATCAACGATGTGGAGATCTCCGAATCTATGAACTTCCTGGATGGCGCCAAAAACGGTCTCATTGTATTTGGCCGGAGCTTCGGCGGCATCTTCGTCAACGGAGTAAAGGGATACATAGCCGGTTTCTCGGGGAAGGATCCTCTGTCCGGGGCCGCATGGGCTTTCCTGGGACTGTTCTGGGTGATCATCAAAGAGTTTCTCCTGTTTTTTTGCCCGCTATTTTGTCTCCCTGTTCGCCGCGTTCTTTCAGAAAGCGGGCATTACATACTACTTGGGTTATCTGGTCGGTTCCGCCATACCTCTTGCGGCGTCAAGCCTCATCTTCGACGACGACAAGCAGCAGGAAAATGTGGCCCGCATAAAGGGGTGGACCGGGAAGAAGCTTACTATAACTGCCCTGGCTGTTCTTACCGTTGTGATTCTATCGCTTATCATCATAACCCACGAGCGCTGATCTTTGCCATATTATTTGAAGGAGGAGAGACAATTGAAAAAAACTGTTTCCCTTTTTGTTTTAGTCTGTATGCTCGCTATGATCCTCGGAAGCTGTTACACCGTAGACCCGAGCACCGGAGAACGGCTCGATTCAGACACCTCCTTGCCCTCTTCGACAACGCCGACTTATCCTATTGATACAGGGTCGGGAACATCCTATTTTGGTGGGGCGGAATTCATTGAGGCGAAACAGTATCCGCCCTTTAAAACCGAGCAGGCGATCTTCAACGATATTGTTGACTCTCAGACCATGAAGGAGCTTTTAGACCCCACCGACGGCGATGACCCATCAGCCCTGTATACCGTCTCCAGCTTTGGCGTTCTGGACAGTCAGGAGGAAAACGGCCGGGTTTCTATGAACGCCGAATATCACGCAGAATCAGATTACGCCGTCTGCGATCACCAACTCACCATAGTCTATCAGCGCAGCTATGACAACAAATTTGAGCTTGTAGATGTAAAACCCTACGGGCACAACTACTATGGCGTTAGAGCCATGCCCTCTGAAGATCTCTTTGAACGTTTCCTCAGTGAAGTCGCGGATCCCGACTGTACGCTCATGCAAAGAAGCGAAATACAAGCGACCGAGTATGGAGAGTGCAGTGTTGTGTATTCCATTCACTACCCCAGTGACATCGGCGAGGACAGCGTGGTCCTGGATTATGTTTGTGTATTTCAGGACGGCGCATGGATTTTCTACGATGAACCAATCAACCAATACTACGTACCGCCAACCACGCAGCCCGGTTCATCCGTCGAAGATATTCCGGGCACCGGATCAGATACCCAGCAGCCCGGTTCATCTGTTGGAGATAATCCGGGTACCGGATCAGGCACCCAGGTCCCGGAGCAGAATTCCGGACCCGTATCCGCGCCAGGGGTCAGGACAGACTCCGAAATATTGGACGACCTTAACAACAGCTCCAGGGCAAACAGGCTCATGGCTCCGGCGAGTGAATATGATTCCGACGCCGTTTTTACCTTCACCGGTATATCAAACGTCATTCGGGAAACGGAAGCCAGGCATTCTGACACCGTCTGGCTTACCGTATCCGGCAGCTCGGCATACGCCAATGGTGAACTGGACCTGAAGCTCACATACTATTACGATTACATGACCGCTTCTTATGTACTAAATGACGTTGAAGCCACAAGCTATCCCAAGTACACCATCACATCACCTCCGTCAGAGAGCCTTTTGAACGAATTTTATGTCAAAAACCTAAAAAGTCCCGGAATCGAGCTTTCCAGCGCGTCCTTTAACGCCTTACCGGATGCGGACGACACTTATGCGGCAACATTTGTCTTGTCCTGGCAGGAGGGAAGCTGCACAACCGTCACCGAAACCTGTGAATATATCTGTGATTTCAGCTCCGGCGCCTGGGATATTCAATCCGAGCCAATGAGCGAACCGGCTATAACCTATGAATATAACATACCGGAGGTAACTGCGGGAGATCTCACCAGGTTGGCAAAAGAGCTGCTCCCCGGGCCGGTTCGGGATGTCGCCGTAACTCTTGGCGACGTCGTCAAGAGCGAAGATGACCCATTCCACGTAGTCGTCACCGGATGCGGCATAGTGCCAAACGGGGACTCCAAATTCGACTTCTCCGGCTTCTCTATGGATGTCACCCTTGAGTTTTCATTGGGCAAAGAGACCTGGGCCGTGAAATCAGCCTCCCTTCCTGATGATATTCCGGCCAAAAGCCCGCAGGAGTACCTGGTCCCGTTCTCCGTTGATATTGGACTGAGAAAAATGTATGTCACTATAACGGGCCTCAGATACCACGAGAAAACTCGAATGTATCAATTCGTGGTGGTCATGAGAAGAGAGGGCCAGGAAGGTATTGAATACCTGATGGAGAGCGACCCGTGGGCAGACAAAAACGAAGATGTTCCAACGTTTTCTTTCCTGAGAAACATTGATATCGAGCCTGCCTGCTATATTTACCTTAACAGTGACATGGTCCCCACGTCCTATGACACTGAGAACAGCAGCCTCCGCTGATGTCCATGGCCCAAGTACCTGCGGCTTTCTCTTTACGCAACCCGCAAAAAGCTCGTTCCGGCTCTTCCCCACTCTCCAAATATATATTATAACAGTGAAGGCCTCGGGGTAATTCCCCGGGGCCTTAAACTATATTTGGAGGGTTATTTATGCCGAAAGAAACATTTGTATGCCACAATTGCGGGGAAGAGCATGACATCAGCGAGCGGACCGAGTTCGACGGGCGGGAGCTGTGTCCGAACTGTCTTGCCGACCGGACGGCTGTCTGCTCCTGCTGCGGGGAGCGGTACTGGCTGGACGAGGACGCGGGGGACGAGAACACCTATCTCTGCCGGCGGTGCTATGACCGGAACTACACCCACTGCGACCGGTGCGGACGGCTCCTGCACTGGGATGACGCCTGCTACGAGTGCGACGACAGCGAGGACCGGCCTCTGTGCGAGGAGTGCGTCCGGGACAACGAGCGGGTCATGGACTACTACTACAAACCGGAGCCCATCTTTTTCGGCCGGGGGGACCGCTACTTCGGCGTGGAGCTGGAGATCGACGAGGCGGGCGAGAGTGACGACGCCGCGGCGCAGCTCATGGGTGTGGCAAACCAGCGGGACAATCACCTCTACTGCAAGCACGACGGGTCTCTCAATGACGGCATCGAGCTTGTGTCCCACCCCATGACGCTCAAGTACCATCTGGAGACCATGCCCTGGGCCAACGTCCTCAAGACCGCCGTCAGTCTTGGCTACTTAAGTCACCAGTGCGGCACCTGCGGGCTCCACGTCCACGTCAACCGCTCGGCCTTCGGCGCCCACGAGAAGGACCAGGATGCCGCCATCGCCAGGATCTTGTTCTTCGTGGAGAACCACTGGAACGAGCTTTTGCGCTTCAGCCGCCGGACCCAGCGCCAGATGGACCAGTGGGCGGCGAGATATGGGCGCAAGGATGACCCCAAGGCGTTTCTGGGTCACGCCAAATCCCGCTCCATGAGCCGCTACACCTGCGTCAACCTCACAAACAGTGAAACGGTGGAGTTCCGGATGTTCAGAGGGACGCTTAAATTGAACACATTTTTAGCCACGCTGCAAATGGTCAACGCTATTTGCGACGTGGCTGTTTCTATGACGGATGAGGAGGTGCAGAATCTCACCTGGACGGAATTCGTCACGGATTTCTGCCGGTCGCCGGAGCTGGTGCAGTATTTGAAGGAGCGCCGGCTCTACGTGAGCGACCCGGTGTATGTGGAGGTGGAGATATAATGTGCTGCCTGTTCGGGATTTTGGATTATAAGGGCAACCTCTCCATCCGCCAGAAGACCCGTCTCGTCACGGAGCTTGCCGTCTCCGCCGAGGACCGGGGCACGGACGCCACGGGCATCGCGTACATAAGCGGGGGCCGTCTGCGGGTCTACAAGCGCCCACTCCCCGCTCACCGGATGCGGTTCCTGCTGCCCGCGGACACAAGCGTGGTCATGGGCCACACGCGCATGGCAACCCAGGGAAACGCGAAGCACAATTACAACAATCACCCCTTCGAGGCAACAGCCGGGAAAACCCATTTCGCCCTGGCCCACAACGGCGTTATCTTCAACGACACGTCCCTCAGGCGCTCTCACAGACTCCCGGAGGCGAAGATTGAAACGGACAGCTATATCTGTGTCCAGCTCCTGAAAGCCTCCGGGGAGTTATCCTCAAAATCTCTCGCGTCCATGGCCGAGGCGCTTCTCGGCTCCTTTACCGTCACCGTTCTGGGGGAGAATGGCGCGCTCTGGTTCGTGCGCGGGGACAATCCCATGACCCTGTATCAATATCCGGACCTTGGCCTCTACGTATACGCCTCCACCAAGCAGATTTTGACGAGGGCCTTGAAGCGCTGCTCCTTCCTGCCGGAAACGCCTGTGGACGTCCCCCTCACCTGCGGCGACATTCTCAGGCTCACCTCCGCGGGCAAATCTTCCCGGTCCCGCTTTGACGACAGCAGCATCGCATACGATGTCTGCTACGCCCCCTGGGGCGCCGTCTCCCCACTGGACGAGCTCGCCTACATCGACGAGCTAAAGGCCGTCGCCCGCTCTTTCGGCTACACGCCGCAGTCCATCGACCGACTTTTGGAGCGCGGGTATATGCCGGAGGAGATCGAGGAGATGCTCTACGAGACCTGCGGCGTGATGTGAGGGCACTGTTCGTATTTGTGAAGGAATACGAACACAAAAAGCCAGCAATATCAAGGGGTTTTCAAATTCTGCCGGGACAGTTCGTAAAACCAACGAAAAAAGTTCGTAAAATCGAGGTGAAAATGCTTGAACAAACGCACGGTCGCCCTGACTTTAAAGCAGTACCGGGAGATCATCACCACGCTCCGGGAGGGCTTTACCGGCCTTCGTCCCAACAAGCGCGTCGCCACGGCGCTGATGCTGGAGGCCAATCTGGGGCTGCGCATCTCCGATATCCTCCGCCTGCGCCTTCGGGACATTTCCGGGACGGCGAGCGCTACCGCCTGGCCATCACCGAGCAGAAGACCGGCAAGGCGCGGGTGTTCACAGTCCCCTTGGCGCTCTACCAGTTCATACGGTGCTATTGTCTGGACAACGGCATCGGCCCCGACGAGGTCATCTTCCCCCTCACGGAGCGGGCCGTACAGAAGCAGCTGCGCCGGGTCTGCGACTATCTTGGCTATGCCAGTATAAGCACCCACAGCTTCCGGAAGTTTTACGCCACGGAGATCTACCGGGACAGCGGCTACAACATCGCCCTGGTCCAGCAGCTCCTCCAGCACAGCAGCGCTGCGGTCACCCAGCGCTATATCGGCATCCAGCAAAAGGAGCTGGAGGAAGCCATCGAGGGGCATTTGAGACTGGATGTGTAAAGAGAAAAGCGGGAGCCTTGTTTGGCTTCCCGCTTTTCTTTTTCATAAAACCTCTCTACCCGCTCATCTTTTTGCCACGAACCTCTGCTTCGGGCTTTTCGGCTTGTCCGGGACGGTCATAGTAAGCTCCCCGCTGTTGACCAGAGGCTCCACGTAGCGCTTTACGGCGTATTGGACGGAGGCGATTTTCAGGAAATCCGCGATCTCCTGACGGGAACGCGGGACGGAGCAGAAGGCCAGCAGACCCCGCTCGTCCTCTCCGACAGCCGCGGGCTCTCCCTGTTGGCTCTCCTGCCGGGCATTGTACAAGGTCACCCGGAAGTCCCCGCGCAGGTCCTCAAATTTCGGCTCCGGCAGCCCAGCCTCCTCCATGGCCCGGCGGATGCGCGGGACGCCCGAATAGCGGTTTTCCGTCTGCCCCAGGGACTCCAGGGCCGTCACCAAAACCGGGTTCCTGGTATCCGGCTGAGACTTGCCCAGCTGCTCCAATGTGAGCCGGCCGTAGAGTCCGCCAGGATTTGTGATCTCCATACGGTCTGCGTACATGGTCAGCTGAATGGGCCTGTCCTCGGTGTGGATGCTGTAATCCCGGTGGATGAGCGCGTTGAGCACGGCCTCGCGGACGGCATCCATGGGATACTCCGGCACATCCGACCGCTTCCCCGTCTCCCTGTCCACATATAATGCTGTGCGCATATTGCCGCGGACAAAGGCCATGGCGGCCTCCAGCATCTCCGGGATCGGCCCCTCCAGGCGCTTACTGTCCTCAAAGCGGCGTCCGAGTCCGTCCACCTGCCCCATCTCCGTGCCAGGAACGCGGGCGGCTATGATATTGAGCTGTGGAAAATACGCCTGGGGATAGGGGCAAAAGAGCAGCACCGCCATCAGCGTCACCTGTCCGCCCTTCGCAATCCCGGACAGCTCGTACAGCTGCTCTGTGGGAATGGCAGCCAGATTCGGGCGCTCCAGCTTTCTCCGCAGCAAAAACTGCTCCACCTTTGCGCCGTCAAGTGACGATACGGACGCATCCTCCACCGGCCGGATGTCGTTGCGTACGCGCTGCCGGAAGGCCTCGTAGCTGTAGACCTCATACTCTGTCATAGGCTTGTCCCCATCCCCCACGCGGACGAAGGACCCGCGGATCCTGCCCCTGGCCGTCTTGTAGCAGGGGCGGGAGGACAAGTCCACCGGGGGAATCTCAGCCGTGACGAAGACGCGCCCGTTCTCGTCAAAAACGGAGATCACGGGTCTCACCACCGGCGTCATTTCCTCCCCGGTCTCCATGAGCTTTTTCTGCAGGTCCTGGGCGTCGTACACGCCCACCTTCTGAAATTCCTTATGTTCATCCAGCCCGAACACCAGGACTCCGCCTTCATCCTGGTTGGAGAAGGAGGAGTAGGTGTCATAGAGCCTCTCAGGACATCCCCCGGCGGCGGATTTCACTTCGATCGTCCGCTGCTCACATTGCCGGCGCTGAATCTTCTCCACAAGCGCGTCAAATTCCTGCTGCATCATAACAAATCACCTCTCATCATAAGAATGATAACACACGAACATAAGAAAGTAAAGAAATTATCGCAAAGTTCTTATGTTCCTTCCTCGCATTTCTTATGCTCCTGCGTCCTCTTCTTATCATATCACTCTTTTCTCAAGAAAATTGTCAAATGAGATTTAGCAGAAATGTTGCCGGGGATCGACTTCTTTTCTCTTTTTCCTCGGCTTCTCTCACACCAAAAGAAAAATGTCCGTCCTCCATGAGTAACACCGAAAGCTAAATGGCGCACTCTGCTTCAGACCTTCCTTACAGTTCGGTCCTCATTGAGTCCAGCCATTTTTCTTTCGGTGTTCAAGAAGCCTCTATACTCTATAGATGATGTATGACTACTATACCCACTGCGCCAACTCGTTCGCCATAACCACTCGCTCGCTCCTTGGCGCTTCACCCCGAAGGGGTGGTTTTCCTATAAAGGAAAACTTCTATAGGGAATCCACCCCCTCGGAAATTGCGTCTGGAGATCATCCATAAAGTGTTTGGTCCATTCTGTTCCTGAGAACATCGCGGGTGTAATCAGTAATGATCATCCGAAAGGCTGTCTCCAATATCAGCATCTTAAGTATTATTATGTCGCTGTTCAGTTTATCTTCGTCTATCTGAGTAACCTCATTACTTTGATTAGTATTATTTGAATCCTTTTTCTTGTATCTATTTTTAAATTGTTCCCTGCCATTACAATATTTAACGCAAAATTCACTGAGCAGAAATTCAGACTCCTTCCAGTTGATTCGTTTGATTGCTTGCTCTAAATGTGCGCGAACTTTCTCAATGACCATATACGCCGGAGCCCACGCTTTACGATAATACTCTTCGACATCGGACTTAGCAATATCAGATTCCTGTATCTGTTCAACAACGTCGGAAATAAGATTTGGATATTTTGACACAAACTCGCTGTATCCGCCAAGCACCCATGGATTGCCTCCTGAATAAGTATATAAATCCCACATGGGAACTGTTAAGCAGCTTTTCACGAAGCCTTCAAGTTCATCCTCGAAATTTAGAAACATTTCTGGAGAAATAGCATTTTCAGCTTCTCTCGTCCAATGCCTCACATCTGCAGGTTGGACATCCTGCTGCGGCGGTCCATACGTGTTCAGGATGAGCAGCCACACCAAATTCTTTACGCTCTGCTCTTCCGTGCAATTAAGGGCAGCTAAAATATCTTTTAACAAAGCAAATCTTGCTTCCTGCTGTTTTTCAATCGGCCGCCTTGCCACATACGGCTTGCCCCAGAATTGTTCTACAGTTTTTCTGCCGATTGTCTTCTCTCTTGAAAATATTTGAAGATTGCACATTAGGCAAACGAAAGTGAGATAGAAGGGGAAAAGATCCTTATATTTATTCTCTTCATTTTCTTTGGAACCCTGACAGAGCTTTCTTACTTCTGCAATAAGGTTAAAAACATAATCGAGGTTAGGACTCCGTGGCGAAGACATTCCTTTGCTGCTGCACGTTTCCAGGTAGCGAAAAATGGCATCGCGGATCGCAATATCAACGGGTTGTTCAGCGGGTGCCTGAATAGTGCTTATCGTTTTCTTCATCAAAGGGTGGTCCCCAGAATAAAATAGGCTCGATTCTTTGAGTGCGTTTTTTACCCATTGCAAGTATTTTTTGTGCTTTTTTAACAGCCGAGTAATTCGTTCAAAGCGCACTTGGTCCTCTTCCAGTTCTACTATGTTCCAATTTTGAATTGTTCTTTCATAAGGTTCTTTTGGCCAATTCTGTAGTATATACATTTCATCAATGAGGTCTCTGCAATGTTTCTGCAAGTACTTTTTGAAGAAATAAGCAGAGCGCTCTTCACCCAGTTCATCTTTGGTTGTTTTGATAAAATTGTTGATCCACTCTGTCCCCTCTATAATTTGGAAATAGACCCGTTCTATATCCAAAATAGCAGTCTGAAGTTCCCGCTTATTCCCTTTACACCATTTTTGGATTGTTTTTACTCTTTTCTCATAATCCTGTAAACAAGCATCTGTTGTGCATCTCTCTTCGGAATGGGCAGCGGAACTTTTTTCAGCCTTTATTTCCTTTTTTATTTTGTGGATCCCTCTATTCGCGTCTTTTATAGCCTCCTCTGAAAAATTGATTTGATAGCCCCTTGAAAAAAGCAGGCTTTGATCTGCCAAAAGATATGCCAACATAGTGTTGTTAAACTGAGGATTTCGATTAATATAGTCGCATTTACAAATAAAATGCTCGCTCTTGCTTAGCCGCAATTCTTGATAGGCTTTCTTTAAATACTGTTTCACATCCTCTTCAGTTAGTTTGGTTTCATTTTCCAGCGATTTAAAGCCTTGCCCTATCGGATAAACATGCATAAAACTTGTCAAGTCATCTTGCATACTTCATCACCTCTAAAAAACGGGGATTGCAGAAATGCATCTTTCTTGCAAATTCGCCCAAACAATCACTATTCTTCCATCATTCCACCACATATAGTGCGTACAAAACGATAGTGGTGCAAGATATTGTGCTTTCCTTTTTCTTGCCCAAAAACACCCTACGCTTTGCAAAGGCGAACGTCGGTATTACAATGTTCCTCGAAAACACAAGTGCACTTGTGCGTACTAATGAAAGGAGAGCAAGATTGAAAAGTATAATATTAAAGATTTGTGTTCCCGATAAAGGTAAAGCGCCGCCCATTTACTTGCAAGAAGTGGACGGCCGGTACGTGCCGATGAGGGATAAGGACTGGACGAATCGAGTCGCCCATTACACTGACCTCAGCGACAAGGCGCAGGCCAAGTTCATGAAAGAAAAAATGAAAGAGGAACAGGTCGTCTGTAAAGCGCGTGTCAACGCGGTTCTGGAGAACAACTCCGGTTATCTGGAGGTCAGCGGCAAACAACGACGCCCCACGCCAGCGGACTGCAGGGCCGGAGTCATCACCCTCTTTAACCTGTCGGCATTATTTCCGGAACGGGCAGCCGGATACACCTTGATTGCCGTTCTGCTCAGCGGAATGATGACCTGGCAGCTGCGAGAGAAAGAGCCCTCGTTTACCTCCGCGGTCCTCATCACCACCGGCAGCAGACTTTATCCCATGTTTACCGAGATCATTAAAAGCATTATCCCACATAATAAGTGGCAATGCAAGCGCTGTGTTGTAAAAAGATCCCCTCTGATTGATTTGAAAGCTCATACAGCGAAGATCCAGAACTTCAGCTATGTCACTGTTCGGTACAAAAAACACAAAAGCGTTCCCCTTCCGTTTCCCTACTACAACACACTCGTGCTCGTATCGGGTGCAGAGGGGAACACCCAGTCGGACAAGCTCCCATCAAATCTGGACAACGCCGGCGTCATCTATTTCAACGCCAAGCTGGGTAAGGAGCGCAGCAATGCCCTCCCGTCGTTCAGTATTGAAAAAATTGATTCTGCCGCGGCAGAGGAGGTCAAGAGATGGTTTCCCTACCTGGCGCCTGTTTTCCACTGGTGGCAGCGCAAGGCGGAGGAAGAGGACCTGGCGGAAGGCATCATAAAGGCCGCCATTGACTCTCTGGGCCAGCCTGACAGCCGGTACAGGAAGGTCGAGTATGACGCCAAGCTTCTGAACCCAGCTGTCCTCCACCAGGTACTGCTGACCTTTCTGGACGCCGTTGAAGAGGAGGGATGGCTGACCGGCGAGGAGCTGGAGTATTTTCGAAGCACCGTCCAGTCCGTGTTTGTCCCTGACCCGGCTGTTTCCGATGGTTCCAAGGCAGCCAACGACCCAGATGTGTTCCTTTCCATCATGCGAAAGCTTGTGGAGGAGAACGCTGACCGCATCACGCCCATCGGCGAAATCCATTATAAATCCAAGAATCAGAAGCAGTTCACAGCCGCGTGGCGCAAGATATCGAATGTGGATTACTTGGTGGTAGACGAAACGGTTTTTACTCAGTGCTACCCCAAGGCCGTCCGAGCGGATAAATCCATCGACGACGCGCCGCTTCATATCGACAACTGGGAACGGGACCTCCAAAAGGATCTTGTATCCCGCAATTACATCAAAGCCGCCTCCTCGGGATTTCGCTACCGCTACCATCTTTATGAACCCCAAAAGGATGTGTACGTCCTGGCAATCCCCAAGGAGAAGCTGCAAAAATAAACGCAAAAATCCGCGCAAGGCCTCTTGCGCTATTGCAGCGGGCTTTGCACGGAGATTTGCAGAACAATAGGAGGTAAGACAATGAAAATCATTGATAAAGCCCTGCCTGACGCAGGATTCAAGAAGACACAGATTGAAGACGAATCAGGAGACTTTGAAACTCTCCAATATGCGCCACCCGATCCCAAGTCGTCCACCCAACTGACTGAAGCGCTCATCATAAAACTTCTCGGTTATCTCGAGAAATGGTTCAAATGGCTCCAGAAAAGCTACGGAAATGACGTTGATGTGCCAAGCTGGAAAAAGCTCGCCAAGCAGATTTTTGAATCCCTTGAAAATCTAAAACCCATCGTATGTCCGGCAAGAGCCGGGTTTGGAAAATCCACATTCATTAAGGCGCTTCTTCTGACGCTCTGCGAGCTGAAGGTCAAACATGACCCGCTGGCGGACGTGTTTGGCGGTGCGATCCTGGTGGTGCAGAAGGTGGAAACCCTCAACGAGATTCACGATATCATCTACCGCGCATTCCCTGAGGCGGGGCCGGACCTGATGATTCCTCTTCAGAGCCTCACACCATCCGGGCTGAAAAGCGGCGTCTGCTTAAACGAATGCCAGATGGACCCGCCGAGATGCTTTAGGAGCTCCTGCACGTTCTCCAGGGAATGTAAGCTTCGTTATTATGAGGAAAATGCCGACCAAGCTTATGTCCTGGGCATCACTCAGAGCAGGTTCTACCGTCTCCGGACCACCAATAACTTGGCGAAGTACCTGTCCATACCGGGCGCTCCCTCTCCCAGGCGTATTTTCATTTTTGATGAGGTATTTAATTTCGCGGACTCACAAGCCCTGCTCGCGGAGGCGGCCAGCGCCGCCTCCATCGAGTTGGAGGCTCTTGCTGCCAAATTGGAAATACCGGACCGTCTCATCAGCCGCGTGGAGATCCGTTTCAGCTGCACCGTGCGGAACTTCTTCCAGCATCTTCGCAGTGATACCGTATATAGTGTGGACGGCGTGACCCAAGCGGACCTGAAATACGGCACCTGTACCCTGAAGGACCTCCCCGAGGAGGACAAGCAGGGTTTCCTGAACTTCAAGGAATACCTGGAAACCACGGGGCGCCGTTATCTCTCTGAAAACGTCCGGCTGGGCGTAAACGTAGTTGCTGACCTGCTGAAGGGTCGGTGCCTGTTCACCAAGCTTCCGAACTTCACCATTCTCAGCCCCGGTACGCCTCAGCTCATCTATGGCAGTGCCACCACCATCGTGTTCGATGCCACCGCCCAAGTGGACCCAAATTACATGTACGTGGATGCCAGGATTCTGGACGTTCTGCCTCCTGAGCACATGGATATGGTCACATTCCATATCTTCACGCACCCGGACATGAATACCTCCAGGAACGCCTTTATGAACCCCTGGAAGCTCCCGGCTATATGCGCCGTGGTAGACGAGCTGCTGGAGCAGTATCCCGGCAAGACCTTCTTGTGCACGTATATGGACTACTCCGAGGCTTTCTCCCGGAAGCTTTCCCAAAAAAGTATGTCAAAAATCATCCCGCTTTCCAACAATGCGCGGGGCTTGTCCATCCCATACTGGGGCGGCAACAACGGATCCAATGACTTCAACCAGGCCGTCAACTGCATCCTGATTGGCACTCCACGGCTCCGACCCAAGGATTTTTTGGAGTCCGCGTATACCTATTGGGAGCCCTCCGGCATCCGTGCCAAGGTTCAGGAGGTATCGGAGCAATGTGTCAGGGAGGGAACGTCCCAATCCGGCTACATTGAGAACGATATCCCGGAGCTCAAGGACTACGAAGACCGATATTTGGCCGCCAAATTTGAGCAGGAGATCTACCGGTGTTCTCTTCGCAACCGGGAATGCACGATACCCATCCACGTTTTCCTCTTCATGCCGCCGGAAGGCACTTTGAAGATTCTCAAGCGCCGCTTCCATGGTGCCCGCTTTGAGACCATCAAGGAGGCCCCGTATGTGGTTGGCCTTATCAAGACCTCCTTCCGGCAGTACAACGGCGGTCCCACCGCCTTCGCCCGTTTGGAGTCCTTCCTGCGGAAATGGGACGGCGCCTCCATACCATTGACGACGCTCCAGGAGCGAACAGAGATCTCGCCGTCCGGATGGAAGAACCTTCAGAAAAATCCCCGTTTCGACGCGCTCATGGCGCAATACCTTATCCTGCGGAGCGGCCGCGGCCCCAACGTTCGATTTTACCGCGACACGGGCTCCCGGGAGTCCGAGGGCGGCGGAGATACCGGCAAAGCCGCCTGATCCTTCCGGCCGGCGGCAGCCCATCGGCTATATATTATACTTATAGGTTATATCTAAATTAAATATGGAGGTATTCTTATGACTAAAACGAACATTTCTACCCCTGCAAACTTTGAGGTGGGCACCATTCGCCAGGTGCATCAGAGACTCGTTTCCGAGGGAATCATGGTCTCGGAGCACGCGCTCCGAATCTGGGTGAAAACCGGGGTCCTCCCGGTGGTTTATTCCGGGAACAAGGCCCTGATCTCGTACTCGAACGTTCTCAATCTGGTAAACGCAAGCTCCACCGCGGCATCATGAGACAAAAGCCTGCTGCCCTGCGGTTTTTCGCAGGGCAGCGCATATCGCTCCGGAAAGAAGGCTGATTACAATATGGCAAGTATAAGACCCAGAGGCAGCAGCTACCAGATAACCGTCTCCCGAGGCTACGATGTCTACGGAAAAAAGCAAACCGAAACCACCACCTTCACTCCTGACCCCGGTCTCTCTCAGAGGAAGCGGGAGCAGGCGGTGCGGGAATTCGCGATGGACTTTGAGCGGCGCATCAAGAACGGGTTCGCTATGGACGGGCGGAAGATCACGCTTTTGGAATTCTCCCAATACTGGATGGAGAATTGCGCGAAGGTCGATCTCCAGCCGGGAACGGTGGCCAACTATTCCCACGAGCTCAAGGACAACATTCTCCCCGCTCTCGGGCACCTGAAGCTGACGCAATTGCGGCCCCACCTCATCAGCGCGCTTTATAAACGGCTTCTCCAGGACGGCGCCAGACATGACGGCAAGCCCGGAGGCTACAGTCCCGGCTCCATTCACAAAACTCACAACGTCCTGTCGTCCATCCTGCGAACGGCGGTCCAGTGGGAGCTCATCGATCAAAATCCGTGCGGCAAGGTCAAGGTGCCATCGGCCCCGAATACCGCCGACAACATCAAATTTTTCACTCCAAGGCAAACCGCTGTTTTCTTAAACTACATAGAGCAGCCCTATCAGGTGAAGGTGTCAGGTCATAAGCGCATCGACGACACCGGGAAGAGCTACAGTGTGGGCAACTACGTCACTCATAAGACCATCCCGCTGCAGCTGCGGGTGCTCTTTAATCTGGCTGTCTACACCGGGATGCGAAAGGGGGAGCTGCTGGCTCTCACCTGGGACGACATCGACACTGAACACGATACCATCAACGTCACAAAATCGGTTACGATTGTGAACAAGGTCCCCTGCATAAAGGTGCCCAAAACGAAAACATCCTACCGCACGATCTCCGTTCCCCACTTCCTGACGGTGCGACTCCAGAATCTCCACAAGGAGCAGGAGAAGTTCAAAAAAAGCGCGGGCGACTACTGGAAGGGAGACAACTGGGTATTTACCCAGGACA
The DNA here is from genome assembly GCA_947626385.1 of uncultured Oscillospiraceae bacterium. Classification (GTDB taxonomy): domain Bacteria; phylum Bacillota; class Clostridia; order Oscillospirales; family Oscillospiraceae; genus RUG626. Next base: position 76 of record CANQSD010000032.1, on the reverse strand, counting down.
AAGGTTACACTAATGGAGGACAGAGAAAAGACCACGCTTTTCAACGTGATATTTTCTGTGTACTACATTAAAATCA
>CANQSD010000031.1 GCA_947626385.1 uncultured Oscillospiraceae bacterium | reverse complement strand
TTATACCGCATTTTCATCACCAAGTTTATTTTACCACTGTTATATATAACTGTCTACTTTTTATTAGAGAGTAGTATGACATGCTGAAGGTACTGCTTGTGGACGACGAGGTCTTTATCGCCCAGGGCCTGGAGGTGCTGATCAACTGGCAGGAGGAGGGCTATGAGATCGCCGCCGTCTGCCAAAACGGGAAGGAGGCCCTGGAGTATCTACGGGAAAACCGGGTGGATCTGGTAATCGCGGACGTGATGATGCCGGAGATGACGGGGCTGGAGCTTTTGGAGACGGTGAAGCGGGAGCGGATCTCCGACGCCAGCTTCGTGATCCTCTCCGGCTACGGGGAGTTCGCCTTCGCCCAACAGGCGCTGCGCTACGGTTGCATGGACTACCTCTTAAAGCCCATCGAGCGCGACGACCTTTTGGCCATTCTCCGCCGGTCCAGCAGCGCCTCCCAGGACGCCCGGATGGGGCAGAGATACGAGCAGGAGTACCTGACCCGGCGGCTCATCTCCCTCCTCTACGGGATGGGGACGGCGGAGGATCTGGAGTACGTGCGCTCCCACCTGCGCCTTTCGCCGGGGGTGCGGTATGTGGAGATCGAGCTGACCGCCGAGGCCGACGCCGACGGGGACGAGGGGGAGCTGGCACTTCCGCGCAACCAGATCTACGCCAATTGCCGCCAGCTTCTCCAGGGGGATGCCGGCCACTGTGTGCTGGAGCTCTCCCACGCCCGCCAGAGCTACGCTATGGGGCTTGTGTACTGCGGCACTATGGCGGAGGAGCGGGGCGTCACCGACGCGCTCTTCCTCCAGCAGCTCCACCGGCAGCTGGGCGTGTCAGTCCAGCGGGAGCTGCGCTTCATCGTGGGCCGCAGGGTCCCGGACATCGCCGACATCGCCCAGTCCTACGAGTCCGTGGGGACCATGCGCAACATCATTGCCTTTCGCAGTCAAAAGCCCGTCTATTGGTACGAGCACGAGCTCCAGGAGCCGCCGGAGGAGGAGCGGACGGTCCTTCTACGGCGGGAGCTGGACGCTCTCATCGAGGCCATCGAGCGCGGGGACCACGGCCTCATCGAGGAGCGTGTCCAGGCGCTCTTTGCCCAGATGCAATTGCGCGGCATGAAGCGCCGGGGCATCAACGTCAATTTCAACTACCTCCTCTTCCGCCTGGTCCATCTGGCCTCCAGCCTCGACAGCGAGGCCGACCAGGAGGAGATCCTGCACCTCATCAGCGCAAGCTCCGTGGAGCAGGGCTTTCTCCGGGGCAGCAGCCGGCATTTAGCCCGGTTTGCCTGCGACTACGCCGATTACCTCACGCAGCTCCGGCACAGCGAGCCCTCCGGCATCCTCCGGGACATCGAGCGGGAGATCCGGGAGAACTACGCCGAGAACCTGACCCTCCAGGACCTGGGGCGCAAATACTACATCAACAGCTCCTACTTGGGCCAGGTCTTCCGCAAGGCCTACGGCCAGTCCTTCAAGAACTACCTGGCCCTCCACCGGGTCAACGAGGCGGCAAAGCTCCTCCTGCACACGGACAAGAAGGTGGGCGACATCGCCGAGGAGGTGGGCTACCACGACATCAACTATTTCATCTCCAAATTCATTGAGATCAAGGGCTGTACGCCCTCCCGATACAGAAAGAGCAGACAGTGAGAGCGTTTGAAAGGAGCGTGAACGGGTTGCTGACCCTGGCCAAACTTTTTCAGTCCGGCATGGTGCTCCAGCGGGGAAAGCCCCTGGCGTTTTGGGGGACCGCCGCGCCGGGAGCGCCGGTGGAGCTCACCCTGGACGGGGCTCACGGAGAAGCGGAGACCGACAGCCTGGGTCGTTGGCGGGCGGACCTGCCCCCCAGGGACGCCGGACGGGACCTCATTCTCACCGTCCGATCCGGGGACCAGGCCCTCACCCTCACCGACATCGCCGTGGGGGAGGTGTGGATCGCCGGCGGCCAGTCCAACATGGAATTTTGGCTCCGGTATGAGAAGCACCGCGCCGGGGAGACGAGGGACTACCCGGACCTGCGCTTTTACGACGTGCCGAAGCTCGCCTACGAGGGGCAGGAGCGGGACTTCGACTATTCCCGCGTGGGCGTCTGGCGCAGGGCTGTGGGGGAGGAGCGGGATTATTTCTCCGCCGTGGGGTACTATTTTCAAAAGTCCCTGGCGGAGGCGCTCGGCGTCCCCGTGGGGATCGTGGGGTGTAACTGGGGCGGCACGCCCTCCTGCGCCTGGATGAGCCGGGAGAGCGTAAAGCGGGCGGGCCACGAGTGGCTGGAGGCCGACGCCGAGGCGTTTCGCTCCATCGACCCGGAGACGTACCGGCGCGCCATGGCGCAAAAGCCGGACAACGCCGCCGGCGACCCCTTCCACAACCCCTTCAACGAGTTCATGCTGCCAAGGACCCCCGATCAGCGGGAGATCGACGCCTTCCTGGCCGCCCAGCCGCCCCTGCCGCCGGGGCTTGCCGCCCTCCCCCTGCCTCAGAACCGGCCGGGGGCGCTTTATGAACGCATGGTGAAGGCCATCGCGCCTTTCCCTGTCCGGGGCGTCCTCTGGTATCAGGGGGAGTCCGACGACAACGGGAGCCGGGGGCGGCTCTACCGGGACATGCTGGCGGCCCTCATGGCGGACTGGCGGGGACTTTGGGGGGAGCAGCTGTCCTTCCTCATCGTCCAGCTTCCCGGCTGGGAGTCCTGGTTCGGCTTCCACAATGACGGGTTCTCCACGGTCCGCGAGTGCCAGCGTCTGGCGTCGGAGGCGGACCCGGACACCTTCCTCTGCTCCGTCTCCGACGCCGGGGAGCGGTTCGACATCCACCCCAAGGACAAGCGGGTGGTGGGGGAGCGTCTGGCGAAGCTGGCGCTGGGGCACGTCTACGGACAGTCCCTCCTCTGCGACCCGCCCGCTCCCACAAGGGCGCTCCGGGAGGGACGGCGGATCGAGATCTTCTTTCAAAACGCCGGAACGGGCCTGGAGATCCGCGGCGGCACCCTTCAGGCCGCGGAGGTGACGGACGCCGCCGGACCGGTGGCCTTCGAGGCCGCGGCGCTGGGGGACCGCCTCGTTCTCACGCTCCGGCGGGACGCGGGCCCCGTGACGGTCCGGTTTGCCTGGACGGCGTGGTATCTTGTGAACCTCTACAACAGCGCCGGGATCCCCGCCGTCCCCTTCTGCCTCACAGTTGAATAAATCAGCCCCGCCCCTCGCCAAAGCCGGCGAGGGGTATTGTTATCCTCCACAGATTCCCGGCCAAATTTGCCCCGATCTTCGGCAGGTCGTAGAAAATATCGGGGTTTTTTATAGAATTTCCCGGTTGTTTAAGAAATTGTGAACGGCTATAATTTTTTCAAAGCGCGGCAAAGCGCCGCCGCATCCCGTGGGAGGGACGAATTTTGGATTATAGGAGGCAGCATATGAAAACGAGAAAGCTAACATGTGTTCTCGCCGCTTTGCTGGCGCTGGTCATGGTCCTGGGCGTGGCCGGCTGCGGCAAAAAGGACGGGAGAAACGAGGACGGCATCTACGAGTTCACCATGTTCATCGCCATGCCGGGCTCCGAGATCAACGACGATAACGAGATCATGAACCTCATCGCCGAGAAGACCGGCGTGAAGGTCAAGGAGACGTGGCTCACCGGCCAGTCCGCCTCCGAGGCCGTGGGCTCCATCATCGCAAGCCAGGATTACCCCGATTTCATCGACGGCGGCGACGGCATGATGGCCCTCTATGACGAGGGGATCTTGGTCCCCTGGGACGAGTACCTGGAGAAGTACCCCAACCTCAAAGAGATGTACTCCGACGAGGAGTGGAACTCCTTCCGCCAGGAGGACGGCCACATCTACTGGGCCAACGTGTTCCAGAACACTTACGGCGAGAGCCGCGCCACCACCCACAACGACGAGGCCTTCTGGATCCAGGTCCGTGTTCTGGAGTGGGCCGGCTACCCTGAGATCCACACCCTGGATCAGTATTTCGACGTGCTCACCCGCTACGCCGAGGCCAACCCCACCATGGGCGACGGCCTGACGGTCATCCCCTACACCATGCTCTGCGAGGACTGGCGTTACTTCTGCCTTGAGAACGCCCCTGAGTTCCTGGACGGCTATCCCAACGACGGCTCCGTCATCGTGGACACCTCCTCCGGCACGCCCACCATCGTGGACTACAACACCACCCCCACCGCCAAGCGCTACTTCCAGAAGCTCAACGAGGAATATAAGGCCGGCAACATCGACATCGAGTTTGCCACCCAGACCTACGACGAGTACATAGCCAAGCTGTCCACCGGCCGTGTCCTGGGCATGTGCGACCAGTGGTGGAACTTCGCCTACACCATCAACGATGTGTTCAAGCAGCAGGGCCTCGACAAGCAGGGCTGCAACTACGTGCCTCTGGGACTCACCATCGACGAGGGCATGGACAATCGCTGGCACACCTATGACGACACCCTCAACAACTCCAGCGGCGTGGCCGTCACCACCAGCTGCCCGGACCCCGACGCCGCCTTCAAGTTCCTCAACGACCTTCTGGACCAGGAGATCCACGACCTGCGCTTCTGGGGCATCGAGGGCGTTGACTACCTGGTGGACGAGAACGGCCTTTATTACCGCACCGAGGAGATGCGCACGAAGGCCGCCGACAAGTCCTATCAGGCCAGCCATTTCTGCAACTACTCCTACATGCCCCAGTACCTGGGCACCAGCCGCGACGGGATCAACGCCATGCAGCCCAACGAGCAGACCTCCGAGTTCTTCCAGGGCCTGGCCGAGCCCCTGGTCAAGTGCTTCGAGGCCTACGGCGCGGAGAATTACCCCGATATGATCGGCTCCGTGGTGGAGCACAACGCCCCCTGGTTCCCCATGTACTCCTACTCCAACAATATGACCACCGCCACGCCGGGCGGCGTCGCCTGGACCAAGATGGGCGAGGTCAAGCACGAGTGGCTGCCCAGAGTAGTCATGGCCTCCGACTTTGACAAAGAGTGGAGCGATTACATGAGCGCCTACAACGCCGTGGACCCCGGCGCGTTCCTCGCGGAGATGCAGGAGGAGCTCAACCGCCGCGCCGGCTGACGCCCCCGCCATTCCGGGCGGGCTCACCCCGCCCGGAATGAGTAAACGGCCATAAAAGGAGGTCAGAATGTGAAATCCAAACGCATCTCCTGGAGAGAGATCAAACGGCAAAAATTCCTGATGATCTGCACCGTCTGCTTCGTCATCTACGGCATCATCTTCTACTATCTGCCCCTGGGCGGGTGGATCATGGCCTTCCAGAACTACAAGGCCAAGGACGGCTTCTTCGGCTCAGAGTTTGTGGGGCTGGACAAATTCAAGTTCCTGTTCTCCGACTCCACCTTCCTGCAGGTCATCCGCAACACCCTGGCCATGGGCGTTTTGAACCTGGTTTGCACCTTCGTCATGGCCATCGTCTTCGCCATCCTCTTAAACGAGGTCCGGCTCATGGCCGGGAAAAAGCTGGTCCAGACCGTCTCCTATCTGCCCCACTTTTTGAGCTGGATCATCGTCACGGGCATCCTCCACGACGCCCTGTCCTCCTCAGGCATCATCAATGAGCTTTTGGTCAAGGTGGGCATTCTGGACAGCCCCATCAACTTCTTTGCCCACAAGGGCTACTTCTGGCCCATCGTGGCCTTCGCCAACGTCTGGAAGGAGACGGGCTGGAACGCCATCGTGTATCTGGCGGCCATCACCTCCATCGACCCCAGTCTCTACGAGGCCGCCACCATCGACGGCGCGGGCCGCTGGGCGAAGATCAAGAACATCACCCTCCCCGGCATCAAGCCCACCATCATTATCCTGCTCATCATGAACGTGGGCAACGTCCTGAACGCCGGCTTTGAGGTCCAGTACCTCCTGGGCAACGGCCTCATCAAGAGCGTGGCGGACACCATCGACATCTACACGCTGACCTGGGGCGTCGGCCAGAACGACTACTCCCTGGGTACCGCCGCCGGTATCTTCAAGAGCGTGGTCGCCATTATCCTCATCGTCGCCGCCAACCAGATCGCCAAGAAGACCGGCGAAGAGAAGCTGTTCTGAGGAGGCGCGAGATGAAAAAGAACACCGCAAAAATGAAGCGCAGCGCGGCCGACAAGATCTTCACCGTCTGCAACACCATCTTCCTGGTGGCCTTCTGCGTCATCACCCTCTACCCGGTGCTGAACACCGTGGCCGTCAGCTTCAACGACGGCATCGACGCCGTCCGGGGCGGCATCCACCTCTGGCCCCGGATCTTCACCCTGCAAAACTACAAGACCGTCTTCAGCCGCCAGAACATCATCACCGGCGCGTACATCAGCGTCCTGCGCACCGTCATCGGCACGGTCCTGGCCCTGGCAACCAACGCCCTGCTGGCCTACGTGGTGAGCCGCAAGCAGTTTTTGTTCCGCTCCCAGCTGTCCCTTTTCTGGGTCATTACCATGTATGTGAGCGGCGGCATGATCCCCACCCTCATCCTCTACCGGAACCTGGGGCTCACCAGCTCCTTCTGGGTCTACGTGATCCCCGGCATGATCAGCGCCTTCAACATGATGGTCATGCGCACCTACATGGAGGGCCTGCCGGGGGCGCTGGAGGAATCGGCCAAAATCGACGGCGCAGGGGACTTCCGCATCTTCGTCAGCATCATCTCTCCCCTTTGCAAGCCCGTCTATGCCACCGTCGCCCTCTTCGTGGCCGTGGGCCAGTGGAACTCCTGGTTCGACGCCATGCTCTATAACCGCATGAGCCCTGAGTACACCACCCTCCAGTACGAGCTCATGAAGCTTTTAAGCTCCGTCATGCAGCAGGGCGGCACCGCCAACCCCGGCGCCCCCGGCGCGGCGGCGGCCGTCACCCCCGTCACCGTCCGCGCGGCGGCCACGGTGGTCACCATGCTCCCCATCATCTGCCTCTACCCCTTCCTCCAGCGCTACTTCGTCACCGGCATGACCATCGGGAGCGTCAAAGAATAAGCCTTTTCCCTCACTTTTCTCCCCCATACATGGCCGCCGTATTTCCATGCGGCGGCCAGACTTCTGTTTAAAGGTGAAGCTATGGAACCCATTTACTATAGAGACGCCCTGGCGGAGGCCGGGATCGACGCCGATCTCCGGGATCGGCGCGTGGAGGCGTGCTTCCACGAGATCTTTTACGGCCCCGACAGGTTTTACTTTGAATCCGGCCCGGATACGGCCTATATCCTGGACACCGGGAACCTGGACGTGCGCACCGAGGGGATGTCCTACGGCATGATGATCTGCGTCCAGCTCGACAAAAAAGAGGAATTTGACCGTCTCTGGCGGTGGACCCTCCGCCACATGTACATGGCCGAGGGGAAAAACAGCGGTTATTTTGCCTGGTCCGTCAGTCCCAAGGGCATTCCCAACGCCCGCGGCCCCGCGCCGGACGGGGAGGAATATTTCGCCATGGCCCTCTTTTTTGCCTCCCACCGCTGGGGCGACGGGGAGGGGGACCTCAACTACTCCGTCTGGGCCAGGGCCATTCTGCGCACATGCCTCCACAAGGAGGACTCCGGTCCGGGGCGGAACATGTGGGACCGGGGCAGCGGCCTCATCCGCTTCATCCCGGAGGCGGATTTCACCGACCCGTCCTACCATCTGCCCCACTTTTACGAGCTGTTCGCGCTCCTTGCCGACCACGGGGACCGTCCCTTCTGGAAAAAGGCGGCGGAGGCCAGCCGCGCTTACCTCCAACGGGCCTGCCACCCGGTGACGGGTCTCTCGGCGGAGTACGCGGAGTTCGACGGCTCGCCCCTGACGCGCCTCCAGGAGCGCTTCGGCCGCCACGATTGGCACTACTCCGACGCCTACCGGACCGCCGCCAACATCGCCATGGACTACGCCTGGTTCGGAGAGTTTCGCGCGGAGACGTGGCAGGCGGAGATCACAGAAAGAATACGGAAATTTTTCCTGGAGACGGTTGCGGAGGATCCACGTGGGATTTATACTGTAGATGGGACGGTCCTCCCCGGCATCGCCCTCCACCCCGTGGCCATCACCGCCACCCTGGCCGAGAGCGCCCTCTGCGCTCCCCGGCCCCTGGAAGGCGCGGCCCTCCGGTGCGTCCGGGACTTTTGGGACACGCCCCTGCGGCGCGGGGATCGGCGCTATTACGACAACTGCCTTTACATGTTCGCCCTTTTAGCCCTGGGCGGGAAGTACAGAATCTGGTAAACGGAGGACTTTTTTATGAATAGAGCGCAAGCGCGAGAGAAAGCCAAGGCCCTGGTGGCCCAAATGACCTTAGAGGAGCGGGCCGGGCAGCTGAGGTACGACGCCCCGGCCATCGAGCGGCTGGGCATCCCGGCCTACAACTGGTGGAGCGAGGCCCTCCACGGTGTGGCGCGGGCGGGGAAGGCCACGGTTTTCCCGCAGGCCATCGGTCTTGCCGCCGCGTTCGACCCGGAATTGCTGCGGGCCGAGGCGGAGGTCATCTCCCTGGAGGCGCGGGCCAAGTATAACGCCCTGAGCGCCCACGGGGACCGGGACATCTTCAAGGGCCTGACCTTCTGGTCCCCCAACGTGAACATCTTCCGCGACCCCCGCTGGGGGCGTGGCCACGAGACGTACGGCGAGGACCCGGTCCTCACCTCCGTCCTCGGCGCGGCCTTTGTGAAGGGCCTCCAGGGCGAAGGGGAGACGATGCGGGCCGCCGCCTGCGCCAAGCACTTCGCCGTCCACTCCGGCCCGGAGGGGGAGCGGCACCGGTTTAATGCCATTGTTTCCAAGAAGGACATGGCGGAGACGTACCTGCCGGCCTTCGAGACGCTGGTCCGGGAGGCGAAGGTGGAGGCCGTCATGGGGGCGTACAACCGGGTGAACGGCGAGCCTGCCTGCGCCAGCGCGGTTTTGCAGGAGAAGCTCCGGGGCGAGTGGGGCTTTGAGGGGCATTTCGTCTCCGACTGCTGGGCCATCAAGGATTTCTTCACCGGCCACGGCGTGGCGAAGGACGCGGTGGACGCGGCGGCGCTGGCCATCAACCGGGGGTGCGACCTCAACTGCGGCGACACCTACCACTTTATTCTAAAGGCCGTGGAGGAGGGACTGGTCTCCGAGGAAACCGTCACCGAGGCCGCCGTCCGGCTCTTCACGACGCGCTATCTTCTGGGGCTCATGGACGGGAGCGAGTACGACAGCGTCCCCCTCACGGTGGTGGAGGCCCTGGAACACCTGGCCTTGGCCGAGAAGGCGGCGCTGGAGAGCGCGGTGCTTTTGAAGAACAACGGGCTTCTGCCCTTACATAAGGAGATAATCAAGACCCTGGCGGTCATCGGCCCCAACGCCGACAGCCGGGACGCCCTGGTCGGCAATTATAACGGCTACGCCTCCCGCTACTGGACGGTGCAGGAGGGAATCCTCGACTACCTGGAGGGCAGCGGTGTCCGGGTGCTCACCGCCATAGGTTCGCACCTCTACAAGGACCGCTATGAGCCCCTGAGCCGCCCGGACGACCGGCTGGCCGAGGCCGCCGCCGTGGCGGAGGCCAGCGACGCGGTGATCCTCTGCGTGGGCCTCGATTGGACGCTGGAGGGCGAGGAGGGCGACGCCTCCAACAGCTACGCCTCCGGGGACAAGACGGACCTCCGGCTGCCGGAATCTCAGCGGAAACTCATGGAGACGGTGGCGAAGACGGGCAAGCCCACGGTGCTGTGCCTCATGGCCGGGAGCGACGTGGACCTCTCCTTTGCGCGGGAGCACTTTGATGCCATTCTGGACCTATGGTACCCCGGCGCGCAGGGCGGCAGGGCCGCCGCGAAGCTTCTCTTCGGCGACGCGTCCCCCTCCGGCAAGCTGCCCGTGACGTTTTATGAATCTCTGGACGACCTGCCGGACTTCGAGGACTACTCCATGGCCCGCCGGACCTACCGCTATATGGCCGTCCCGGCCCAGTACCCCTTCGGCTTCGGCCTCACCTACTCCGACGTGCGCGTCACCGAGGCGGAGCTTGCGGAAATCGGCGGGGCGCTGACGGCCCGCGTCACCGTGGAGAACCGAGGCGCGCGGGACACCGGCGACGTGGTCCAAATCTACGTCCGCTGTGAGGACTCGGCCTTTTCGCCCCGGAACCCCTCCCTGTGCGCGTTCCAGCGGGTTTTCCTGAGGGCCGGGGAGGCGCGGGAGCTCACCATCCCCATTCCCCACAGCGCCCTAACCGTGGTGAACGACCAGGGGGAGCGCCTTGTTGACGGTAAAAGATTCACCTTCCACATCGGCACCTCCCAGCCCGACGAGAGAAGCCGGGAGCTGACGGGGCGGGAGCCTGTGCGGATCAATTATTTACTTTGATTATATTAAGGAGGCGGTACTATGGTCTACATCGGCATCGACCTCGGCACCTCGGCGGTAAAGCTGCTGCTGGTGGACGAGAGCGGAAATGTTGTCCGGGAGGTCACAAAGGAGTATCCTATCAGCTTCCCCCATCCCGGCTGGAGCGAGCAGGAGCCGGAGGACTGGTGGAGCGCCGTCCTGGCCAGCATTCCAGAGCTTGTCTCCGGCGTGGACGCCGGGGATGTCCGGGCCATCGGCCTGGGCGGGCAGATGCACGGGCTGGTGGCGCTGGACGACCGGGACAACGTCCTCCGCCCCGCCATTTTGTGGAACGACGGACGCACGGCGAAGGAGACGGACTACCTCAATGAGGTCATCGGCCGGGAGACCTTGAGCCAATACACAGCCAACATCGCTTTCGCCGGCTTCACCGCGCCGAAACTTCTCTGGATGAAAGCAAACGAGCCGGAAAAGTTCCGAAAAATCGCGAAGATCATGCTCCCAAAGGACTATCTGGTCTACAAAATGACCGGTGTCCATGCCACGGACTACTCCGACGCCTCCGGGATGCTACTGTTGGATGTGCAAAATAAGCGCTGGTCCCAGGAAATGCTGGAGATTTGCGGCATTACGGAGAGCCAGCTACCCAAACTCCACGAAAGCTGGGAGTGCGTGGGAACCTTAAAGCCCGAAGTCGCCGCCGCCTTTGGTCTTTCCGCCTCTGTCAAGGTCTGCGCCGGGGCCGGGGACAATGCCGCCGCGGCGGTAGGCACCGGCACCGTCGGCGCCGGCGGGTGCAACATCTCCCTCGGCACCTCCGGGACGGTGTTCATTTCCTCCGACCGCTTCGGCGTGGACCCGCACAACGCCCTGCACGCCTTCGCCCACGCCGACGGCGGCTGGCATCTGATGGGCTGTATGCTCTCCGCCGCCTCCTGCAACAAGTGGTGGATGGACGAGGTTTCAAATGATACGGACTATTCCCGCGAGCAGGCGAAGATTAGCCCGGACAAGCTAGGCCGCAACCACGTCTATTTCCTCCCCTACCTCATGGGCGAGCGCAGCCCCATCAACGACACGAGCGCACGGGGGACCTTCACCGGCCTCACCATGGACACCACCCACGCGGACATGACCCAGGCCGTTTTGGAGGGCGTGGCGTTTGCGATTCGGGACAGCTTCGAGGTGGCGAAGAGTTTGGGAATCGAGATTCCCCGTTCCAACATCTGCGGCGGCGGGGCCAAATCCCCCCTGTGGCGCAAGATTTTAGCCAATGTGCTGGGTATTCCGCTCGATATGGTCACCACCGAGCAGGGCCCCGGCTACGGCGGCGCAATCTTGGCGATGGTGGCCGACGGGAAATTTGCCTCAGTCCAAGAAGCCTGTGACAAGCTTGTGACGGTGGCCTCTACCACCGAGCCGGAATCGGAGCTGACGAGGCTTTATGATGAGCGCTACAACCAATTCAAGGAAATCTACCCCGCCATGAAGTTCCTGTTCCCGAAATTGATGTGAGGTGCGTATATGAAAATTTATTCCGTCTACGACCCCAACTTCAAGCCCTACGGGCGCATCCTGGAGGGCTACGACACCACTTGCCTCATAAACGCCGTGAAAACGATCCCCCTGCCGGAGAGCGGCACGGCCTACGAGCCCAGCATCCCGGCGCTGGAGGCCACCTGCAATTACGCCGAGTTCCAGAACAATTTCTACGGCGGGATGCCCGTGGAGATCGGCATGTGCTGGGGCCGCAACTCCAAGCTCAACTGCCTGGAGTACCACCGGGACAGCGAGCTCAACATCGGTGAGGGGGAGTACATCCTCCTGGTCGCCCGCCTCGATGAGGTGGAAAACGGCGTCCTGGACACTGCGAAGGTCAAGGCCTTCCGCGCTCCCGCCGCCGTCCCGGTGGAGGTCTACGCCACCACCCTCCACTACGCCCCCTGCGGCACAGCCCCCGGCGAGCCCTTCCGCGTGGCCATTGTTCTGCCGAGAGGGACCAACTTCCCCGCACCTGCTATTACACCGAAAAACGCCGAGGACACCTGGATGACCGCCCGCAACAAGTGGCTCCTGGCCCACCCGGAGTCCGACGAGGCCAAGCACGGCGCCCACATCGGTCTTGCCGGTGAGAACATCGACCTCTCCCGCTGACAGAGATCACAACACAGCAGCCTCGCCCAAAGCGTCACGCTCCGGCGGGGCTGCTCTATTATTGTCTGTTCAGCTTCTCCCTCAACTCCCTGAATATCTCCGCCATCAACGCCTCGCCGATTTTTTCCCTCTGCAGTTGACGGAGCGCCTTGTCCCTCTCCGCCGCGGCATCGTCCGCCCATGCCTTGAACTCCTCTTGGGTCATGGTGCCCTTCATGAGCCGGGCGTAGTATTTTTTGTACGCGCGCTTGTATATCTTCCAGGTTTCCTCGTCCTGGATCTTCTTCTCGAACACTGCCCGCGCGCCCACCTCCCGGCAGGTGCGCTCCGTTTCGCCGGGAGCCACGCGGTCGCAGTAGATCGTCCGGTCACCCTTCTCATGGAAGTACCACCTGCCGCACAGCCGGCACTGCCGCGGCGCGTTGCCGTGGAGGATTGCCTTCCCCAGTTCTACGAAGAGAAAGTCACGCAGAGAGGTGAAGGTGTACCGCTCCACAAGGTAGATGCTACCGGGGGCGGCGTGGTACCCGTAGCCGACAGTACATAAAACAGAGTTCTGCATGAACCTGTTCATCTGTTCCTGAGTCCCGGTAAAGGAATCTACAAAAGAGTGGAACACTCCGTTAAAAACTCTCAGGCAATTCTCCAATTCCTCTCTGAGAGAACCGTTAGCGATATCCTCATCTGCCAGAAACTCCGTTGCCGCCATGCCTAACTTGTACGGTCCCTCGTCACCGATCCAATACTGAGTGCCTGAGACATCAATGGTAAGCGGAAAAGTCATCGAAGCAAAATCCATGTGAGAAACCTCCTCAAAAATAGACTATAAACAAGATAACCGGTATTGACAAACTCAAAACTGCGTGTTAAGATAGCCTCATCTCAAATAGACTATACACCATCACGGCCGGATAGTCAACAGTCAAGCGTACATATTTTTTGGAAAGGAGGGTACACACATGGTCCTTGGAGAACGATTCTACCAGATGAGCAACGCCATCTTCCTCTACGACCTGACGCCAACGGAGTTCATGGTCTACAGTTACCTGATCTGCTGCGCGGGGAGGAAAGGTATGTGCTGGCCGAGTATGCGCAGAATCGCGGTCAACTGCAACTGCTCGGAGAACACGGCGAGGAAGGCAATCGCCTCGCTCGTCAAGAAGCGGTTCATCCGCAGGGTGGCAACATACGAAGACTGGCAGGATGGCCACAGCCGACAGACGAACAACACCTACTACATTCTCAATCTCCCACCGGTGCAAAGCGCCGCCGCGACTACACCCACAAAGAGGTACCGGCAGGTTGAAAACGCGGTGACCTCACCACCTCCGCCGTGAGGCCGTGTGTCGCAACGTGTGCGCCTCGTGGCTACAACATAGGGCGCTTACACGTCAGACAACTCCCGCCAACCGTGGGCCACTTTTCGAGGCTTTTCCAACCCTGGAGGGGTGGGAAAACGAGAAGCAGGATAAACAACCGACATCACAACCAGCGTCGGTTGTCTTACATCTGCCCGCAGTGCGGGCAGTTTCGGGAGAACGAAAGTGACATCATTTTGAGGTGAAAAGCGGCCTCGTGACATCTCAAGGCCGAAAGACTTACGGAGACAAGGAAAAATGCAATATCAAAGGAGAATTTATGGGAAAAGACAAGGAACAAATCGCGTTTCGCGTGACCCCGCAGATGAAGCGGAAAATCGACCTCATCATGGACAGTGACGGCAGCCGGACGCGAAATGAATTTCTGGAACACGCGGTTCGGTTCTACATCGACCACCTGCTGGCACGTAGCATGACCACGCTGCCGTTGTCGGTAGCAAGCGCCATCGACGGACGGCTCGGTATGCTTGAGGACAGGTTGTCAGCTCTACAATTCAACAACTCGGTGGAGCTAGACATGTTGGTACAGATCATCGCGCGCGCATACGACTTCAACGACACTGCCCTCCGCAAACTGCGCTCCGACAGCGTGAAGAACGTGAAGCAGACAAGTGGCCGCGTGTCGCTGGCGAACGCGGCGAGGGAGAGTGACGAGGCTGAATGGCAGGGCTAATCTTGAAGTCGCCGTACATCAAAGCCGGCGGTGCCGGAAAGTACATGAAGTACATTGCGACACGAGAAAATGTTGAGAGGCTGCCTGATGGTCGGCCTCCCACGAAGAAACAAGTGGAGCTCATCAGTAAACTCACAAGGGGCTTCCCTGCGTCGATGAAGTCAGATGAGTACACCGAGTACAAGAAGTCACCGACGCGAGCGAAGGCCTCCACATACATCTCTGCTACTCTCGAAGCAAACTGGGATACCGCTCAACGCTCCGACGTCTACATGAGGTACATCGCCACCCGCCCGCGAGTGGAGAAGCTGAGTACGCATGGTCTATTCGGTGACGAGGATGACGTGAATCTCGACGCGGCCATCGCGGAGATGGAGAGTGCCACCGGCAACGTGTGGACGCACATCATATCTCTGAAGCGCGAGGACGCGGAGCGGCTGGGCTACGACAACGCCTCAACCTGGCGCAACCTCCTCCGCGCCCACCGCAACAACATCGCCGAGGCTATGCGGATAGCGCCAAACGACTTCCGATGGTACGCCGCCTTCCACAACGAGGGAGACCACCCCCACGTCCACATGATGGCGTGGTCGGCGAGCGGCGAAGGCTACCTCAGTCGTGACGGGATACGAAAAATCAAGTCCGGGCTGGTCAACAACATCTTCAAGCAGGAGCTGCTACACACCTACGAGCGGAAGTCTGAAATGCGTGACGAGTTGGTCAACGAGGCGCGGCAATCGCTGCAAGAGCTGGTCGGTCAAATCTGCGACGGTCTATGTGCCTGCCCTCAGATAGCTCCGATGATGATGGATCTGTCCATGGAACTGGGAACAGTCAGAGGAAAGAAATCCTACGGTTACCTCAACAAGCGTGCCAAAGAAAAGGTGGACAAAGTCGTAGACGAGTTGGAGACTGTCCCTGCGGTGCATGAGTGCTACAACAAGTGGCTCGACCTGCAAGATGAGGTGGATGGCTACTACAAGGATGAGCGGCGGGAACGCCTCCGTCTCTCTGCACAAAAAGAGTTTCGCTCGGTGAAGAACGCGGTCATCCAGGAGGCCGAGCGTCTAAGGATGGGCGAAGTCACAGTCGAGGAAATACCGCCCGGCCCGGTGGACGAGTGCGATTGGCGGGAGCAAAGCTACATCAGCACATATTTTCTGGACGAGACAGTGTCCCTCGACGAGCGCGACGAGGCGGTGGAGAGGGAACGACAGTACGCGGAAGATGGTGAGCCGACATCGCAGTATGTGCTGGGCATCCTCTACCGTGACGGCGGCTTGCTTATGCCGGACGCGGTGAAGGCAAGAGATTGGTTCACCCGTTCAGCAAAGCAGGGTTACGTCCCGGCACAATACGCTCTCGGCAAGCTCCTCCTATCCGACGACCCGGAGGTGCACGACCGAGACACCGGCATCCGTTGGCTCCAAGTAGCCGCCAAGAACGGCAGCCCCTACGCGGCCTACGAATTGGGCAAGGCGTACCTGAAAACCGGTGACCGTCAACAGGCTGAGACATACTTCACCCAAGCCGCCAAGTCCGAGAACACCAACGCCATGTATATGCTGGGCAAGCTCCTCTACGACAGTGCCCCAGAGCGTGCGAATCACTGGCTTCGCATCTCTGCATCCTACGGCAATCCCCACGCCCAACGTGCCCTCGACCAACACACCTCACCGACCATCTCCGCCTGCGTCACTCGACTGCTCTACCACCTGAGCCGCATCATCCGCGACAACACGGAGCAAATGTCTCACGGCCCCGGCGTCGGCATTGACCGCAAACGCCGCCGCGAGCTCATGGACAAGCGCCTTGCTATGGGGCACAAGCCAGATGACCATGAGGATATGCAGATGCAGGGGTACCAGGGTATGTAAAAACGCGGAGGAAGTAAATCTTCCCCCGCGCGGATTGAAAAGTTAAGTGGAGCCATAAGCCGCAGTCAAACAGATTTTTTGCCAGTGACAGCAGAGATATATTCCTCCAACGTGATCTCGTCCTTCAGAAGCCTGCTGCAAAGGTCAACGGACTCCTGGTCGATTTGAAAGCCCTCCATTTTCATGGATGCCGCTGCTGACTCGATGGCCTGCTCAATTTTCTCGTCACTCATTCGCGTCACCTCCGTTGCGGGTATAGTATAACTCAAGCACGATGGAAATTCAAGAACCTTGATGTTTCTCCCCCTCAGTATGTGCCCCCCACCCCCTGCAAAATCTGCGGGGGAAATATACAACTATATGAATAGCAACAAATATAAAGCCCTTCGGAAAGAGGTGAAAACATGGAAAAACAATTCAAGACTTATGACGATCTACCGCTGATGCTGTCGGTGCAGGATGTATCGGCGGTACTTGGAATATCCAGAGCCGGAGCGTATGAGCTGGTCAAGAGCGAGGGCTTCCCGGCGATAAATATTGGTAGTCGGATCATCGTGCCAAAGGAGGAATTTATCCTCTGGATCAGGCAGAAAGTTTCTGAGAAAAAGTAGTAGCTATTTTCCGAAAAGTGTGGTATGTGTTGTGGTTACCAAATCAAAGGGGGTGCCGCAGATGGCAAAACGGAGGGCTAACGGCGAGGGAAATATACGGAAGAGGCCGGACGGGCGCTGGGAAGGCAGATACATCGCTGGGCATGATGAGAACGGAAAAGCGATTCGCAAAAATGTCCTGGGCCGGACACAAGCGGAGGTCAAGGAGAAGCTGAAAAAGGCTATTGCGGAGTGCGCGGAGGTTGACGTTGAACGAGCTGAGGAATACACGGTGGCTGCATGGGTCAGAACGTGGTATGAAACCTACTCGAAACCACACGTCAGGGAGAGTACACAGAGGTTCTATGAGGATTACATCGAGCACCATGTGGTGCCCCGTATTGGAGGCATCAAGCTCACCAAACTGACTGGAAGAGACATACAGAAGATGTACAACGACGTCAAGGCGAAGGGGCGAATCCGAAAGAAAGTGGATGGGGACACAAGCATGAGCGTCAGCTACGTCAGGGGTCTCCACATGATGCTCCACAACTGCCTGGACCGGGCGGTGAAGGAGAGGCTGATTCTGCGGAATCCAACCGAAGACTGCATCGTGCCGAAGTTGGAGAAGAAGGAGATGCACATCTTGCACCCGGAAGATATAAGCGCATACCTCAGAGAAGCAGAGAAACGTGGCGTACTGGCGATGTTCTTCCTGGAATTGACCACAGGGCTCCGCAAAGGAGAGCTTGTCGCCCTGCTGTGGAGCGACCTCGATGAGAAAACCATGACCTTGAACGTCTGTAAACAAGCCGTCGGGATTAAGGGCGGAGGGGTGAAGGTCACAAGGCCCAAAACGGAGACCTCCATCCGCAGGATATCCCTGTCCCAGGAAACCATCGACGTCCTGAAACGGGAGCATGAGAAGCACCCAGAGCTTGAGATCATGTTCCCCTCCCCAAAGACGCTGGGGATGTACTACCCCGACTCCGTAACGGCAATCCATAACAAGATCCTCAAAAGCGCTGGCCTCCCGCACATCCGTCTACACGACCTGAGACATACATTCGCCACTCTGGCTCTCCAAAACGGTGTGGACGTTAAAACGGTGTCCTCCATCTTGGGCCACTACGATGCCGGATTCACCCTCCGCACTTACACCCACGTCACAACCAAAATGCAAGAGGAAGCGGCTGCGACCATGGGCAAACTGATTGGGGCAAGCGTGTGAGCAAAATTTACGCCGCCATAACTAAACAAGGCCGTGGGACGCCAAATCCCACGGCCTTGTGCTACCCGGTCCTTTCCGCTCCGAAATCCCGTTGGGGTCAGAAGTGGGTCAGAACGGGGAAACGGCGAAAATTGGATATAGACGATTCGGATAGCTGGTTTCTCCATCCGCCTATTTCCAGAAATAACAAAAGCCTCGATTTTGTTACCAAAATCGAGGCTTTTGTGGTGGAGGAGGGTGGATTCGAACCACCGAAGGCATCGCCAGCAGATTTACAGTCTGTCCCCTTTGGCCACTCGGGAACTCCTCCATATTCAGTTTCTGGAGCTGGTGGACGGATTCGAACCCCCGACCTGCTGATTACAAATCAGCTGCTCTACCAGCTGAGCTACACCAGCGTTCCGGCTCATCAGCAAGTGATATGATAACAAAATTGCCCCGGTTTGTCAACAACTATTTTTTGATTTTCTCAAAATTCCCGCCTCAAAATGCCGGTGGAAATTGCCGCGGCGGTGTGGTATAATCCTATCGGGCCCAAAAACCTTCAGGAAGGCGGTGGCGGGATGGAATACGCGATAGCGATCTGCGACGACTCGGACACGGACCGGCAAAGCATCGCCGGCATGGTCCGCCGGTGGGCGGAGGCTTCCGGGAACCGTGCTCGGATCGACGGCTTTCCCTCCGCCGAGAGCTTTCTCTTTGAATACGACCGGAACAAGGACTACGACATTCTCCTGCTCGACGTGGAGATGCGGGAGTTGTCCGGTATCGACCTTGCCAAGCACGTGCGATCCCAGCGTGGGCGGGCGGAGATTGTCTTCATCACCTCCCACTTTGAGTTCATCGCCGAGGGGTACGAGGTGGACGCATTGCACTACCTTGTCAAGCCGGTGTCGCAGGAAAAGCTGTCGGAGGTGCTGGATCGCGCCTCACACAGGCTGGCCCTGGAGCCGCCGTCGGTGGTCGTAAGCTTGGACGGCGGGACGGTGAAGCTCCCTGAGGCGGACATCCTCTATGTGGAGTCCTTCGCCCACTACATTGAGATCCACACCCGCACGGACGTATACAGGCTCAAGGAGAGCATCACCGCCTTTGGGGAGCGGCTTTCCGGCGACTTTTTCCGCGTCCACCGCTCCTACCTCGTCAACCTGAAGGCCGTGGAGCGCATTTCAAGAACAGGCGTGACGCTTACAGGCGGGGCGGAGATCCCCCTGGCCCGCGGCAAGTACGACAACGTGAACCGTGCGTTCATAGAGAGGAATTGAGATGTTAAAGCGCACATACTTAAAGCTTGTGGAATACCAGACGGAGCAGTCCCGGCGGCACCTGGAGGAGGTGCGGAGCATCCACCGGGAGATGCGCGGCTACAAGCACGACTTCCACAACCACCTCCAGACGCTGAAAAGCTATCTGGATGCCGGGAACCCGGAGCGGGCGCGGGAGTATGTCCTCGAGCTGGACGAAAAGCTCATGAACGTGGACACCCTCCTCAAGACCGGCAACGTCTCCCTGGACGCCATCCTCTCGGCCAAGCTGGCCCAGGCGAAAAACGAGGGCATCACCGTCACGGTGAAGGCCAACGTGCCCGACGGGCTGACGGTCAGCGACCTGGAGCTTTCCATCATCGTGGGCAATCTCCTGGACAACGCCATCGAGGCGTGCCGAAGCGCCGTCGGGGAGAAGTTCATTCGCTTATTTCTCGGAATGAAGGGCAAGATGCTCTACTTCTCCATGCTCAACGCCGCCGGGGCCAAGCGGGAGAAGGTGGGCGGCCTCTTCGGGACCTCCAAATCCGGGGCCCACGGCTTCGGGCTGCGGCGGGCGGAGGCCATCATCAAGGACCACGGCGG
>CANQSD010000030.1 GCA_947626385.1 uncultured Oscillospiraceae bacterium | reverse complement strand
AGCTTCGCGCCGCCCAGGATGTGGAAGTGCAGATGGGGGACGGACTGGCAGGCGTCGGGGCCGCAGTTGGAGATGACTCGGAAGCCGCCCTCCAGCCCCTCCTGGGCGGCGATCTTGGCGATGACGGTGAAGATGTGGCCCACCAGGGCCTCGTTGTGCCGGTTGACCTCCGCCACGGACCGCATGTGGACCTTGGGGACCACCAGAATGTGCGTCGGCGCCTGGGGGTTGATGTCCCGGAAAGCGTAGCACAGGTCGTCCTCATAGACCTTCGTGGAGGGAATGTCACCCTTGACGATCTTGCAGAAAAGGCAGTTGTCGTCGTATTTAAGAACGTCAGACATGGATATCGCTCCTTTTGGTGGATTTGTACCCGCCGCGGCGGGGACGGGCAACCCCTCAGTCACGGCCTGCGGCCGTGCCAGCTCCCCCAGGGGGGGAGCTTAATAACCTCCCCCTCGGGGGAGGTGCCGAGCGCAGCGAGGCGGAAGGGCAGCCCCCGTCTTCGGAAAGCTCTCGGGTTGCGTTGGCTCCCCTTCGTAAGGGGAGCTGTCGAGCGAAGCGAGACTGAGGGATCGAAGGTATCGATACCGCTCTGTCATCCAACGCTCGCTTCCCCCCTGCCCCCCTCCTACGAGGAGGGGGCTTAAAAAGGTTGCGCCTGCGGCGCTTTTTTTGATTTGCCCGCTACGGCGGGGTATTCGAGCCCTCGTCCCCCGTCCTCCGTCCTAGCCTCCCCTGTAGGGGAGGTGGCGCGAAGCGGCGAAAGGGTTGCCTTCCCCGCAGGGGAAGGCGTCGCCGGAGGCGACGGGGTGCTTGCCTTACCTCCCGTGTTCCGGCACCACCGCGAAAAACCGCAGGGGCTTCTCCCCCTCGTTCCGCAGGCTGTGGCTGTGCCCCTCGGGGCAATAGCTGGCATCGCCGGGGCGGAGAAGCTCCCGCTCCCCGTCGCAGACCATCACGGCCTCGCCCTCCAGGATATAGACGATCTCGCTGTTCCCCTCGTGGGTGTGCAGTCCGATGTGCGCCCCTGGGGCCAGGGTGGCGGTCATGATCTTGTTGTGTTCGTCCGTGAACATCCGGGGCACAAAAAGCCCGGAACCGCCCTTGAAGCCGCCGATGTGCTGTTCGGGGACGGCGGAAAAGTCAATCATCATGATATTTACTCCCTTTCAAGACCGAGTACGTCGTAATATTCATCGGAGAATTTCAACACGGACGGGTCGAAAGCGGCCTGCATGGCTTTGACCTTTTGAAAGGGGTCATCTGGCTTAAGGTCGAACGCCGCCGCCACGTCGGCCAGGGCCGCGTCCTTCTTCGCGAAAAACGCCTCGCACCCCGGCCAGGAGGCCTCCGCGTCCTCCCGCAGCAGGTCCCGGAACTGCTCCTCGGTCATCCACCAGATCTGGGAGATGGGGTTGGCGTCCCGACAGTACAGCACGAAGGACAGGAACTGACGCAGGTCCTCCCCCACCGGCAGCACGAAGGTCCCGATCTCCCCCATGGAGGGGTCCACGCAGAACACCCGTTCGTCCCCCGGCAGGAGGACGAAGTGGATCCCGTCGCAGCCGATAGCGCCCACCAGCTCCGCCCCCACGGGGGTGCAGAAGTAGGATACCAGATCCGGCTCCCCCTGCTCCAACCCCAGGGCGGACAGGTCGATGGGCAGGGCCCGCAGGCGCTTTAAATCCACCCTTGTGCTCATACTCCCAGCTTCTCCGCCACGAAGTTGTCCACGCTGGCGAGGGCGTCGTCCAGCATGAGGACGTCCTTGCCGCCGCCCATGGCGGAGTCGGGGCGGCCGCCGCCGCGACCTCCGCAAATGGCGGTGACGGCGCGGATGATGTCGCCGGCCTTGACGCCTTTCGCCACCGCGTCCTTTCCGCAGACGGCCTGGAAGGTGAGCTTTTCGCCGTCCACGCTGGCGATGACGGCCACGACGGCGCTGTCCCGGTCGCGGAGCATATCGCCCAGCTTGCGCAGGTCGTCGGCGCTGGCGCCGGGACGGGAGGCTGTGACCACGTGGAGGTCCCCCACCTTCTTGGCGCTGGCCAGGAAGCTGCCGATCTCGCCGGAGCGGAGGCGGTCCTGGAGGGACTCGATGTCGTGATGCAGGTGCCGCATCTCCTCCTGATTGGCCCTCAGCTTGTCCACCAGCTCGAAGGGCGAGGTCTTCAGGGCGTTGGCCGCCTCCAGAAGGGTGCGGTTCACCCGCTCGTTTTCCTTGAAATACTCAAGGCCCGTAATGGCCTCGACGCGCCGGACGCCGGCGGCCACGGAGAATTCGCCGGTGATGCGGAAGGGACCCACCTTGGCGGTGTTGTCCTGATGGGTGCCGCCGCAGAATTCCACGGAGAAGCCGTCGCCCATGGTGACGACCCGGACGATGTCGCCGTATTTCTCACCGAAAAGGGCGATAGCGCCGCGCTGACGGGCCTCCTCGATGGGCAGCTCCTCGGTGACGATGGGCAGGCCCGCCAGGACCTGGCGGTTGACGATATCGGCGACCTTCAAAAGCTCCTCCCCGGTGAGGCCGGCGAAATGGGTGAAGTCGAAGCGCAGCCGATCCGGCTCCACGAGAGAGCCGGCCTGGTGGACGTGATCCCCCAGGACCTGCCGGAGGGCGGCGTCCAGGAGGTGGGTGGCGGAGTGGGCGCGGCGAATGGCCTCCCGGCGGTCTGAGTCGATGGCGGCGGAGACGGTGTCGCCCAGCTTCAGGACGCCCTCGGTGACTTTGCCGTAGTGCATATACTTGCCGCCCTTGTTCTTCTGCACGTCCGTGACCTCGAAGGTCATGCCGTCGGCGAAAATGCGGCCGTGGTCGGCCACCTGGCCGCCCATCTCGGCGTAGAAGGGGGTCTTATCGAGGACGACGATGCCCTCTACACCGGGCATCAGCTCCTCGGCCTGCTCGTTTTCCACCACCAGAGCCACGACCCTCGCGTCGGAGACGGCATTTTCCGTGTAGCCCACAAATTTGGTCTCCGGCACGTCCTTGCCGAACTCCACGCCGGCCCAGCCCAGATCCCCCAGGGCCTCCCGGGCCTTGCGGGCGCGCTGGCGCTGGGCCTCCATCTGGGCCTTGAAGCCGTCCTCGTCCACGCTCATGCCCTGCTCCTCCACCATCTCACGGGTGAGGTCGATGGGGAAGCCGTAGGTATCGTAAAGCTTGAAGGCGTCCTCGCCGGAGAAGGTCGTCTCGCCCTTCTCCTTGTGAGAAGCCAGCATATCGTTGAAAATGCGCAGGCCTGCGTCGATGGTCTTGGCGAAGTTCTCCTCCTCCACCCGGACCACCCGCTTGATGTAGTCGTGGCGCTCGGCAAGCTCGGGGTAATGGCCCTCGTTCTCCTCCACCACGGTGTCCACCACCTCATAGAGGAAGGGCTCCGTGACGCCGAGTAAGCGCCCGTGGCGGGCGGCGCGGCGGAGAAGCCGCCGCAGGACGTAGCCGCGCCCCTCGTTGGAGGGCAAAACGCCGTCGCAGATCATGAAGACGCCGGAGCGGATGTGGTCGGTGATGACCCGGAGGGACACGTCCTTCTCGGGACTTTCCTCGTAGTGCGCGCCGGTGAGGGCGCTGACCTTATTGGTGATGCGCATCACCGTGTCCACGTCAAAGAGGCTGGCCACGTTCTGGCAGACGCAGGCTAAGCGCTCCAGGCCCATGCCGGTGTCGATGTTCTTCTGCTTGAGCTCGGTGTAGTGGCCCTCACCGTCGTTGTCGAACTGGGAGAACACCACGTTCCAGACCTCGATATACCGGTCGCAGTCGCACCCCACATGGCAGTCCGGCTTGCCGCAGCCCCACTCGGGCCCCCGGTCGTAGTAGATCTCGGAGCAGGGGCCGCAGGGGCCGGAGCCGTGCTCCCAGAAGTTGTCCTCCCGGCCGAAGCGGACGATGTGGTCCTCGGGCACGCCCACCACGTCCCGCCAGATGGCGTAGGCCTCGTCGTCGGCGGGGGTCTGCTCGTCCCCGGCGAAGACGGAGGGGTAAAGGCGCGCGGGGTCCAGGCCCACCCAGTCGGGGCTCGTCAGAAACTCCCAGGCCCAGGGGATGGCCTCCTTTTTGAAGTAGTCCCCGAAGGAGAAATTGCCCAGCATCTCAAAATACGTGCCGTGCCGCGCCGTGTGGCCGATGTTCTCGATGTCGCCGGTGCGGATGCACTTCTGGCAGGTGGTGACCCGGTGGCGGGGCGGCTCCTGCTCCCCGGTGAAGAAGGGCTTCATGGGGGCCATGCCGGAGTTGATGAGCAGGAGCGAGGCGTCGTTTTGGGGGATGAGGGAGAAGCTGGGCAGGCGCAGGTGGCCCTTGGATTCGAAAAAGCGCAGGAACATCTCCCGAAGCTCGTTTAAGCCGTAAGGTTTCATGTGGTGTCTATCTCCTTATGATCGTGTGGATTCTCAGCCGCCGTACTCGTCGGAATGGACGAACTTGTTGAAGGCGTCAAGGTTGGTGAAGAACCGGTGGATGCCGGCCTTGGACAGGGCGTAGTAATAATAGTCGGTGTCCGCCGGGTTGAGGGCCGCGCGGATGGAGGCGATGCCGGGGTTGGCGATGGGCCCCACGGGCAGGCCGGGGTACAGATAGGTGTTGTAGGGGCTGTCGATCTCCGTGGAGAACTCCTCCCCGGTGTCGGCGATGGCATAGCGGATGGTGGCGTCGATCTGGAGGTAGGCGTTGGTGCCGTGCCGGCCGCCGGTGTCCGCCAGGCGGTTATAGATGACGGAGGCGATATCGTCCCGCTCGTCGTTGCTGCCGGCCTCCTTTTCGATCATGGAGGCCACGATCATGACCTCCCGGACGGAGAGGCCCAGATCCCTGGCCTTCTTGATGAACTCCTCGTCCTCGTCGGTCCACTTGTTCTTGAAGTTGTTGAGGAAGCGCTTGATGACGCTGTCCGGGTCGTCGTTTTCGTAAAATTCATAGGTGTCCGGGAAGAGGAAGCCCTCCAGCCGCTTGGGATCGCCCAATGTGGTGTCCTCCAGGAAATCGTAATCGAATTCGGAGTTGGCCACCGCGTCCAGGAAGTCCTCCGTGGCGCAGACCTTGTTCTCCTCCATGAGGGCCGCGATCTGGGTGATGGTGTAGCCCTCGGGGATGGTGACCTTCACCGTGTTGCGCCGGCCGGTGCGGGGGTTCATGCCGTTGATGAGGGCCCGGTAGTCGTAATTCATTTTCAGGTTGTAGGTGCCGGCGTTGACCTTGGTGTCACCGTGGGCGAAGCTGGAGAACAGCTTGAAAAGCCACTTATACCGGATGAGCCCCTTCTGGTAAAGCTCCTCCGCCACGGCGTCGATATCCGCCACGTTGACGGTGACCTCCGTCTCGTTTCCGTCCTCGTCCGTCTCCTTGCGCGTCTCCTCGTGGAAAATGTCCCGGGGAAGGGTGACCTCGACGAGGGTGCCGTCGCCGTCCAGTCCCAGCACGTCCGTAGCCCAGTTCCAGCCCATCACCGCCAGCACGGCGCTGACGCTGATGACGAAGAGAAAGAGCAAAATGCCCGTGAGACACCCGGACCGCCTGCTGCCGCCCCGCTTCAGGGCCTTCTCGTCCACGTCGGGGTACTCGGCGTCAAAGTCGAACTCCACCTCGAAGTCCTTCTTCCCCCTGGCCTTGCCCTTCGCCGCCGGGACGCTTTGCGCCGAACGGGGCCGGACAGGCTCCGGCACGGGAGACGGGGGGACCTGAGGCGCGGGCGTCCGCGGCACCGGCGCGGGGGCCTCGGGCGGGATCTCGACGGGCGCGGCGGGAAGAGGCTCCGCGGGCTTCGCCGGCTCCTCCCGGACCTCCGGCGTCACCGGCGGCGTCACGGGCTTGACCGGCGTCACCGGCGGCGTTACCGGCGTTACCGGCTTTTCCGGCTCCGGCGCGCCGTCGTGGGTGACGTACTCGATGGTAAACCCGGAGGCCGGCTTCGGCGTCTCCGGTATTGGCGGTTCCGGATTTTTCGGCGTCTCCGGTGGGGAAACCGGGGCTTTCGGCGGGACGGCGGGCTTTTCCGGCTTCGGGACCGGGGCGTCCAGGTCCAGGTCCACCTTGAAGTCCTCGCCCATCAGCTCCTTCCAGAACTCCTGGTTTTTGTCGGACATAAGAACCTCCTTGCCTTGAGGGGCATAGTATGACGCAGATGACAACGTCATCGCCGGTCCGCCCACGGCGGACACGGAATCAAGTCAGCCGGCAAACCGGCGGAATGGAGTCAACCTATGTGCTTTGGCGGTAACAATTCCTGCATCTGGATCATCCTCATCATCATCGTCCTGTGCTGCTGCTGCGGCGGCAACGGCAACGGCTGCGGCAATGACAACGGCTGTGGCTGCGGCAACGGCTGCGGCTGCTAACGTCGTCGCGGAACCGGCTCTGCTTCGGGACGCGGCGGTCGCCTACGGCGGCTGCCGCATCCCTCAGTCGCACGGTTCGCTCCTCCTTCCCCCACGCGGTCTTCGACCGCGCGGGGACCCCGGGGAAAACGCTCGCCTGGGCCCCTTCGGGGGCCCTTGGCTTATTCTTCGTCTCCGCTGTCGATGACGAGGGCGTCCACGGGAATATCGTGGGCCTCCGTGGGGATGTGATCCACCATCTGGAAATCCCGCGCCAGCGCCACAGTGAGGGCGTTCGTTCGCGGGAGGTACCGGTCGTAGTACCCGCCGCCGCGGCCGAGACGCCAACCGTCCTGCGTGAAGGCCATGCCGGGGACGAGGATCAGGTCTGGCGCCTCCGGGGGGACAAGCTCGCTTCCCTCCCCCGGCGCGGGGATGCCGCAGGGGCCGGGGACGAGGAGGTCTAAGTCCGTGACGGCCCGCGCCTCCATGACGCCGGGGCCGGTAATAACCGGCAGGGCCACACGCTTGCCGGCGGCCAGGGCGTCCTCGATGAGGGGCCGGGTGTCCACCTCCGCGCCGGTCCCGACGTAGAGGAGCACCGTCCGGGCCGCCCGGTACTCGGGGATCTCCAGAAACCCCTCCCGGAGGGCGGCGTCGGAGGCGGCCTTTTCCTCCGCCGTCATGGCCCGCTCCAGCGCTCTGAGGCGCTGGCGCAGCTCAGCCTTTGTAGTGGTCATAGTGGACATCGGAGGCGACCTTCTCCGCCGCCGCTTTTCCCCGCAGGGCCGCCACAATGGCCAGGGCGAAGTCCCAGGCGGTGCCGGCGCTGCGGCTGGTGATGAGCGTCCCGTCCTCGGCGACAGCCGCGCCGAGCCGGACGAGCGCGCCGGTGAGCTCCTTTTCCATGCCGGGGTAGCAGACGGCCCTCTTGCCCTCCAGAAGCCCCAGCTCGGCAAGGACCGTGGGGCCGGCGCAGATGGCGCAGGTGAACTTCCCGGCCTCAAAGGCGGCCTTCACGGCGGCCATGGCGGGGCGGGAGGCCTTGATGTTCTGGACGCCCCGAAGGCCTCCGGGGACGATGAGCGCCTCGCAGGCGGCGGGGTCGATGTCCTCTAAGGCCGCGTCGGCGGCGACGCGAAGCCCGTGGCTGGAGGTGACGGTCATGCCGGTGACGCCCACGAGGGCCGTGTCCACGCGGGCGCGGCGCAGGGCGTCGGCGGGGGTGACCGCCTCCACCTCCTCAAAGCCGTCGGCCAGAAGAATGTATACCATAAGATCAGGTCCTTTCCTGTCAAAAAATCGGTTTCGCCCTTTATTTTCCCCTTATCCGCTGGCCTATGACGCAGGCCATAAAATGAGGAAGCTGCATCATGCGCCCAATGCGGCGGGGGTCCTGCTTCAGGCGGTAGAGCCACTCCAGGTTCAGCCTCTGCCAGGACTCCGGGGCCCGCTCCACCACGCCGGCGTAGACGTCCAGGGACCCGCCCAGCCCCGCCATCAGGCGGACGCGGAGCTTGTCCCGGTTGCGGTACATCCATTTTTCCTGCTTGGGCGCGCCCAGACAGACAAGGAGCATATCCGGCGCGGCGGCGTTCACGGCGTCGATCACCGGCCCGTCGTCCTGAAAATACCCGTCCGCCGTCCCGGCGATGACAAGGCCGGGGAAGCGCCGGGCGAGATTTTTCCCCGCCGCCTCCGCCACCCCCGGCTTCGCGCCCAGGAGGTAGACGCTTCGGCCCGCCGCCGCCATCCGAGCGAACATAGCCAGGGCAAAATCCGCGCCGGGGACCTTCTCCGGCAGGGGCCGGCCCAGGATCTTCGCCCCGTAGATAACGCCGATGCCGTCCGGCAGAACGAGAGACGCGGCCTCCACGGCCTTTTTGGCCTCCGGGTCCTCCCGGCAGGTCATGACGATCTCCGGGTTGGGCGTCACCACGTAGTCCGGCGCGGCGGTGTCCAGCATAGCCATCCCCCGCTCCACCGCCTCGTCCATGGTGACTGGGTCGAACCCCACCCCCAGCACATCCGTCCTCATCCCGCGCCCTCCTTCAAGACATATCTATAAACTATATCATTCTACCACAAACCCCGATTTTGTCAAGGAAAACCGGGAAATCCAAGGAATCCAAAGAGCGCCATCCAAAGAGCGCCGCCGCGTTTATAAAAATTTGCGTCGCTTTGCGGCGCAAACCTTTTTGGTAGGGTCGGGTTCTATGTCAGTTGCAACATAGGTAAACCCGCCCTCTCTTGCCCCTCCAACGGAGGGGCTAACCCTTCCGCCTCGCTTCGCTCAGCACCTCCCCCAGGGGGGAGGTTAAAAAGCTCCCCCCTGGGGGAGCTGGCACGGCCGCAGGCCGTGACTGAGGGGTTCCCCCGTCCCCGCCGCGCGGGCAAATCAAAACTGCGGCGAAGCCGCAACCTTTTTCGCCCCCTCCTCGTAGGAGGGGGGCAGGGGGGGAAGCGAGCGTGAGATGATAGAGCGGTTGCGATGAACGCGCCCGCCCACCTCATCCGACGCCTGCGGGCACAGCCGCCCTGCGGGAGATGGGCCGCGGGCCGGGATAAAGATTGTGGAAACAGGTTGTTTTTCGTTGACGGATTTGGTATAATAGAACGAAACCGCGATTTTTGAGAGAGGAGGGCGGAGCATGGGGGGAAGATTCGTGCTGACGGAGGCAAACGCCGTCAGCCTCACCCAGGAGGCGGTGGGACGGCTTCTGGGCGCGGCCAGCGGGGACGCCGCGCTTCTTTACCTCTACATCCTCTCCCGCGGCGGGCACTTCGACCCCGCCGACGCCGCCGCCTCTATCCACCGCTCCGAGGAGCAGGTGGACGCCGCTATGGCGGTGCTGACGCGGCTGGGGCTGGTGGCGGAGGACGCCGTCCCGGTCAAGCCCGTCAAGCCTCTGGAGCGCCCCGCCGAGCCGCCGGCGCTGTCGGTGGCGGAGATGGACGCGCTGATGGACTCCGACCGGGAGTTTCGGGAGCTGGTCCGGGCGGTGCAGACCGACCTGGGCGCCCAGCTTTCCTCCGAGGGACTGCGGACGCTTGTGAACATCTACAGCTACCTGCGCCTGCCCGCCGACGTCATCATGGCGCTGGTGACCTACTGCCGCGAGGAATACAAGCGCCGCTACGGCGAAGGGCGGGTGCCCTCCATGCGCTTCATCGAGCGGGAGGCCTACGTCTGGGAGCGGGAGGGCATCTTCTCCTGGGAGGCGGCGGAGGCGTACATCACCCGTCAGAGCGGTCTGAAGGCCGGGGAACGGGAGCTCATGCCCGTGCTGAACATCTACGGGCGCGCCCTCTCTGCCACGGAGCGTAAGTACATAAACGCCTGGACCGAGATGGGCTTCAAGGCCCCCGCCGTGGCCCTGGCCTATGACCGGACGGTCCTCAAGACGGGCCGGCTCACCTGGCGGTATATGGACTCCATCCTGCGCTCCTGGCACGCCAAGGGCCTGCACACCCCGGATGAGATCGTGGCCGGGGACGCCCCGCCCTCCTTTGCCAGGGTCCCGGAGAAGAAGCCCGCCGCCCGGCGGGAGGACCCCATCACCATGGAGGAGATCGAAAAGACCCGCGCCGCCATCCGGCGCATGAAGGGGGAGAGCTAATGAGCCTGGACGGAACGCTTTTACGCCGCGCCAAGGAGGCGCTGGACCGCCGGCGCGAGGAAAACGAGCGGGCCAACGCCCGCCGCCGGGAAGAGGTCTACCGCCGGTGCCCGCGCATCCAGCGCATCGACCGGGAGCTGCGGGAGGGCGTGGCCGGCGCGGTCGCCGCCGCCTTTTCCCACGGCACGGACCCGGTGGAGGCCCTGAACGCCGTGCGGGAGGCCAATCTGGAGCTCCAGGAGCAGCGGGCCATGGAGCTTGTGCGGCTTGGCCTGCCGGTGGATTACCTGGACGAGAAATATATCTGTCCCAAGTGCCGGGACACGGGCTACAACGGCACGGAGCTTTGCTCCTGCCTCATGGAGCTCTACAAGGAGGAACAGCGGCGGGACCTCTCACAGCTTCTGAAGCTGGGGGAGCAGACCTTCGACAGCTTTGACCTGAACCTCTACGACGACAGGCCCGACCCCGCCACCGGCGCGTCCCCCCGGAGCGTCATGGCGGCGGTGTACGATTTTTGCAGTGAGTACGCCAGGAACTTCTCCAAAAGCTCCCTGAACGTCTTCATGCAGGGGGGCACCGGCCTTGGGAAGACCTTTCTGTCCACCTGCATCGCCAAAGTAGTTTCCGAGCGGGGCTGGTCCGTGGTCTACGAGACCGCCGGGGCGGCTTTTAGCAAGTACGAGGCGGAGAAGTTCGGCCGGGGGGACCAGGAGGAGGCCCGCCGGGACATCCGGCGGATGGAGGGCTGCGATCTACTCATCCTCGACGACCTGGGCACGGAATTCACCTCCCCCTTCACCGTCAGCGCCCTCTATACCCTCTTAAACACCCGCCTTACCGCCGGGAGGAAGACGGTCATCAGCTCCAACCTCACCCTCCGGGACCTGGGAGAGCGGTATTCCGCCCCCATCATGAGCCGCCTCACCGGAGAATTTTATCTCCTCCGCTTCGCCGGAACGGACATCCGGGGCAGGGTTTAGGGGCTCCCTGGTTTACAAAAAACCCGGGCGGAACAGGGCGGGATGTGGGTTATTTTGGATGCCCTCCCCGGTTGGTAGACGGTAAAAGCCCCGAAAAACAAGGGGTTTTACACATTTCCCACAGAGTTTTCCACAGGCGTTATGAAAACAAGGCGCACCACAAGCGGGTTTTATCAGGTGACATAAGCACAAAATCAGGGAATTGTTGGATATCCCTTGATTTTTTCCCGCTTTTGGTGTAAAGTGTCCATGCCCTGAATATATGTGGTAGGGGGCGGGCGCTGTCCTGCCTACTTTTTGCCCGGGCGCGGCCCGGTGTCACGGAAGGACGATGGATTTGTCAGAGCCCGGAAAAAAAGCCAGCTACCTCACCGGCGCGGCGGTGCTCACCGCCACGGTGGCCTTCACCAAGGTCATCGGCGCCATCTATAAGATCCCCCTCTTCAACCTCCTGGGCGACGAGGGGTCGGGTCACTTCAACGTGATGTACAACATCTACACGCTGATTTTGACCCTCTCCACCGCCGGGGTGCCGGTGGCCATCTCCCGCCTCATCTCCGAGGCCCGGGCCCAGGACCGGCCCCGTCAGGCCGCCCGGTATTACTCCGTGGGCCTGTGGACCTTCACCCTGGTGGGCATCGTGGGCATGGCCGTGATGCTCCTCTTCGGGCGGAGCTTCGCGGAATTCATGAGCGACCCCAAGGTCTATCTGGGGGTGTGGGTGCTGGCCCCGGCGGTGTTCTTTGCCTGCGTGCTCTCGCCCCTCCGGGGCTGGTCCCAGGGCCGCAGCGACATGGTCCCCACGGCGATCTCCCAGATCATGGAGGTCCTCTGCAAGCTCATCTTCGGCATCGCCATCGCCTGGTATCTCAAGAGCCAGGGGTACGGCGTCCACATCATCGCCGCCGGGGCCATCGCGGGCATTACCATCGGTCTCGGGCTGGACGTGCCGATCCTGGCGATCCTGCGCCGGCGGGCCGCCCGCCGGGAGCCCAAGCCCGTCACCCTGGATAAGCCCATGAGCCGTATAGAGACGCTGAAAAAGATCGTCTGGGTCAGCGTGCCCATCATGCTCTCCTCCTCGGTGCTCAACATCATCAATCTGGTGGACTCCAGCCTCGTGCGCTGGCGTCTTGGCACCGGGGCGGGCCTGAGCGAGCAGATGGTGGACGTCCTCTACGGCGTCTACTCCAAGGGCATGACCTTCTTCTCCGTGCCCAACGCCTTCATCTCCCCCATCGGCGTGGCGGTGGTGCCCGTGGTGGCGGCGGCCATGGCCTCCCATGACCACAAGGCCGCCAAAACCACCATCGAGTCGAGCCTGCGGGTCACGAACCTGCTGGCCATGCCGGCGGCGGTGGGGCTCTTCGTCCTGGCGGGGCCCATCTTTGAGGTCGTCTTCCCCGGCTCCAACGAGCACGGCCCGGCGCTTCTCTCCATGCTGGGCATCGCCAGCTACTTTGTCTGCGCCTACCTCATCTCCAACAGCATCCTCCAGGCCACGGGCCACGAAAAGCTGGCCCTGGTGGCCCTGCCCGTGGGAGGCCTTCTGAAGATCGGCATCAACTACGTCCTGGTGGGCAACCCCGCCATCAACATCTCCGGCGCGCCGGTGGGGACGCTGGCCTGCTACATGGCCATCACCCTTCTCAACTCCGTCTTCATCGCCGTGACGAGCCCGGAGCGGCCCCGCCTCCTGCGGGTCACGATCCGCCCCCTGCTGTGCTCGGCGCTCATGGGCGCGGCGGCCTGGGGGGTCCAGGGACTTTGCGAGCGCTGGCTCCTGCCGGCGCTGGGCGGAGGGCGGCTGGCGGGGGCCGTGTGTCTGGCGGTCACCGTCCTCGCGGCGGTTTTCGTGTACGCCGTGCTCATTGTCCTCCTCCGGGCATTGACAAAGGAGGACATTTTGCTCCTTCCCAAGGGGGAGAAACTGGCAAAATTGCTGAAAATCCGGTAAAACCTCAGGATTTATTCATTTTTCACTTGCAGTCGAGGAGAAAATATGATAGATTTTGTGTACAAAAGCCGCTATGACGTCTCCGACCTCCGGCACATCGTCAAACTCCTTCGGGGCGAGGGGGGCTGTCCCTGGGACAGGGAGCAGACCCACGAGTCCATCCGCCGGGAGTTCATCGAGGAGGTCTACGAGGTGGTGGAGGCCATCGACGAGCAAAGCCCCGAGCATCTCCGGGAGGAGCTGGGGGACGTGCTCCTGCAGGTGGTGTTCCACGCCTCCATCGAGGAGGACGCCGGACATTACGATTTGGACGCCGTGGCGGACGGGGTGTGCAAGAAGCTGATCCTGCGCCACCCCCACGTCTTCGGCACCGTCCAGGTGACGGACGCCGGCCAGGTCTTAGAGAACTGGGACAAGATCAAGCGGGTGGAGAAGCACCAGGCCACCGTCGCCAGCGCCATGGAGAGCGTGGCCAAGAGCCTCCCGGCCCTCTGGCGGGCGGAAAAGGTCCAGAAAAAAGCGGCCAAGGCCGGCTTTGACTGGGATTGTCCCGCCGGCGCTTTGGATAAAATAGGAGAGGAGACCCGGGAGCTCCGGGACGCCCTGGAGACCGGCGGCGACGCGGCCGGGGAACTGGGGGACCTTCTCTTTTCCTGCGTCAACGCCGCGCGGCTTTTGAAGCTGGACCCGGAGACGGTCCTGCGCGGCGCCACGGACAAGTTCATCGCCCGCTTTGCCCACATGGAGGCCGAGGCGGCGAAGGCCGGCACACCCCTGGAGGAGCTTGATCCGGCGCGGATGGACGAGCTGTGGGAGCGGGCCAAGGAAGATGGGATTTAAAGGGAATCTCCCTTTAAGATATAAAAATCATTCCCGCCCAGCGGGAAAACTCAGGAGGAAATCAGAACATGAACAAGACTGAACTTATCACTGCCGTCGCGGAGAAGACCGGACTTTCCAAGAAGGACTCCGACAAGGCCGTCAACGCCGTCATCGACACCATCGTCGAGACCATGAAGGCCGGCGACAAGGTCACTCTCATCGGCTTCGGCGCTTTCGAGGCCAAGGCCCGCGCCGCCCGTATCGGCCGCAACCCCGTGTCCGGCGCGGAGATCCGCATCCCCGCCTCCCGTGTTCCCCAGTTCAAGGCCGGCAAGGCCCTCAAGGACGCCATCGCCGAGTAAGCTTCGCACAGATTCACACAAGGCCCCGGTGACCGGGGCCTGCCTGTCGAAAAAGGCCGTTGGCCTTTTTCGACAAAGGGGAACGTGCGAAAGGTATTTTTTCCGACGTACATGCCGCCGGAAAAAATGCTCGACTTGAGTTTTTTGGCAAACTGCAAGGCCCCGGTGACCGGGGCCTTTGGCGTTATGGAGGAAAGGGTATGAGACTTGACAAGTACCTGAAGGTATCGAGACTGATCAAACGGCGCACCGTGGCGGCGCAGGCCGCCGACGGCGGGAGGATCACCGTCAACGGCACCGTAGCCAAGCCCTCCAGGGAGGTAAAGCCCGGGGACATCATCGAGCTGTCCTTCGGGCCCAAAAAGGTGCGGGTGGAGGTCCTGTCCGTCCAGGAGACAGTGCGGAAGGACGACGCCGCCTCCATGTACAGGGAGATCGTATGAAGAATTTTAAATGGGATAAAAAATACCTGTACTGGGGCGTCACCGCCTTTTGCGTGGTGGTGACGAGCATCGCCTTTTTCTGGATGCTCAACAGCTGGGCGGGCATCCGCCGGATCGCGGGCCTCATCGTTGATGCCCTGATGCCGGTGATCTACGGCTTCCTCATCGCGTACCTGCTTAACAAGATCATGGTGGTCCTTGAGGACAAGCTCTTTTTGAAGCTCTTCCTGAAGCTTTGTAAAAAGAAACAGTCCCTGGGCCGGAAGCTGGCCAGGGCCGTGTCCATCACCTTCACCATCCTCCTGGCGCTGGGGCTCATCGCGGGGCTTCTCATCATCGTCCTGCCGGAGCTCTACAACAGCGTCATGAAGATCGTGGACAACTCCTCGGACTACTTCAACGTGGCCATGACCTGGGTGGAGCATGTCTTCGACGGCCGGGACCTGGAGCCCGTGGCCGCCAAGTGGCTGACCACCATCTCCGACAGCGTGGTGAACTGGCTGAAGGATAACGTGCTGAATAAGCTCTCCACCATCCTGGGCAGCATCACCGACGGGGTTATTTCCGTGGTGATGACGCTCTTCGACTTCTTCGTGGGCATCGTCATCTCCGTCTACCTCATGTACAACAAGGAGACCTTCTGCGCCCAGGTGAAGAAGCTGACCTACAGCCTCCTGCGCCCCCGCGCCGCCAACGCCCTGATGGCGGAGATGGACTTCATCAACGACGCCTTCGGCAACTACATCATGGGGACCATCATCGACTCGATGATCGTGGGCCTCTTAAACTACATCTTCATGGCCATCATGGGGATGCCCTACAGCGGCCTTGTCACCGTCATCATCGCGGTGACCAACCTCATCCCCGTCTTCGGCCCCTTCATCGGCGCCATCCCGTCGGCGTTCCTCATTTTGCTGGAGAATCCCACCCAGTCCCTCATCTTCCTGGTGTTCACCGTGGTCCTCCAGCAGATCGACGGTCAGATCCTCAAGCCCCGCATCCACTCCTCCCACTCGGGCCTTTCCGGCTTTTGGATCATGTTCGCCATCCTCTTCTTCGGGGGCCTCTTCGGCATCCTGGGCATGGTGGTGGGCGTACCCCTCACCACCATCCTCTACAACATCATCCGCCGCCTCAACAACCGCCGCCTCCGCCGCAAGGGCCTCCCGGAGGACACCGCCCTCTACCGCGACATGACCT
Organism: uncultured Oscillospiraceae bacterium; assembly: GCA_947626385.1. Classification (GTDB taxonomy): domain Bacteria; phylum Bacillota; class Clostridia; order Oscillospirales; family Oscillospiraceae; genus RUG626. The sequence continues at coordinate 5,038 of CANQSD010000030.1, read as the reverse complement.
CCGTAGACCCGGTGACCCACGAATTCCGCTTCCGCTCCCCCACCCCGACCCCGGAACCGGAACCCGTCCCGGCCCCCGAGTCCCCCCCGGAGCAGAAGCCCGACGACAAAGAATGACCACCCCCGCCCCTCCCCCTCCGGGAGGGGCGTTACTTTACTATACTAAAATGTTCCACGTGGAACATTTTAGTATAGTAAAGTAACGGTAACCATTTTGCGCCGCAGGCGCATAAAATACAAACGCGCCGCTTTGCGGCGCATCCTTATTCCCCTCGACCCCTTTTTCGGAAAAAGGGGTGCCGCCGCGGCGGCGGGGTATTCGAGCCCTCGTCCTCGTCGTCGCGCAAGCCGCTTTACCTCGCCCCGCCGCAAGCGGCAGGGCATCTCGGCCTAAGCGCCGCCTTCGGCGGTTGGCCTCGAAACACGCCTGCGGGCGTAGTCAGGCGCAGGCTTGGCTCCTCCTCTCCCCACCGGGCCACGGCCCGGCGGGGACCCCTTAAGCCTTCCCCGCAGGGCGGGGAAGGTGGCACCTGCAGGCGCCGGATGAGGTGGGTGCGTTCATCGCCACCCTCCCAAAGCCCTTCGGCACCCGCCCCCGACACGGTTGCCCCTCCCTTTGGGAGGGGGTAGGGGGTGGGTGCGAGTTGTTGAGCGGTGGGATAGACGTCCCCACCCTGCCCGTCGCTTCGCTCGGGCTCGTCGTCGCTGATGCCGCTTTGCTTCGCCCTCCCGTTGGTCGGGCTCAGGCGCTGGCATCGCTCCTCCTCTCCCCAGCGGGCAACAGCCCGCCGGGGACCCCGGAGGGAGGGGCTTTGGCGGGTGCATTCTTCGGAACCATTCTGTCCTCCCACCCTCACTTCCCCCATGCCCCCGCTATGCCTCCTCCCACGTCAGCCTGATCTCCAGCTCTCCGTCTTCCACGGTGGCGGTGAGGGCCGCGCCGAGGCGCTGGGAAAGGGTCCTGGCGATGGAGAGGCCCAGGCCCGTGGTGCGGCGGGCGGGATCGACGGTGTAGAAGCGGTCGAAGAGGCGGGCGGCGTCGGTTTTCGTGAGGGATGGGGCGGGGTTGCGGAAGGTGAAGGTCCCGGCGGTGGTGAGGGTCACATGGAGCTCCCCTTCCCCGTGGAGGGCGGCGTTGGAGACGATGTTGTCCAGCACCCGGCGGAGGGCGGCGGCGTCCAGCTCCCGCATAACGGGGCCCTCCGGCAGGTCGGCGCGGACGGTCATGCCCCGGTCCCGCAGGCGCGTGTACGCCCCGGCCAGGGACTCCTCCAGCTGGGCGCGCAGGTCCACGCGGGTCTTCACCTCCGGCGTCCCGGACAGGAGCACCGTGGAGCGCAAAAGCTCCTCCGTCAGCTCCGACATGGCCCTGGCGCGGGACAGGATCTGCTCCACGTACCCCCTCTGCTCCTCCGTCAGCGCCCCGCGCTCCAGAAGCTGGGCGTAGCCGGAGATGGCGGTCAGGGGCGTTCTCAAATCGTGGGAGACGTTGGCAATGGCCTCCATAAGCTCCCGGTCGCCCAACTCGTACCGGTGCCGGAGGGCGCGGAGGGTCCGCAGCTCCCGGTTGAGCGCCGAGGCCAGGGCACGGAGGCGCCGGTCCCGGGTGGGGACGGCGATGGGGGTGTTGGTGTCGCCGGTGAGCTTTTCCGTCAGCTGGGCGGCGATGGCGTCCGCCGAACGCGCCGCGAGGCGGTCCCTCCAAAGAAGGACCGCCGCAAGGACGGATAAAACGCCGCATAGGATCCAGGGCAGCATTATTTCAAGTCCTTTCGCCGGAAGATGAGCAGTCCCGCCGCCGAGGTCAGTACGAAGAAAAGGGCGTCATAAGCCGCGAGACGGCCCACGTTCTCCTCGCCGGAATGGCAGTACCGGAGGACCTGGTCGGCGGGGTCCATGTCGACTAGGAGGGTGAGGGCGTCCCGCCAGGGTCCCTCCGGGATGTACCGGGGGTTGGACATGGTGACAAAGAGCGTCTCGCCGTCCTCGGTGTGCTGGACACCGGGATAGGTGGGCGCCTCCTCCAGCCGGCCCCGGAGGATATTCCCGCCCAGCGCCAGCGCCGCCGTAAGGGCAATGGCCACGATGGCGGCGGCGGCGCGGCTTTGGATGTTGAGGCCCAGGAGGGTGAAGAGGGAGGCGAAGGCCGCGGACGCGGCAATCATCCCCGCCATACTGAGCAGTGCCTTCGTCCAGCCCATGCCGAAGCCGCCGGCGGTCAGGAGCATCACGGGGATGCCGGGGAGGAACGCCGCGAGGCACAAAAGCGCGCAAATGAGGACGGTGAGCAGGAGGGCCGTCAGGTATACGTCCCGGCGCTTGTGGCCCACGGAAAGCTTGTTGCGCTGTGCCCCATCCTGGTACTCGGCCCCCAGCTCCCAGGCGCACAGGGCGGAGGAGAACAGGACCCCCATGGCGGGGACGGTGAAGAAGTTGGAGTCCATGTATTCCGCCCGCAGGGAGAGGGTCACCGCCTTCACCTCGTCGTTCAGGACGGTATGGTACCGCAGGGCGGCGTGCCAGGACCAGGCGACATTCCCCGCGGACGCCAGGGCCAGAAGCCCGCAGACGATCCACAGGAGCTTTAAGCGCCGCAGGCGGTAAAGACCCGCCGAAAGAAGCTCAGTCATGTCATCTCAAGTCCTTTCTGCGGAAGAGTAGGAGGCCGGCGGCGGAGGTCAGGGCGAGGAAGAGGGCGGCGTGGGCCATGAGGCGCTGAGGCTCGAAGGCTGAGAAGGTGGCGTACAGAAATGCCTGAGCGCCGGGGTCAAGCTCCATGAGGAACTGGACCGCGTCCCGCCCCGGTCCCTCGGGGAGACAGTCGGGGTTGGGGACCTTCTCCGTGATCCACTCGCCGTCCTCTGTGACGTCGGTCACGATAAGATTTGTTTGAGGCTCTTCGAGCCAATGATCAAGCGTCCTCCCGCCCATGATCAGCGCCATGGACAGCAGGAACGCGGCGATGATCGAGGCGGCGCGGTTGGGAATGAGCATCCCGAGAAGCGTGAGAAACGAGGCCATGGCGGCCGAGGCCATGAACATCCCGGCGGCGTAGAGCAGGAGGTCCTTCAGGCTGTTGTTGATGCCCCCGCAGACGGCGTACTCCAGCACCAGCCCCGGCAGGAACCCCGCCGACGCCACGGCGGCGCAGGTGATGATACTCAGAATGAGGTTGCATAGATACATGCTCCGGCGTCTGTGGCCCGCAATCACCATGCGCCGGAGGCTCCCGTCCTGGTGCTCCCGGCCCATGGCGGCGGCGCAGACCACGGGGGTGACGTAGAAGGAGTTCAGCAGGGAACGGAAAAGCCTCCCATGCATGTCCGCCCGGAGGAGCTCCAGCATCCAGTCATCGGCCGCCGGGTAATAGGGCCCTTTCAGGATTGAGGCCATGGCCCACAGGGTATGCAAGGCTATACCGGCACAGCCCAGCCAGAAAAGCTTCGAGTGCCGCAGGCGGTAGAACCCGGCGCGAAGAAGCTCGGTCATGTCATCTCAGATCCTTTCTGCGGAATATGAGCACCCCGGCCGCCGACGTCAGGACGATGAGGAGCGCGTCATAGGCCATGAGGCGGCCCATGCGCTCCGTCTCCCCCTGGGCGTACCGGACGACCTGTCCGCCGGGGTCGAAGTCGGCGAGGAAGGTGAGGGCGTCCCGCAGGGGACCCTCCGGGATGTACCGGGGGTTGGGGACATCGGAGGAGACGATCTCGCCGTTGATCACCATCCTGTAGCCGGAGATCGTCGGCTTTGCGTGAAGCCGGTCCGTGAGCACGGAGCCGCCCAGCACCAGCGCCAGGGTGAGGCCGATGGTCACGATCGCGGCGGCGGCCCGGTGGGGGATGAGAAAGCTCAGAAGCGTAAAGAGGGAGGCGAAGGCCGCGCCCGCCAGGGCAAGGCCGCCCATCAGCGCCAGTGCCCGCCCCCAGCCCATATAAAAGCCGCCGGTGGTGGCGAGAAGCGCGATAACGCCGGGAAGGTAGACCGCGAGGCACAGGAGGAGCACCGTCAGGACCGACAGGGTGAGAGAGGCCAGGTACACGTCCCGCCTTTTGCGGCCCACGGCCAGCTTATTGCGCAGGGCCCCATCCTGGTACTCGGCGCCCAGCTCCCAGGCGCAGACGGCGGAGGAGAGGAGCACCGCCATCGCGCCGAAGGCGAAGATGGCCTGGTCAAAATCGGAGAGGGGTAAGCTCGCCGTGAGGTTGTTGTCGGCCACGGGCGGCGGGGTGCGATGGAGATCGTTCCACCTCCACAGGATGAGTATAGCGAGGACCGCACCCAGGACGAGGCAGGACAGCCACAGAAACTTCGACCGGCGCAGACGCATCCAGCCGGCGGCAAGAAGCTCGGTCATGTCATCTCAGCTCCTTTCTGCGAAAAAGGTGGAAGCCCGCGGCGGTGGTCAGGGTGAAAAAGAGCGCGTCGCAGGCCATGAGACGCTCAGGCTCGAAGGCGGAAAAGGTGGCGTAATCCATCGCCTGGTTGCCCGGGTTAAGGTCCACGAGGAGCCGGACCGCATCCCACCCCGGCCCCTCCGGGTTTTTGGGGATGTGCTCCACGATCGTCTCCCCGTCCTCCGTGACGACGGAACGTATTTCATACCCATGGACCCAACGGTCGAGCCAGGACCCGCCCAGGATCAGCGCCAGGGACAGCAGGAGCGAGAGGATGATGGAGGCGGCGCGGTTGGGGATGAGCATCCCGAGAAGCGTGAGAAACGAGGCCATGGCGGCCGAGGCCATGAACATCCCGGCGGCGTAGAGCAGGAGGTCCTTCAGGCTGTTGTTGATGCCCCCGCAGACGGCGTACTCCAGCACCAGCCCCGGCAGGAACCCCGCCGACGCCACGGCGGCGCAGGTGATGATACTCAGAATGAGGTTGCATAGATACATGCTCCGGCGTCTGTGGCCCGCAATCACCATGCGCCGGAGGCTCCCGTCCTGGTGCTCCCGGCCCATGGCGGCGGCGCAGACCACGGGGGTGACATAGAAGGAGTTCAGCAGGAAACGGAAAAGCTCACGATCCATGGATGCCCG